>NZ_JBITDA010000001.1:417461-728167 GCF_044453765.1 Streptomyces sp. NPDC051636 | reverse complement strand
GCCGCCAGCGTTCGTCCTGAGCCAGGATCAAACTCTCCGTGAATGTTTTCCCGTAATCGGGATGAACACCACGAGAGCGGTGCGAGAGGAGGAATGATCCTCTCGCACACAGCGTCCTCGCTGTGTTTTTTCAAAGGAACCTCGCCCCGACCGTGACGGCCGGAGACGGGGTATCAACATATCTGGCGTTGATTTTTGGCACGCTGTTGAGTTCTCAAGGAACGGTCGCTTCCTTCGTACTCACCCGAGAGACTCTCTCGCGGCTTTCCTCCGGGCTTCCCTTCGGTGTTTCCGACTCTATCAGACTCTTTCGTGTCCGATTCCCGGTCGGCGGGATTGTCCGGGGCTGCGGGCTTTCGCCCGTCGGCCTTTCGACATTCACTACGTTAGCCGATTCCCTCGCGAACTCATAATCGAGTTGCGCCGGTCCGAATTCAGGCGTGCGAGCACACCAGAATTCGCCCCTGTTGAGGGGAGGCCGTAGGTAGTGGTTTGGCCGCTCCGGCTGCTGGCTACTGCCGTACCCGGTTCAGCGGCTCGGGCCACGTTACGCACCTTCCCCAGGCAAGTCAACTTCGGCGGCGCCTCGGCACGTGGGCCCGATAAGGGCTCACGGTCGGGTCGTCGGCGATCCAGAAGCGCCAGGGGTGAACGTCCCCGTTCCCACCGTCGCCCGCCACTCCGGTGCGCGGCCCGTTGCGTACCTGGTCGGAGGGGACGGGGGTGCCGGTCCGGATCCGCAACGGGGTGTCGCCGGCCGCGCACGCGTCGGTTCCGTCGAGGGCGCGGTCGACGCCCAGGGCCGTGGCGAGGCGGGCCGGGCCTTTGGCCAGTTCCTTGTCGTTCCGGGCCGAGAGTCGACGTTTGCGGGCCAGTTCCTTGCCCTCGATGATCTCGCCGGCGCGCAGCAGGACCGCGCTGGCGGTGCCCTCGGGACCGCACACGAGGTTCATGCAGAACCACATCCCATAGGTGAAGTAGACGTACACGTGTCCTGGCGGACCGAACATCACGTCGTTGCGGGGCGTGCGGCCTCGGTAGGCGTGGGAGCCGGGGTCGTTCGGGCCGTCGTACGCCTCGACCTCCGTCAGGCGTACCGCGATCGGGCCGTCCGGTGTCGTACGGACGAGGATGCGGCCCAGGAGATCGGGCGCGACCTGGAGGACGGGCCGGTCGAAGAACTTCCGGGGCAGGGGCGTACGGTCCGAGGGCGCGATCATGGCGTCCGAGCGTAGTCCAGACGGGTGGTTGCCCAGGGGTGGTCAAGGATCCGTCGGCTTGCCAGGGTGTGGGCGCGGAACCGGTCGTGCCCGGATCGCGTTTGTAGGGATCAAGGATCCGTTCGTAAAGGGAGAGTCATGGCGTTCAAGAAGCTGCTCGCGAGTCTGGGGGCCGGCGGAGCTTCGGTCGAGACGGTGCTGAACGAGGTCAACGTGGTGCCGGGCGGTGTCGTCCAGGGTGAGGTGCGGATCCAGGGCGGGTCCGTGAACCAGAACATCGAGGGGCTGTCCGTGGGCCTGCAGGCGCAGGTCGAGGTGGAGAGCGGCGACGAGGAGTACAAGCAGAACATCGAGTTCACCAAGGTGCAGCTCGGCGGGGCCTTCGAGCTGCAGGCGGGGGCTGTGCACGCGGTGCCGTTCGGGCTGGAGATCCCGTGGGAGACGCCGGTCACGATGATCGACGGGCAGCCGCTGCGCGGGATGCACATCGGGGTGCGGACCGAGCTGGAGATCGCCCGTGCGGTGGACTCGGGTGACCTGGACCCGATCAACGTCCACCCGCTGCCGGCGCAGAAGGCGATCCTGGACGCCTTCATCCAGCTGGGCTTCCGCTTCAAGAACGCGGACATGGAGCGCGGCCACATCCGGGGCACGCGGCAGAAGCTGCCGTTCTACCAGGAGATCGAGTTCTATCCGCCGTCGCAGTACCGGGGCCTGAACCAGGTCGAGCTGAGCTTCGTGGCCGACGAGCACGCCATGGACGTGGTGCTGGAGATGGACAAGAAGCCGGGGCTGTTCAGCGAGAGCAGCGACACCTACCGCTCGTTCCAGGTGGGCCTGCACGACTACCAGGGGACCGACTGGGCGGCTTACCTCAACCAGTGGCTGTCCGAGGTCGGGAGCAAGCGCAACTGGTTCTAGGGCCCTAGGCTCGGAGTCACTGACTCCAGAACCGTTCAGGAGGTACCGAGGTGACCGAGCTCAAGAGGCGGCCGCTCCCCCATGACTTCCACCCGCCCGTGCCGTCGTTCACGGTCACGAGCGAGGACGTCCAGGAGGGTGCGACGCTCAAGGACGCTCAGGTACACGCGGCCGGCAACACCTCACCGCATCTGCGGTGGGAGGGCTTCCCGCCCGAGACCAAGAGCTTCGCCGTGACCTGCTACGACCCGGACGCCCCTACGGGCAGCGGGTTCTGGCACTGGGTCGTGTTCGACATTCCGGCCTCCGTGACCGAGTTGCCCGCGGGTGCGGGCAGCGGCAAGTTCGAGGGGCTGCCGGAGGGTGCCGTGCACGCGCGGAACGACTACGGGACGAAGGACTTCGGCGGTGCCGCACCGCCGCCCGGGGACGGGCCGCACCGGTACGTCTTCACGGTGTACGCCGTGGACCAGGCCAAGCTCGGTCCGGATGCCGACGCTTCGCCCGCCGTCGTCGGATTCAACCTGCGGTTCCACACGATCGCGCGCGCTCAGCTCATCGGTGAGTACGAGAACCCCGGGAAGGGCTGAGTAAGCCCGGCGTTCATGGAACGTTTGCCCGCCTCTGGTCTTGGAAGTGATCAGGGGCGGGCATTTTTTATTGCGTTGTCCATCTCGGCGCGCCCGTCCAGAGTTGATCCAAGCCCGCCGGGGGGTGGGCCGGTGCACATGGGAGGTGGGCTGGATGCGTGACACGCTGGTGCTGAACGCGAGCTTCGAGCCGCTGTCGACGGTGACCCTCAACCGAGCCGTCGTGCTGGTACTGACGGCCAAGGCCGTCGTTGAGCAGGCCCACCCCGAACTGCGCATGCGGGGCGCCGATGTGGACATACCCGCGCCCCGGGTGATCCGGCTGTGCAGGTACGTACGGGTGCCGTTCCGAAGACAAGCGCCGTGGTCCAGGCGGGGTGTGCTGGTGCGGGACCGGCACAGGTGCGCGTACTGCGGGCGCAGGGCGACGACCGTGGACCACGTGGTGCCACGGTCGCAGGGCGGGCAGGACACCTGGCTGAACACCGTGGCCTCGTGCGCGGAGGACAACCATCGCAAGGCCAACCGGACTCCGGAGCAGGCGGGCATGCCGCTGCTGCGGCAGCCGTTCGAGCCGACGCCCGCCGATGCGATGCTTTTGGCTCTGGGGCACGAGGACTTGGGCGCACTGCCCGAGTGGCTGGCGCAGAGCGCGGCGGCGGCTTAGGCCGTCGTGACAGTACGTGAGTGGGGCCCGCCTTCATGGAGAAGGCGGGCCCCACTCACGTACGCGACAGGTCAGTCGATCTGCGGCTTCTCGCGGCGCTGCTCCGAGCCGTTGCCGGAGCCGCTGCCGCCCGAACCGCCGCCCATCTGGCCGAAGTTGCCCATGGCTCCGGACAGGCCCTTGAGGGCATCGCCGATTTCGCTGGGGACGATCCAGAGCTTGTTGGCGTCACCCTCGGCGATCTTCGGGAGCATCTGGAGGTACTGGTAGCTGAGGAGCTTCTGGTCGGGGTCTCCGGCGTGGATCGCCTCGAAGACCGTACGGACGGCCTGGGCCTCGCCCTCGGCACGCAGGGCGGCGGCCTTGGCCTCACCCTCGGCACGCAGGATCTGGGACTGCTTCTCACCCTCGGCGGTGAGGATGGCGGCCTGGCGCGTACCTTCGGCGGTGAGGATCGCGGCGCGCTTGTCACGGTCGGCGCGCATCTGCTTCTCCATGGAGTCCTGGATGGAGGTGGGCGGCTCGATGGCCTTCAGCTCGACGCGGTTGACGCGGATGCCCCACTTGCCGGTGGCCTCGTCGAGGACACCGCGCAGGGCCGCGTTGATCTCCTCGCGGGAGGTCAGGGTGCGCTCCAGGTCCATGCCGCCGATGATGTTGCGGAGCGTGGTGACGGTGAGCTGTTCGATGGCCTGGATGTAGCTGGCGACCTCGTAGGTCGCGGCGCGGGCGTCGGTCACCTGGTAGTAGATGACGGTGTCGATGTTCACGACCAGGTTGTCCTGGGTGATCACCGGCTGCGGCGGGAACGGGACGACCTGTTCACGCAGGTCGATGCGGTTGCGGATGGTGTCGATGAACGGGACGACGATGTTGAGGCCCGCGTTCAGTGTCCGTGTGTAGCGGCCGAAGCGCTCGACGATGGCGGCGCTGGCCTGTGGGATGACCTGGATGGTCTTGATCAGGGCGATGAAGACCAACACCACCAGAATGATCAGGACGATGATGACCGGTGCCATCGTGCTCCCCGTACCCTTCTCCGCCTCGGCGCCTTCGACAGAACCTGTGGTTCCAGGAGATCGATCTTGCTGGTCGAGTCTGACAGACCGTCGCGCAACTCGTGGGTCGTTCGGTTCAGTTGAGTCCCGCGAGGTCAGATGACGATCGCGGTGGCTCCCTCGATGTCCACGACGTCCACCTCCTGGCCCACTTCGTAGGCGTGGTCGGTGTGGAGAGAGCGCGCCGACCAGACCTCTCCGGCGAGCTTGATCCTGCCGCCCGAGCCGTCGACGCGTTCCAGGACGACGGCTTGTTTTCCCCTCAACGCGTCGATCCCCGTGGCCAGTCGGGGCCGCTGTCTGCCGTGCCGGGCCGCGATGGGCCGTACGACGGCGATGAGGGCGACCGAGACGACGACGAAGGCGAGTACCTGGACCACGACGTCGAGGCCGAGTCCGGCGGCGACCGCGGCCGCGACGGCGCCCACCGCGAGCATGCCGAACTCCGGCATCGCGGTGACCACGAGCGGGATTCCGAGCGCTGCCGCGCCGACGAGCCACCACACCCATGCGTCGATGTCGTTCACATGGTCATGGTAGGGCCGCGGGTCTGCCGCGGACAGGGCGCGACGGGGTCAGGAAAGGGGCAGGCCCTGGGCGGTCCAGCGCTCGCCGACCTGCTCGACGACGAGCGGGAGGCCGAAGCAGAGGGAGAGGTTGCGCGAGGTGAGCTCGAGCTCCAGCGGACCCGCGGCGAGGACCTTGCCCTGGCGGATCATGAGGACGTGGGTGAAGCCGGGGGCGATCTCCTCGACATGGTGGGTGACCATGATCATGGAGGGGGCGATGGGGTCGCGGGCGAGCCGGCCGAGGCGGCGGACCAGGTCCTCGCGGCCGCCGAGGTCGAGGCCGGCGGCGGGCTCGTCCAGAAGGAGCAGCTCGGGGTCGGTCATCAGGGCGCGGGCGATCAGGGTGCGCTTGCGCTCGCCCTCGGAGAGGGTGCCGAAGCGGCGCTCCAGGTAGTCGCTCATGCCGAGGCGGTCGAGGAAGGCGCGGGCGCGCTGCTCGTCGACCTCGTCGTACTCCTCCTGCCAGTGGGCCGTCATGCCGTACGCGGCCGTCAGCACGGTCTCCAGCACGGTCTGGCGCTTGGGGAGCTTGTCGGCCATGGCGATGCCGGCCATGCCGATGCGGGGGCGCAGGTCGAAGACGTCGACCTTGCCGAGGGTGTCGCCGAGGATGGTGGCGGTGCCCTTGCTGGGGAAGAGATAGCTGGAGGCGACGTTCAGGAGGGTGGTCTTGCCGGCACCGTTGGGGCCGAGGATGACCCAGCGCTCGCCTTCCTTGACCGACCAGGAGACCTGGTCCACCAGAGCCCGGCCCTCGCGGACCACGGATACGTCCTGAAGCTCCAGAACATCGCTCATGAGCGCGTTGTCTCCCCTTGCAGTGTGGCCGTCTCGGCTGTCGCGTACGCCTGTGGCTCGGTCCGCCGCGCCGGTGGGCGCAGCCCCTACGAAATCTACGCCACCGGTGCCGCGGTCCATTCCATCGGTACGGTCCTTAGGGTGGGGGCATGCTCTCGGAACCGCGTTCAGGACGCCTCGCCGCTTGGGGAAACGCCCTTTTGGCCGGACTTGTCTCACCGGATGACGCCGTGCTCGCCATTGTCGGGGAGGACGCCGTCCACCGGGTGGAGGGGCTGCCGGGTGAGCCGGCGCCGGTCGGGCTCACCCTCGCGCTGGGGCGGCTGCGGGCGCTGGGTGTCACGGGACTGCGAGTGGCGCTGCCCGCGCCGGGGCATCCGCTGGGGCTGAGCGGGCCGCCGGAGTTCAATGCGCGGGCGCTGGAGGCTCAGGAGGCGGTGGTCGGTCACGGCGCCGCGTTCGGGCTGGTGCCGGAGGTGTTCGAGGCCGGGCCCGCCGGTGATGTGCATGTCGAGGTGGTCTGGCACTGCCTGCCGGTGCGGGAGGCTCCGCCGGCCGATGTGCCGTCGCTCGGTGAGGCCGAGCGGGAGCTGGCGGAGGCCCTGCGGGAGGCCACGGAGGTGCTGTCGCGGCTGGACGTCGCCGGGTCGGGGCCGGTGGCCGATGCGGCGATCGACGCGTACCGGGCGCGCGCCGAGCGAGGGCGGGAGGTGCTGGCGCCGGGGTATCCGTCGCGGGCGGTGCGGGTGCTGGAGCTGGCGCAGCGGGTGGGGTTGCTCGTGTCCCTGGCGTACGACCACGGGGACGGGGCCGCGGTGAGCGCGTCGGAGATGGCGGCGCGGTCCGAGGCGTTGCGGCCGGTTGGGCGGACGGCTCGGCGGGCGCAGGTCGCGGCGTACAACTCCGTTGTGGAGGAGCGGGAGAAAGGGGTGCGGTGAGCGGGGGTTGTGCCGCGGCCGGCGTCGCTGGGAGCTGCCGCCCCCAGCCCCCCGCTTCGGCCTGAGAGTGCTGGACCGGCGCCGGAAGCACGCCGGTATGACAACCACCTGAAAGCCTGACAGACCCCCCGGTGCACTCGGGAGGCCTGGGTCATGGTCGGCCGGGGCTCAGTGGTTGACGCCCAGGTTGCCGAAGGCCGGGCTCAGCACGCCGATGACGTTCACACTGTTGCCGACCGCGTTCACCGGGACGTCCACGGGGGCCTGGACGACGTTGCCCGAGACGACGCCCGGGGAGCCCTTGGCCTCGCCACCCGCCCACGCGCCGTTGGTGGCGGAGGCCATGCCGGCACCGGCGGCGATCAGGCCACCTGCCACCATCGTCACGGCCGCTGCCTTCTTCAGCTTCTGCACTTCTCCAACCCCTCCTTGGCGAGCGCCGCGGCACTCGCCGCAGCACGCCCTGGAGAACGCCGGGGACCGACAGAGGATGCGCCGTCCGGGTGACATTCCCACGACGGTATGAATCTCAGCCCGTCACACCGTGACGTACCGCCCACAACGCCGCCTGGGTGCGGTCCGCCAGGTCGAGCTTCATGAGGATGTTCGAGACGTGGGTCTTGACGGTCTTCTCCGACAGGACGAGGGCTCTGGCGATCTCCCGGTTGGAGCGGCCGTCCGCTATGAGGCCCAGCACCTCGCGCTCCCGCTCGGTGAGGGAACCGCCTCTGCCCTGGCCGGAGTTGGCCTCCTCCTGGGACAGCAGGGCGTCCGCGACCTCCGGCTGGAGCAGGATGTGGCCGGCGTGGACGGAGCGGATGGCGCCGGCGAGGGCGTCGGGGTCCACGTCCTTGTACACGTACCCGGCGGCGCCCGCGCGCAGGGCCGGGACCACCGTGCGCTGTTCGGTGAAACTGGTGACGATCAGCACGCGCGCGGGGTTGGCGACCTCGCGGAGCTTGCGCAGCGCGTCGATGCCGTCCGTGCCCGGCATCCTGACGTCCATGAGGACGATGTCCGGCTTCAGTTCCTCGGCGCGGGCGACGCCCTCGGCGCCGTCGGACGCCTCGCCCACGACCTCTATGTCGTCCTGGACCTCCAGGAAGGTGCGCAGGCCCCGGCGGACGACCTGGTGGTCGTCGACGAGCAGCACCCTGATTGCGTCAGCCACCGGGGACCTCCATCTCTATCGTGGTGCCCTTGCCGGGCGCCGATTCCACGGTCAGCCTGCCGCCTACCCCGCTCGCCCGGTCCCGCATGGAGACCAGGCCCAGGTGGCGGCCCGCGCGGCGGACCGACTGCGGGTCGAAGCCGCGGCCGTCGTCGGTGACGCGCAGGACGGCTCCGCAGCCGTGCCGGTCCACGGTCACATCGACGTGCTCGGCCCCGGAGTGCCGCAGGGCGTTGTGCAGGGCCTCCTGGGCGACGCGCAGCACGGCCTCCTCCTGGGCGGCGGGCAGGGCGCGGAAGCTGCGGGCGGCGAACGTCACGCGCGCGGTGTGGGCGCGGTCGAGGACCTGTGTCTGGGTGCGCAGGGTGGCGACGAGGCCGTCCTCGTCGAGGGCCGCGGGCCGCAACTCCACGACGGCGGCGCGCAGTTCGTCGGCGGCCTCGGCGGCGAGCGCGGCCACCTGCTGCAGCTCGCCCTTGGCGCGGGCCGGGTCGCGGTCGACCAGGGCGGCCGCCGCCTGGGCGGTCAGGCGCAGGGAGAACAGCTTCTGGCTGACCGCGTCATGCAGTTCGTGCGCGAGGCGGGAGCGTTCCTCGGCGATGGTCAGCTCGCGGCTGCGTTCGTAGAGGCGGGCGTTGGTGAGGGCGATCGCGGCGTGCTGGGCGAGGATGGAGAGGAGTTCCTCGTCCTCTTCGGTGAAGCCGCAACCGCCTTCGGACTTGGGGCAGTTCTTGTTGGCCAGGAACAGTGCGCCGATGACCTCGTCGCCGTCCCTGATCGGCAGGCCCAGGAAGTCCGACATCTCGGGGTGCGCTGACGGCCAGCCCTCGAAGCGCGGGTCCTTGCGGACGTCGGCGAGACGCTCGGGGCGGGCCTCGTGCAGCATCGCGGCGAGGATGCCGTGCTGGCGCGGGAGCGGGCCGATGGCCTTCCACTGGGCGTCGCTGACGCCGTCGACCACGAACTGGGCGAAGCCGCCGTGGTCGTCCGGGACTCCGAGGGCGGCGTACTGCGCGCCGAGCAGCTCGCGCGCCGAGGCGACGATCGTCTTCAGGACGTCCCGTACCTCGAGGTGCCTGCTCATGGCCAGCAGCGCGGAGCTCACCGCGGCGAGGCCGGACCGGGGACCTTGGCTCATGTCCTCACCGTACCGGCGGGGTGCGACAGCGCGGATCGGACCGGTGTCGGCACCGGTGGGCCGCTGGACCTAGGGCGGCAGGCGTAGGCCGACGGCTGGGGCGAAAGACCCGGTCCCATGGGGTAGGGCGAAGGGCCTCTCCGTTCTGCGGCCCGCGGCCGAGGCGGCCGGGACGGTCGCGTTCCTACGTTGAGGGCACCGCCGACGGGAGGCGGTCCACGACGAGGGGACGGTTGTCATGCCGGTAGGGATCATCACGGGAGCCTCCAAGGGGCTGGGGCGGGCGCTCGCCGAGGCGCTGGCCACGCGGGGCTGGGATCTGGTGCTGGACGCCCGGGGCGCGGAGGCGCTCGGCGAGGCGGCCGGGGCCGTGTCCGGGCACGGCACGCGTGTGGAGGCGCTGGTGGGGGACGTCACGGACGCCGGGCACCGGACCGAGCTGGTGGCCGCGGCGGCCGGGCTGGGCGGTGTCGACCTGCTGGTCAGCAACGCGAGCGCCCTGGGTGCCGAGCCGCTGGCCCGGCTCGCGGAGCTGCCGCTGGAGGGGCTGCGGCGGGCCCTGGAGGTGAATGTGGTCGCGGCGCTGGGCCTGGTCCAGGAGGCGCTGCCGCCGCTGCGGAAGTCGGCGGCGGGCGCGGTGATCGCGGTCAGCTCGGACGCGGCGGTCGAGGCGTACGGGACGTGGGGCGGGTACGGGGCCTCCAAGGCCGCCCTGGACCAGGTGGCGGCGGTGCTCGGTGCGGAGGAGCCGGGGCTGCGGGTGTGGGCGGTCGATCCCGGGGACATGGCGACGGACCTGTACGCGGCGGCCGTACCGGACGACCACGATCCGCGGCCCGCGCCGGCCGGTGTGGTGCCGGCCTTCCTGCGGCTGCTGGACGAGCGTCCGGCGAGCGGGCGCTACCGCGCGCCGGCGCTGCTGGAGGAGCGATGACCACGGCACTGCGCGTACCGGAGGAGCTGTCGGCGCGGGTGCCGGCCGAGCAGCGCGGGCCGGGGCTGGACCGGGGTGCCGTGCGGCTGCTGGTGTCGCGCGGCACCGAGGTGTCGCACCACGTGTTCGGGGACCTGCCCCGGCTGCTGCGGGCCGGGGACCTGCTGGTGGTGAACACCTCGCCCACGCTGGCCGCCGCGGTGGACGGGCGGATCGGGCACGTGCGCGTGGTGGTGCACTTCTCCACGCGCGGGGACGACGGCAGGTGGGCGGTGGAGCTGCGGGAGCCGGACGGGAAGGGCACCACGCGCGCGCGTGCGGCCGGGCCCGGGGGGACGGTGGTGGGGCTGCCCGGGGGCGCGCGGCTGGTTCTGGAGGAGCCGCTCAGCGAGCGCGGCGAGCGGCTGTGGTGGGCGCGGGTGTCCGGGGCGGAGGTGCTCGGGCTGCTGCGGGGGCACGGGCGGCCCATTCGGTACTCCTACACGGAGCGGGACCAGCCGCTGTCCGCGTACCAGACAGTGTTCGCGCTGCCGTCGGCCGACGGGGCGGGCAGTGCGGAGATGCCGAGCGCGGCGCGGCCCTTCACCGCGCGGCTGGTGACGGAGCTGGTGAGCCGGGGCGTGCGGTTCGCGCCGATCACACTGCACACGGGGGTGGCGTCGGCGGAGGCGCACGAGCCGCCGTATCCGGAGCGGTACGCGGTGCCGGAGGCCTCGGCGCGGTTGATCAACGCCGGGAAGGCCGGTGACGGGCGGGTGATCGCGGTCGGGACGACGGCGGTGCGGGCCGTGGAGTCGGCGGCCGGGCCGGACGGGGTGGTGCGGGCGGCGCGGGGGTGGACCGACCTGGTGGTCACGCCCGAGCGCGGGGTGCGGGTCGTCGAGGGCCTGCTGACCGGGCTGCACGAGCCGGAGGCCTCGCACCTGCTGATGCTGGAGGCGGTGGCGGGGCGGGCCGCGATGGACCGTGGTTATGAGGAGGCGTTGCGCGGGCTCTACCTGTGGCACGAGTTCGGCGACGTCCATCTCATCCTCCCGCAGGAGGATCCTCACGCAGAGCATTACGGCAGCAACGGCCGGTGAAGCTGCTGTGGAGCCCATGTGAGCCCGCACATAGGGCGCACATCACGTACGAAAGGGGTTAGGAGTTCGTAAGCCCCTCGCGAGCGGGACAGATGCTCCAATCTGTCCCGTTTTGCCCTTCCCTGATCCACTACCGGGGATCGTACGTCACACCTTTGCCTCTCGATTTTGCGCCCGCTAAGAATTGCCTCCGTCGCTCAACGCCGTGGGTTTGCCCCGCGGCGTTCCTGCGGGCCGGAGCCGACTCCCCCGCCGCACGAAAGAGCGACCTCCGCGCAATTAGAAGAGGTCCATCAGCCATGCCCCAGAACCTGCACATTCGTCGTCTCAGTCCGGTCCTGACCAAGCACCGCAAGCTCGCCGTCGCCGGTGTCTCCACCCTCGGTGCCGCCGCCATCGCCTTCTCGGCCGTGCCGAGCAGCGCGCAGACGGTTACGACGGGTGCCCCGGCGTCCGCCCCCCAGGTCGCCTACAGCTCCGAGCGGATCCAGAACGTCAAGGGCACCGTCACCGACCAGCTCGCCGCCGAGACGGTGAAGGTCGAGGCCATCGCGGCGAAGAAGAAGGCCGCCCTGGACGCGGCGGCGAAGAAGGCCGCCGAGGCCGCGGCGAAGAAGGCGGCCGCCGCTGCCGCCGTCAAGAAGGCCGCTCAGCAGCGCGCCGCCGAGGCGCGTGCCGTGAAGGCGGCCGCCAGCCGGTCCGCCCAGCGCGCGGTCGTCAGGCCGGCCGCCCTGAAGAGCTACACCAACAACCTGGACGGCTGGATCCGGCACGCCCTGGACATCATGAAGGCCAAGGGCATCCCGGGCAGCTACAGCGGCCTGCACCGCAACATCATGCGGGAGTCCTCCGGCAACCCCAACGCCATCAACGACTGGGACATCAACGCCGTCAACGGCATCCCGTCGAAGGGCCTGCTGCAGGTCATCCCGCCGACCTTCACCGCCTACCACGTCGCCGGCACGTCGTGGAACATCTACGACCCGGTCGCCAACATCACCGCCGCGGCCAACTACGCGGCCCACCGGTACGGCTCGATCGACAACGTCAACAGCGCGTACTGAGGTCGGCGCGGACCTCTTCGGACACGCGGAAGGGCGGCACCCCGTTGCGGGGTGCCGCCCTTCGTCGTACCGGCAGCGCGGTTACTTGCGCATGACCTCGGGTTCGTGGCGGCGCAGGAAGCGGGCCACGAGGAAGCCGCAGAGCACGCCGAGGGCGATCAGGGCGACCATGTCCATGCCCCAGGCGGAGGCCTGGTGGTCCCACAGCGGGTCCGTGCTGGTCGGGTCATCGGCGTTCGGGGCGATGTTGTTGAAGTCCAGCGTGGTGCCGGCGGCGGCCACCGCCCAGCGCGACGGCATCAGGTACGAGACCTGGTTGACGCCCACGGCGCCGTTCAGGGTGAACAGGCAGCCGGTGAACACGACCTGGATGATCGCGAACATGACCAGCAGCGGCATCGTCTTCTCGGCCGTCTTCACCAGCGAGGAGATGACCAGGCCGACCATCATCGAGGTGAAGCCGAGCGCCATGATCGGCACGCACAGCTCGAACAGGGTCGCGTTGCCCAGGATCAGGCCCTTGTCCGGGATCTCCCGGCTGGAGAAGCCGATCACACCGACCATCAGGCCCTGCAGCACGGTGACCGCGCCGAGGACGACCACCTTGGACATCAGGTAGGCCGAGCGGGACAGGCCGGTGGCGCGCTCCCGCTCATAGATGACCCGTTCCTTGATCAGCTCACGCACGGAGTTCGCGGCGCCCGCGAAGCACGCGCCGACGGCGAGGATCAGCAGGACCGTGGTCGCCGTGCCGTTCGGGATGGGCACGCCGGTCTTCGGGTTCACCGGGTTGACCAGCAGGCCCTTGTCCGAGTCGATGAGCAGGCTGACCGCGCCCAGCACCGCCGGCAGGATCACCGTCAGCGCCAGGAAGCCCTTGTCGGAGGCGATGACCGCCACGTACCGCCGGATCAGGGTCATCAGCTGCGAGGCCCAGCCCTGCGGCTTGGGCGGCTTCATCGCCTGCGGCGGAGGCATGTGTACGGACTGCGGGGCGACGGCGTCGATGTCCGCGGCGTACATCTGGTAGTGCTGCGAGCCCTTCCAGCGGCCCGCCCAGTCGTAGTCGCGGTAGTTCTCGAAGGCGGAGAAGACGTCGGCCCAGGTGTCGTAGCCGAAGAAGTTCAGCGCCTCCTCGGGCGGCCCGAAGTAGGCGACCGCGCCGCCCGGCGCCATCACCAGCAGCTTGTCGCACAGCGCCAGCTCGGCCACGGAGTGGGTGACGACGAGGACCGTACGGCCGTCGTCGGCGAGGCCGCGCAGCAGCTGCATGACGTCGCGGTCCATGCCCGGGTCGAGGCCCGAGGTCGGCTCGTCCAGGAAGATCAGCGACGGCTTGGTCAGCAGCTCCAGGGCGACCGAGACCCGCTTGCGCTGGCCGCCGGAGAGGGAGGTGACCTTCTTGTCCTTGTGGATGTCCAGCTTGAGCTCGCGCAGCACCTCGTCGATGCGGGCGTCGCGCTCGGCCGCCGTGGTGTCGGCCGGGAAACGCAGCTTGGCCGCGTACTTGAGGGCCTTCTTGACGCTCAGTTCCTTGTGCAGGATGTCGTCCTGCGGGACCAGGCCGATGCGCTGGCGCAGTTCGGCGAACTGCTTGTACAGGTTCCGGTTGTCGTAGAGGACCTCGCCCTGGTTGGCGGGCCGGTAGCCGGTGAGCGCCTTCAGCAGGGTCGACTTGCCGGAGCCGGACGGGCCGATGACCGCGATCAGCGACTTCTCCGGGACGCCGAAGGAGACGTCCTTGAGGATCTGCTTGCCGCCGTCGACCGTGACGGTCAGGTGGCGGGCGGAGAAGGAGACCTCACCGGTGTCGACGAACTCCTCGAGGCGGTCCCCGACCAGGCGGAACGTGGAGTGGCCGACGCCGACGATGTCGTTCGGGCCGAGCACCGCCGAGCCGCCCTTGGCGATCGGCTGGCCGTTGACGTACGTGCCGTTGTGCGAGCCGAGGTCGCGGATCTCGAAGCGGCCGTCGGGCGTGGCGTGGAACTCGGCGTGGTTGCGGGAGACCTGGAGGTCGGAGACGACCAGGTCGTTCTCCAGCGCGCGGCCGATGCGGATCACGCGGCCGAGGGAGAACTGGTGGAACGTGGTCGGGCTGCGGTCGCCGTAGACCGGTGGCGCCCCCGCGCCACCACCGGGCACCTTCTGCGCGTGACTCTCCGCCGGAGCGCTCTGCTGCTGCGGAATCTGCTGCGGACCGGGCGCGGCCTGCTGCGGCTGCTGCCAGCCGGCCTGCGCCGCGTGCCGCTGGGGTGCCTGCTGCGGCGGGGCCTGCTGGGCCCAGCCGGCGCCCGCGCCCTGGGCGGCGTACGGCTGCTGCTGAGGCTGTGCCTGCGGCACGGCCGCGCCCGCCGCGCCGGAGAGGTTCAGGAGCGGTCCGTCGGTCGCGTTGCCGAGGTGTACGGCCGAGCCGGGGCCGATCTCCATCTGGTGGATCCGCTGACCCTGCACGAACGTGCCGTTGGTGCTGCCGTGGTCCTCGATGACCCAACTGCGGCCGTTGAAGCCGATCGTGGCGTGCCGCCAGGAGACCCTGGCGTCGTCGAACACGATGTCCCCCTGCGGATCGCGTCCGAGGGTGTAGGACCTGGACGCATCGAGCATCCAGGTCCGTCCGTTTGATTCCAGTACGAGTTCCGGCACTCCATGCCCCACTGAGTAGTCCCCCGAGTTACCCCCATCACAGGGAGTCTAGGGATGGCGAACATCGTCGGGAACTATTTCAGGCTCGGCCCTCTGACCGAAAGTCGGGCCTTGCGAAGAGCGCCGACGAGCGCTTCAACTCGTCCCCGTTGACGGGGTTGAAACCGGACCGGAGAGTGGTAATCCCCCGCCAGGGGGACATGCGCGGCGGCCGGCCGCGCCCGCGGATCGGGGGGTCTGCCATGAGCGCTGCCACAGGAGCCGGGACCGCGCGGCACGGCACCGGGCTGCCGTGGGGGGACATCCTGCTGTCGGCGATCGCCGCCGTCAGCTGGGCGTTGATAGGGATGGCGGGTACGGCCGCGCTCGGACTGCACCTGTTACAGGCGGACGCGGCGGGCTCACTGGGCCCGATGACCGCGGCTGTTGTGGCGCTGGGAGCGGGTGGTTCGGTCTCGCCGTCCGGCGATGTGTCGGCATTCGGCCTGAAAGGCGCGGAAGCCCACACCGCCATCGAGATCACGCCACTCGGGGTGAGCCTGGTCGGTGCCCTGCTGCTGTCGTGGTTCTTCCTGCGGTCCCTGCGCACGGCCGGGGTTGTGATCGCCCCCGCCGAACTCCTCGCGCGCGCGGGGGCGGTGGTGGCGCTCTTCGTGGCGATGCTGGGCGGACTGGCCTGGGCAGGGCATGACGTCATCACGATCGACGGGGATTCGCTCGGGCTCGACAGGCTGCCCGGCGGGAGCGGGGGCGGCGGGGTGAGCATCCCCGGCCTCGGCGACCTCGGGGACATCGGCGGTCTGCTGCCCGACCGGATCGGTGACCTGATCCACGCCAAGGCGGCGGTCGGTTTCACCGTGGACACCGCGCCCACCCTGCTCGGGGGCCTCGGCTGGTCCGCCGGAATCCTGCTGATCGCGTTGCTCGTCTCGCGCCGCACTCCGCTGCCGCGCGGCTGGGAGGCGGTGCACCGGGTGGTACGGCCGGCCGCGTCGGCGCTCGTCACCGTGCTGCTCGTGGCCGTGGCGGCGGGCCTCGCGGCGGCGGCCTACGCGGCGGTCGGCGACGACCACCCGGGGCGCATCTGGGGTGCGGCGCTCCTCGGCACGCCGAACGGCGTGTGGCTCGGCGTGCCGGTCGGCCTGTTCGTGCCCTGGGACGGCAAGGCGACGGGCGCACTGGTGGGGCTGCTGCCCGACCCCCTGGACAAGCTCCTCGGCGGGCGGCCGGACCAGCCGGTGGCCCTGGGGCGCCTGGCCGACCTGGACGGCCGGGTGTGGCTGCTCGGGGTGGCGGCGGCGCTGATGATGCTGCTGGCGGGGGTGCTGACAGCGGTGCGGACCCCTGCGGGCCCTGCGCCGGGCGCGTTGGGCTTCGCGGGGCGCTGTGCGCTGCGGCTGGGGGTCGCCACCGCGCTGACGCTGCCGCTGCTGGCCTGGCTGACCGACGTCTCCGTGGACGCCTCGCTGTCCGTCCTCGGCTTCGACGCGTTCGGCGCCGGGGTCGAACTCCACGGCCGTCCGGGCATGGCCCTGCTCCTCGGCGGCGTGTGGGGCGCGGGGGCGGGGGCCGCGGGGGCTCTGCCGGCCTGGGCCGCGGGGGCTGCGGGGCGGGGGGCGGCGCCGCTGGCACTGGGTGACGTGGGAGGTGGGGTGGGCGGTGCCGGTCCCGTTCCCCGGCGCCCGGAGTACGCGGGCCGCTCCGGCCCCTCCGGCCACCACGCCGAGCCATCGGGTCCGTACGCCCCCGGCACGCCGTACCGTCCGCCGGACCCCGCCACCAATCCGTACCTGCGGCTGCCCGACGGACTGCGGGAGCCGGAGGACGCCGCCGGGGACGCCGGGCCGGGCGGGTCCTCGGGCGGGCCGTGGTCGCGGGGTGACGCGGGTGCTCCGGGGGGCGCGGGGCCGTACCGCGAGGCCCGGTCCTCCGGCAGGGCAGGACCGCCCGGCGGTGGCCGGTCGCTCGACCACGCCCCGCCCTCGGGAGACACCGGGCGCGCGCCGGAGGCCGGGTCGCCGGACGAGCCGTCGGCGGCGGGGGACGTGTACGGCGCTCCGACCGTGGCCCGGCCGATCGGCCCGCCTCCCCGCTCGCCACGGCGGCGCCCCTGGACAGGGCCGCGGGACCCGGCGCAGGAGCCGCCCGGCGAGGGGCCACCGCCTCCGCCACCACCGCCACCGCCCTCGTCGGGAGGGCCCAAGGGACGTCGGTGAGGGAAGGCCGCGGGTCCCGCGGGTGGGTCTGCCGGCGGGACCCGGCCGCTCGGGCGGCAGACGCCCGGGCGGCGCAGGGGCGACACCGCGGCCCGCGCTGGGCAGCCGCGCCGGCCGGACGCCGTACGTCGTGCGGCCGAGGCGGTCGTGGCCCGTCCGCCGGGATTCCGCAACCTGAGTGACACCCGCTGTTCCCTGTCCGTCAGACGGACCTCGTGGGCGGCGGGCACTCGGTGCCGGATACGGTGGACACACCATGAGCGCTTCGCAGACCCCCGCCGCACAGGCCTCCGAGGTACCCACCCTCCTCGTCAAGATCTTCGGCAAGGACAGGCCGGGCATCACGGCCGGCCTGTTCGACACCCTGGCCGCCTTCTCCGTGGACGTCGTCGACATCGAGCAGGTCGTCACCCGCGGTCGCCTGGTGCTGTGCGCGCTCGTGACCCAGCCGGCCGCCGGGGTGGAGGGCGACCTCCGGGCCACCGTGCACAGCTGGGCCGAGTCGGTGAAGATGCAGGCGGAGATCATCTCCGGTCGCGGCGACAACCGTCCCCGCGGTCTCGGACGCTCCCTGGTGACCGTGCTCGGGCACCCTCTCACGGCCGAGGCGACCGCCGCGATCGCGGCCCGGATCGCCAAGACCGGCGGCAACATCGACCGTATCTTCCGCCTCGCCAAGTACCCGGTGACGGCGGTGGAGTTCGCGGTGTCCGGCGTGGAGACCGAGCCGCTGCGCACCGCCCTGGTGACGGACGCGGCGGCGCTCGGCGTGGATGTCGCGGTGGTGTCGGCGGGGCTGCACCGGCGGGCCCAGCGCCTGGTGGTGATGGACGTGGACTCCACCCTCATCCAGGACGAGGTGATCGAGCTCTTCGCCGCGCACGCCGGCTGCGAGGACAAGGTCGCCGAGGTGACGGCGGCCGCGATGCGCGGTGAGCTGGACTTCGAGCAGTCGCTGCACGCGCGCGTGGCCCTGCTCGAGGGGCTGGACGCCTCGGTGGTGCAGAAGGTGCGCGCCGAGGTACGGCTGACCCCGGGTGCCCGCACCCTGATCCGTACGCTGAAGCGGCTCGGCTACCAGGTCGGTGTCGTATCGGGCGGGTTCACGCAGGTCACCGATGACCTGAAGGAGCGGCTGGGGCTGGACTTCGCCCAGGCCAACACGCTGGAGATCGTCGACGGGAAGCTGACGGGCCGGGTCACCGGCGAGATCGTGGACCGGGCGGGCAAGGCACGGCTGCTTCGCCGGTTCGCCGCCGAGGCCGGGGTCCCGCTGTCCCAGACGGTGGCGATCGGCGACGGCGCCAACGACCTGGACATGCTGAACGCGGCGGGTCTGGGCGTGGCCTTCAACGCCAAGCCGGTCGTCCGCGAGGCCGCGCACACCGCGGTGAACGTCCCCTTCCTGGACACGGTCCTGTATCTGCTGGGCATCACCCGCGAAGAGGTCGAGGCGGCGGACATGCACGACGAGGGCTGAGCCGCCCGCGCAGGAGGGCTCCGCACACGGGAGGGCCGGCACCGAGGCGGTGCCGGGCCCTTGCGCGTGTGCCGTTATGGGGCGGAGGTCATACGGGGCTCTGAGTCACTCGGAGGGGGCCCAGTAGTCGGCCAGCGTGGCCGTACCCGGTTCCAGGGTCTTCCAGGAGCCGGTGAAGGTCAGGACGGCGAAGGCGGCGGCGGGGAAGCCGCGGCGGTTCATCCGTTCGCGGGCGTCGCCCTCGGCGGAGCCGGACAGGATGTCGGCCAGTCCGTGCACGCCCGGGTTGTGGCCGATGAGGATCACGTTCTGCGCGCCGTCGTCGACTTCGTTGAGCACGGCGATCAGCTCGCCGGGCGAGGCCTCGTAGACCCGCTCCTCGTAGATGGTTTTCGGCCGCTGCGGAAATTCGTGTACGGCGAGCTTCCAGGTCTCGCGGGTCCGGACCGCGGTCGAGCACAGGGCCAGGTCGAGGTGGATACCGGTGTCGGCCAGCTTGCGGCCGGCGACTGCGGCGTCCTTGCGGCCCCGCTCGGCGAGCGGCCGCTCGTGGTCGTTCACCTGTGGCCAGTCGGCTTTCGCATGCCGGAAGAGGACGATCCTGCGGGGGTCTGCGACGCTCATGGGACCCAGCTTCGCATGAAACAGGCCATGGGGCGCAGGGAGTTGACATGCGGATTCTCCGCCGGAGGGCACCCCGCCGCTAGCGGACCAGCAGCTGCCGCACCCGTTCGAAGAGGTGGGTGAGTGCCGGGTGGCCGGTGGCCGCCTGGGCGTCCGACGGGTTGAGGATCAGCACGAGCAGGCAGACGAAGGCGAGCGCGGGCAGGACGACGGCCCACCAGGGCAGCCGGATGTCGACGCCGCCCGAGGTGGCCGGGCGGGGCCGCGTGTGCGTACGGGCCGACATGATCGCCTCCGCGGGTCTCCGGGTGGTCCGTGGCCCGCCTGTCGCGGCCACATCTCGAAGCTACGGAATCCGCGCACGCCGACCCATCCGGTGATCCACCCACTTGACCCTGACCCTCGCCCCCTAGGGGATGGGGGGTTAACCCCACCATCACCGCCGGGGGCCGGGGGCCGGGTCACGGGGACGCGACGGTGGCGATGATGGCGATGATCAGGAAGATGGCGAAGAACGCGCCGAAGACGAGCAGCATCTTCTTCTGGCCGTTCCTGGGGTTCGGGTCGAGCACAGGCATACGGTCAGTCTCGCACCCTCCGTCCGCACCGGATCCGCCGGGGTGAGGCCCCCCGGGCCCCTGCGCGCGGCGGGTTCAGCGCCCCGCCTCGTCCTCCACCGTCCGGTCGCGGCCCGCCAGGACGCCCACGGCCATCTGCGGGAGCATGAGGCCGGCCATGAGCGCGATCGGCAGGCCCCAGCCGCCGCTGCTCTGGTAGAGGACGCCGACCAGCAGCGGTCCGGGGATCGAGATCAGGTAGCCGGTGCTCTGCGCGAAGGCCGACAACTGGGCGACGCCCGCGCCGGTCCTGGCCCGCATGCCGACCATGGTGAGGGCCAGCGGGAAGGCGCAGTTGGAGACGCCCAGCAGCAGGGCCCAGGCCCAGGCGCCGCCGGCCGGCGCGAAGTACAGGCCGGCGTATCCGGCCAGGCCGCAGGCGCCGAGGGCCAGCGCGATCGGGCCCTGGTGGGGCAGCCGGGTGGCCAGGCGCGGGATGACGAAGGCCAGGGGCACGCCCATCACCATGGTGACGGCGAGGAGAAGGCCCGCCGTGCCCGCGGCGACGCCCGCGTCGCGGAATATCTGCGCCATCCAGCCCATCGTGACGTAGGCGGCGGTGGCCTGGAGCCCGAAGAAGACGGCCAGCGCCCAGGCCGTACGGCTCCGGGCGACGCGCAGCGCCGGCTCCTGGCGGTGCTGCCGTGCGGGTTCCGGGTCGGCGGGCGCCGGCCCCCGGTGCCGTACCAGCGGAAGCCACGGCAGGACCGCGGCGGCGGCGAGGGCCGCCCACACGGCGAGCCCGGACCGCCAGCCGCCGCCCAGCGCGTCGGTCAGGGGCACGGTCACCGCGGCTGCGGCCGAGGTGCCGGCGGCGAGGGCCATCGAGTACAGGCCGGTCATGGAGCCCACCCGGTCGGGGAACCAGCGCTTGACGATGACCGGCATCAGGACGTTGCTGACCGCGATGCCCATGAGGGCGAGGGCGCTGGCGGCCAGGAAGCCGCCGGTGCTTCCCGCGTACGGCCGTATCAGCAGGCCGGCGGCGATGGCGACCATGCCCGCGCACACCACCGCGGCCGGGCCGAAGCGGCGGGCGAGGCGGGGGGCGGTGACGCCGAAGACGGCGAAGCACAGCGGGGGGACGGAGGTGAGCAGTCCGGCCGCGCTGCCGCTCATGCCGAGGCCGTCGCGGACCTCCTCCAGGAGCGCGCCGAGGCTGGTGATGGCGGGGCGGAGGTTCAGGGCGGACAGCACGATGCCGAGGACGACCAGACGTGTCGCCCACGCGCGCGGGGCGGCCGCGGCCGTACCGGGTTCGGCCGCGGCCGTGCCGGTCCTGGCTGTCGTACGGGTCTGCGTTGTCCGTGTTTCCTCGCCTGCCATGCCCACCATCATAGAATCATGGGATGATTGGTCGTCCATCCCCGTGCGGCCGGCTGCCGGCCCTTCCGTGCGAAGGTGTGCCATGCCCCTGAGCCACCCCCGCCGTTCGGCGTTGTCCGAACAGGTCATCGCCGAGTTGCGCAACCAGATCACCTCGGGCGAGTGGCCGGTCGGCTCGCGCATCCCGACCGAGCCCGAGCTGGTCGAACAGCTCGGGGTCGCCCGCAACACCGTCCGGGAGGCCGTCCGCGCGCTCGCGCACAACGGACTGCTCGACATCCGGCAGGGCTCGGGCACGTACGTCGTGGCGACCAGTGAGCTGGCAGGGGTGATGCACCGGCGCTTCGCCGACGCCGACCCGCGGCACATCGCCGAACTGCGCTCCACCCTGGAGTCGGCGGCGGCGAAGCTGGCCGCCGAGCGACGCACCGAGAAGGACCTCAAGCAGCTCGACGCGCTCCTGGCGCGGCGCGAGGAGGCCTGGGAGTCGGGCGACGCGGAGGCCTTCGTGACGGCGGACGCGACCTTCCACCTGGCCGTGGTGGCCGCCTCCCACAACGACGTCATGACGGCGATGTACGCCGACCTGGGCGAGGTGCTGCGGGACTGGCTGCGCGCGGACGTGGGCGCGCGGCTGACGCCCGAGACGCACATGGACCACACCCGGCTCGTGGACGCGATCCGCGCGGGCGACGCGGTCGCGGCCGCCGCGGAGGCCGCGAGCTATCCCTTCCTGTGCCGTCCGGGGCGGTTCAGCTCACCTTCTGGTGGCTGACCCACGCCGAGCGGACGTCCTTCCAGCACCGTCCCGCCAGCCGGACGGTCATCGCGGGCCCGGCGTCCACGGGGACGCCGTCCGTGTCGAGGTCCCACCAGCGGGCGCACTCGATGTGCAGGCGCACGCGGTCGGTGTCGACATAGGGGTTGTGGCAGTACGCCACCACATGCGAGCCGCGGACGGTCGTACGGCACTCCGCCCCGAACAGCGGCAGCGGCGGCTTGCCGTCCTTCACGCGCGCGTGCGGCATCGCCTCGTACGGCAGGGACACCACGAGGGCGACGGCTACGGTCACTGAGGCCAGGCTGCGGGACAGGCGCACAGGAAGACCTCCTCGGCCGGGCTGGGGAGGGCATTCGCGAGGTGAACGCGTACTCCAGGGTGCGCCGCCCCGCACCTCGGCGCCCGGCCGACGAGCCGAACGGGTGACGCCCTGGCGAGCGGGCCCGCATCGGGGGGACGCACCGGGGCCCGCACCCCGGAAGGATGCGGGCCCCGGCTACGGCCAAGCCTCAGCGGCAGCGGTCACGCACCGATGGCGTGCAGACCGCCGTCCACGTGGATGATCTCGCCGGTGGTCTTCGGGAACCAGTCGCTCAGCAGGGCGACGACGCCGCGGCCGGCCGGCTCCGGGTCCTTGAGGTCCCACTCCAGGGGGGCGCGGGTGTCCCACACGGAGGCCAGCTCGGCGAAGCCGGGGATGGACTGGGCGGCCATGGAGCCGATGGGGCCGGCGGAGATCAGGTTGCAGCGGATGTTCTGCTTGCCCAGGTCACGCGCCATGTAGCGGCTGGTGGCCTCCAGGGCGGCCTTGGCCGGGCCCATCCAGTCGTACTGCGGCCAGGCGTACTGGGCGTCGAAGGTGAGGCCGACGACCGAGCCGCCGTTCTGCATCAGCGGCAGGCAGGCCATGGTGAGCGACTTCAGGGAGTACGCCGAGACGTGCATGGCCGTGGCGACCGACTCGAAGGGCGTGTTGAGGAAGTTGCCGCCGAGCGCGTCCTGCGGCGCGAAGCCGATGGAGTGCACGACGCCGTCGAGGCCGCCGAGCTCCTCGCCGACGATGTCGGCCAGGCGGCCGAGGTGCTCGTCGTTCGTCACGTCGAGCTCGATGACCTTGGTGGGCTTGGGCAGCTTCTTGGCGATGCGCTCGGTCAGCGTGGGCCGCGGGAACGCGGTCAGGATGATCTCGGCGCCCTGCTCCTGGGCCAGCTTGGCGGTGTGGAAGGCGATGGAGGACTCCATCAGCACACCGGTGATCAGGACGCGCTTGCCCTCGAGGATTCCGCTCATGGTGATCAGTGACCCATTCCCAGTCCGCCGTCAACGGGGATGACGGCTCCAGTGATGTACGAGGCGTCGTCCGAGGCGAGGAACCGCACCGCCGCGGCGATCTCCTCGGGCTGCGCGTAACGGCCGAGCGGCACCTGCGAGACGATGCCGGCGCGCTGCTCGTCGGTGAGCGCCTTGGTCATGTCTGTGTCGACGAAGCCGGGCGCGACGACGTTGAAGGTGATGTTGCGCGAGCCCAGCTCACGGGCGAGGGAGCGCGCGAAGCCGACCAGGGCGGCCTTGGAGGCGGCGTAGTTCGCCTGACCGGCCGAGCCGAGCAGCCCGACGACCGACGAGATCAGGACGACGCGGCCCTTCTTGGCGCGCAGCATGGCGCGGTTGGCACGCTTGACCACGCGGAAGGTGCCAGTGAGGTTGGTGTCGACGACCGAGGTGAAGTCCTCCTCGGACATGCGCATCAGGAGCTGGTCCTTGGTGATGCCGGCGTTGGCGATCAGGACCTCGACCGGGCCGTGCTGGGCCTCGATCTCCTTGTAGGCCTGCTCCACCTGCTCGGAGTCGGTGATGTCGCACTTGACGGCGAGGCAGCCCAGTTCTGCCAGGGCGGCCGGCGGCTCACCCGAGCGGTACGTGATCGCGACCTTGTCGCCGGCGTCGGCGAAGGCGCGGGCGATGGCGAGGCCGATGCCCCGGTTGCCTCCGGTGACGAGAACCGAGCGGCTCAACGGATCACCCTTTCGATAGCGGTCTGACACGCCGCCCGAACAGCTGGTGACAGGCGGCTTCCTCGAAAACCTATCGGTCCGGCCGCACCGGGAGGCAAGCGGGCACCGACAGTGGCTTGCGGAAGTGACTGTCGGGACCCTACAGAAACTGCTGGCGCGGGACCGAAACGTGTGGTCCGCGGGGCGGGTCGCGCGACATGATCGGACCCGACAGGCCACGACAGCTGGGAGACCTCCGTGCCTCATTCCATCGACGAAGCCTTCACGGCGCTTCCCCTACGCGCCCTGGCCGACGCCGCGCTCGCACGCGCGCGTGCGCTGGGGGCCGAGCACGCGGACTTCCGGTTCGAGCGGGTGCGCAGCGCGTCCTGGCGGTTCAGGGACGCCAAGCCCGCCGGGTCGTCGGACACCACCGACCTCGGGTACGCGGTGCGGGTCGTGCACGGCGGGACGTGGGGCTTCGCGTCCGGGGTGGATCTGAGTCTGGACGCCGCCGCCAAGGTCGCCTCGCAGGCCGTGGCGATGGCGAAGCTCTCCGCGCAGGTGATCCGGGCGGCGGGGTCGGACGAGCGGGTGGAGCTCGCCGACGAGCCGGTGCACGCCGGGAAGACCTGGGTCTCGTCGTACGAGATCGACCCGTTCACCGTGCCGGACGAGGAGAAGTCGGCGCTGCTGGCGGACTGGAGCGCGCG
This sequence comes from Streptomyces sp. NPDC051636, assembly GCF_044453765.1. Lineage (NCBI taxonomy): Bacteria > Bacillati > Actinomycetota > Actinomycetes > Kitasatosporales > Streptomycetaceae > Streptomyces > Streptomyces sp. NPDC051636. The sequence goes on along the minus strand of NZ_JBITDA010000001.1, from coordinate 703,620 downwards.
GCTGCTGGCAGCGGACGGGGTCAACCACGTCGACGCCTCGCTGCTCACCGTCCACGAGAACAAGTTCTACGCGGACACCGCGGGAACGGTGACCACGCAGCAGCGGGTGCGGCTGCATCCGCAGCTGACCGCGGTGGCAGTGGACGAGTCCAGCGGCGAGTTCGACTCGATGCGGACCATCGCGCCGCCGGCCGGGCGCGGCTGGGAGTACCTCACCGGCACCGGCTGGGACTGGGAGGACGAGCTCGCGCGGATCCCGGAGCTGCTGGCCGAGAAGATGCGGGCGCCGAGCGTCGAGCCGGGGCTGTACGACCTGGTGGTCGACCCGTCCAACCTGTGGCTGACCATCCACGAGTCCATCGGACACGCCACGGAGCTGGACCGGGCGCTCGGGTACGAGGCCGCCTACGCCGGCACCTCCTTCGCCACCTTCGACCAGCTCGGCAAGCTGAGGTACGGCTCGGAGCTGATGAACGTCACCGGTGACCGCACCGCCGAGCACGGCCTGGCCACCGTCGGGTACGACGACGAGGGTGTCGAGGCGCAGTCCTGGGACCTGGTGAAGGACGGCACGCTCGTCGGCTACCAGCTGGACCGGCGGATCGCGAGGCTGACCGGGTTCGAGCGGTCCAACGGGTGCGCCTTCGCCGACTCCCCCGGGCACGTGCCCGTGCAGCGCATGGCCAACGTCTCGCTCCGGCCGGATCCGGCCGGGATGTCCACGGAGGACCTGATCGGGGGCGTCGACCGGGGCATCTACGTCGTCGGCGACCGGTCCTGGTCCATCGACATGCAGCGCTACAACTTCCAGTTTACGGGTCAGAGGGCATACATGATCCGGAACGGCCGCCTTGAGGGGCAGGTAAAGGACTTTGCATATCAGGGGGTCACCCCCCAGTTCTGGGGCTCCATGGAAGCTGTCGGAGGCCCCCAGACCTACGTGCTAGGAGGGGCCTTCAACTGTGGAAAGGCCCAGCCCGGCCAGGTCGCTTCCGTGTCTCACGGGTGCCCGTCCGCAATGTTTCGGAGTGTGAACATCCTGAACACTGCAAACGAGTCCGGCCGCTCCTGAGGGGGCGACCGATCCGACTCGAAGTCTGCACCAGGTCGACACGCGATCACGGCCCACCACCTACGCCACGTCGTCCCAGTCCTCGATGTCGTCCTCCGTGGGCGTCAGCGAGGGCGGGACGATCAGGCCCTTGAACGGCTCCAGCCTCAGCCCCAGGCGGTTGTGCATGGTGCGGGCGCCACGGTCCATGGCGCGGCGGACGAGGTGGCCGTAGACCAGTTCCGTAGTCCGAGTGGTGCGGTGACCGACCCACGCCGCCACCTCGAAGAGCGGAATCTGAGCATGGATCGCCTCGGAGACGAAGAAGTGCCGGAAGCTCTTCGGGGTGTACTGCGGAGTCCCGGCCAGCTTGGCCGCCGCCTTGAACTGATCCAGGAACCAGTCATAGGACGGGTGGCGGTCATTCAGCCGGGGGGATTCGAAGAACCAGCCTCGATCTCCCCACGTCCCGAACGCGTCAATGTGATCATTTAAGATCTCGTTGATTGATTCGGGTACCGGGGTCTTTCGAGCCTGTTCGAAGGCGCGATGTTTCGTGCCCCGCTTCACACCCCGCCTATAGCCGGAGATTTCCTGGCAGCCGTAGGCCGAGACCTGGTGATCCACGGCGAGTACGCTTCGCTCCCAGTCCATTGACTCGTCAGAGAGTGCCAGAGCCTCCCCCGGACGCACGCCGCAACCCGCCATGGCCCAGAAGCCGGCCCGGATCAGCTTCGGAGCCTCCGCGATGATCCCCAGAACCTCTTCCATGGTCGGGATGTCTTCATCGGTGACCGGGGTTACTTGCTGACCCGAGCGCCTACGGGGGTTCGCTTTCTTACACGGATTGCGGCCGATGATCTCGGCTGCTACCGCGTAGTTGAAGACGGATGAGAGGACGTTCTTACGTCCGTTGATCCCAGTTTCCTTGTAGCCGCGCTCCTTCTGGTCCGCCTCCCATTCCAGAATCGTCGTAGGGGTGATACTGCCGATGGGCTTGTTCCCGAAGAAGGGGCCGTAGTGGTTGTCATAGACGCTCTGGTAATTCCTCTTTGAGGACTCTTCCAGAGTTCCGGCCTCAACCCACTCGTGCCAGACCTGCTCGAACGTCCGCTGCCCTGCTTTGGGGTTGATGTAGGTCCCCAAGTCCTTGTCCCGCTCGACCTTGACCGCGAACGCTTCCGCGTCTTCGAGCTTCTTGAAGGACACCTGCCGGGGCTTGCCTGCCCTGCCCCCGGGCTCCCGGTACGTCACCCGGTACGGCTTGTGAGGGCACGTGGGTTTCTTGCGCCGGGGGCAGGAGCAGTCTTCTTTCTTGATGGTCGCCACGCGTGTTAACCCTTCACATGTTGATTGGTTGGTGACTGATCGTCAGCCTACCCTTGCTGCATACGCTCCTCAACCCAGTTGTGCGGACCACGAGTTGGGAACCGGACATGTTTGCCGACCTTGAGGAACGGGATGCCCCAGCGCCGGTACGAGTCCATGAGGACGCGCTTCGTCACACCGAGTTCTGCCGCCGCCTCATCCGGCGTCATGAGCAGGTTGCTACCGCCCCTCACCACCGCTCACCCCACTTCTGCGCGTCCTCCCGTGCTTCCCTGGCCAGTTGGAGACTCTGCGCGTGGTCTTCGGCGATCCCGAGGGCAATGCCAGCCTCACCGGGGGTGTAGCCGGAGCCGACGTAGCGCCAGGCCGATTCCGTGACCGTGTTCGGGTCGTCCACAGGTTTGGCCCCGTCCCGGCGGTGATCGGCGCGTTCCTCACGCAGTGCGCTGTACGTGGTGGAGTAGCGGCGGGACTTGGTGAGGATGTGGCCCCGGTAGCCGAGGCTGTGAGCCCAGGACCGGAGCCGGAGGTGTTCCAGTTCGGCCAGGCCGCCCAGGCGCCAGCACGTAGCCATCAAGGCCCCCACGTGCGATGTGACGACGGCTGCATGGATGTCGTCCAGGCTGGTGACGCGGTAGTCCAGTCCGGCGCCGGTTTCGGCTGTTCCCTTGGAGACGTACTTGGCCACGTAGGCAGCGACCGCGTCATCGGTGGGTCCCTCGTCGTCGGCGAAGGACCAGATGGGCCGCACTGCCAACTATGCGCCGAAGGCGAGGAGTTCGGTTGCGTAGGCGTCCGATTCCGGGACGCGCACGTTCGCCGATGCGGCAGCCGTGTGTACGGCGTCGGTGAGCAGTTCGGCCGTGGCCCAGTCGGGGGAAGGGGCGCCGGGACCTGCCGGACCGTCCAGGCGTACCACCCCGTGGAAGTGGATAGCTGCACGCCTTTGGTACTCGGCGACCTTGGCGAAGGACACCACCAGGTGGTCACGGAGCTTCGAGCGCGGGATCCCTGCGGTGGAGGCGAGGTGCCGCCGTACAGCGGTGGTGAACCGATCCCACAGGCGCCCGGCGTGCGCGTGCCACAGCACATGGGCCACGTGGTCGTAGCAGTCCGGGCACAGAGGACGGCCCAGCGCCGTGTCATCCTCGGCGTGCACCAGGCCGCAGCCGACCGGACGCCCGTGTTCGCACTCTCCGCCGTCCCGGCGCGGTCGGCATCGCTCACCGTCGAGGAAGCGATGAACCGACCCGAATGAGGGCGCCGTCAGCGTGACGAACAAACGGGGCTGATTGCGCACCGCATCGGGCACGTTCTCGCCGCCGGACAGGCCCGCGCGGATCAGCTGATAGGTGTCGCCCGCATGCAGGTAGGAGCACGGCTCACAGAGCGACGAGCGGCGGTTGCGGCAGCGCACGGCCAGCCGCTCACTCGGCTCCCCGGCAGTCGAATAGGAAGAGATCAGCTCACCCGTCAGCGCATCCCGGGTGACCGTGGAGCCAGACAGGTAGACCGGATGGGTACAACCCCCAATGACCTTGATCTGCTCCAGCCAGCGCGGGAACAGGGGGTCGTTTGCCAGACGGATGATGTCCCGATCGGCATCGGAGAGCATCCGCAGACGCTTTTCGCGCTCCAGATCAGCGGAGCGGCTATTGAAAGTAGTCACCTCTTGTGAGGTGTTGAACACAGGGCACCTCCAAAACGGACGGACGGGGAGGAGCGCGAGCAGAGGCGTAGGCGTGAGTCATCTGAAGTCTCCTTGGCTTTGACTTGGCTTGAATTGCTGCAGAGTCAGGAATGAGAGCGGGGTCGAGGCAGCGTGAGAGAGAACGAAGACAGAGAAGGCAGAAGAAGGCTGAAGGCGTGATATCGCCTGAAGAAAGTCTGTGTCTATGTCTGTGTCTGAGATTCGCTGAAAGAAGGCTCGTCGCTCGAACGCCCATGATCCCAGAGGCACCCCGGGGACGCCAACGAATTACCGCCGCAGGCCGAGCACTTGAGGCGCGGCCGGAGAGAACCCCATGGTGACCGTAACGGGTTGCCTGGGGAGTCTGGTCAGCCGGTTGCGCCCCGGACCATGCGCCCAGCGGGAAGCGGGAGCGGGCAGCGGTGCAGGGCAGGTGTCGGAATCTGTCTTCACTTCCTCCAGGCGCGCCTTCGGCGCGCCGCCGGGGCGGCTTGCCGCACCCCGGCCCGGCATGCGGCCTTCGGCCGGTCCGGTCCGGGGCGCCGCCGCCCCGGCGCACACCAAGCGACCTGAGAGCGGAGCCAGTTCCTCACAGCCCACCTTCCCAGCCCCGCCCCCGTGGACTCATGCACCGTGGCTCACGCCCTCCAGACGCCCACAGCACCGATCCGGCCCACGGTGTTCACCGGCCAACATCAGGCCCGCCACGGCCAGCGTGCTCACCCCCGTGCCCCCAGAACAGGCCACACCGCGCAACCCTCTGCGGCTGGGGCCGACGGCCTCCGAGGATTTTAGGCAGCCACCATGGGGCGAGCCTCGAAGAACAGGGGGCCGATCGGGCTATTGCGGGCAGGTCCCAAAGACTGCCCGATCCGCTGGCGAGCGTAAGGCCCCCTGTTCACTCGCCCCATGGCAGCTCCAGCCCAAAATCCTCTCCGGCCGGCGGCGTGCCCCAGCGCGCCATCACGGCACCACGGGCCCGGACAGCATAGAGCCCCGCCCATACGCCGGGGGGAGACGCACAGACGGGGCAGCCGACTCGCTGAGCCTTGATTCGCCGTCTTCAGCGAGCCGGGGTCATTCGTCCCGTGCCACACGGGCGTGATCGGCCACGACACGGCCGTCCGGCGCCGTCTGGACGTGCGCAGGTGACGCCATCAGATGGGCCGCTACCTTCTGCACCACGTCAGCGTTCCACGTCCCCATAGCCACCATCGGACGGCCGTCCGGCGCTACGCGGGGAGCCAGCCAGCCAACGTCCCGGTTCGGAATCCCGATGGCCAGCAGTGCCTGCCGCAGCGCCTCATGCGCGTCAGCAGCGGCTTCTTGCTGCTCTTGTAGATCTCCATGGGGATCACTGCCCCGTCCCCTTCGGTGCGCAAGCCGTGTGCCAGTAGGCCACGATCGGAGACGAGTCCCGGCGGGACAGCATCCCCCGGCGGCAGCTCTCAAGACTCCTGATCGGCACACCGCATGCCGGGCACGTTTCACCGGCCGGGGCGTAGGTCGTGTACTCCCACTGACGCGCGTCGGCATCGATCGTGGTCATGCGCTCACGGACAGCTGTCTCTGCTGCTCTACCTTGGGTCGCCATGCATATGACGCTATGTAACGGCAGGAACACACCTCAATGGCACTTTGATGGGAGGCCAGCCTGAAGTGCCACACCGAGTCACACCGATACGCCGATCGCGTCAGCCAGGTCCCGCATCTCCTGCGTGAGGGTGCGCCGACGCGCGATCACTCGGCCGAAGATGTCCCGCGCGTAGCGTTGGTTAGGCAGCCACTGTGGAGCGTCCGCGCGGATGCCCTGCAAGACCTCAACCGTCTTCGCGTAGTCACGCGAGCGAGCATGCGCCTCCGCCACGTCCAGGAGGTGACGGTTGCGGTTGTTGGAGGTGGGCCGCATGCCGCTGGTCGGGATGCGCTTCGAGAGCTTGAGCACCAAGTCCGGCTTGTCGACGATCATGGCATTCTCGGCCCGCTTCAGAGCCACCGTGACCGGCCCGAATGCCTGCAAGAAGTCGTCGCGCGGAGCGAACTCCCGCCCCATAGCGACCGCCGCCGAGTTGGCGTAGCGCAACGCGTCTTCAGCCTCCCCGGACCGGTTGTCCCGGATCGCAGCAGCGGAGGCCCGCAGCAGCAGCCAGCCCCAGGCGCTCAGCTCCGCCGGGGTCGCCCGCGAAATGCGGGGCTCGACCTCATCCGCCCACCGCGTTGCCAGCTCCCGCGCCTCAGACAGCCGACCGCGCCTCAGCAGGAGCCAGCACTGTGTGCTCACTGTCGCCGCCGCTTGAAGCCGATCCGACGACTCCTCCAGCGACCGGGACAGAGCGATATCGGCCGCCTCGAACTGCCGAGTCTGTGTGAGCAGCCAGCCTGTGAGCTGTGAGAGCCGGACACGTACAGCCCGCCCCTCTGGGCCACTCTCGGCGATCAGATCGGCATCCCGCAGCAGGGGCGGAAGGATCACACTCAGCTCTGCGAAACGATCACCGGAGAAGAGCGGCAGGGCTGATTCCAGCGCGTCCCGGACACCGCCCACGGTCGGCTCTTCCGTCGCACCGTCCGCCCGTACTGGCGCCACGAGCGCACGCCGGACAGCCTCCCAACGATCATCAGCACCCGGCACCGTGTCCGGCTCGTCCTCATGTTCGGCCACGAGGTTCGTTGTCGGCACCCGTAGCGCCTGCGCCAGTTGGCGCGCAGTCTCCAACCGCGTGTCGGCCCGCTCTCCTTGCTCCAACTTCCGGATCAAGGACACAGACACACCGGACTCAGTCGCTAGCTGGCGCTGCGTCATCCCGCGCCGCTTGCGTACTTCCTGAAGCCGCTTACCAATGTCGGCACCCATGATTCGAGCGTACGGCTCCGGCAGCGCATCCACGCGGGGTTCACGGGCTCATCTCCCTCTGTGGAACGTAGCCTTCCGCTTCAACCTCAAGAAAAGCTCAGATCAATCACGCTGTTCCGGTGCCGGACAGAGGGTTACCCATCACGACCTCTTGTATTCTGGGTGAACTCGCCGCGCTCCTCGCGGCAGGCCTGCTGACGACAGTCAGCGGGACTGCTGGAGGAGCAAGGAGGAGAAGTGATTGATCAACGCGACACAAAGCCCCGCAGGCGACGGCGGACTGACACTGACAGGTGGCGGACTCACCTAGCGATTGCGAGGTTGATCGTGACGATCATCGCCACCGTGGGGCGGTTCATGCAGTAACGCCCCACAGACGAGACGGTCGCACCGGAGCTGCTCCGCAGCAAGCCCGGTCGAGTGCTAGGCGACCGGGCTCGTGAACTGCATTGGAGGGTCTGATTCGGGGTGCCACCCGAGTCAGGCCCTTCGGTGTCTTCGGGGGCTTGATGCTACCTAGCAGCCACCCCGTTCCGACAGGAACAACTTTACCGCATGTAGCTACACCCCGAGCTGAGGTCGCTTCCAGCAGCAGACAGCCGAAATAGGCCAGTGCCCACCGCAAACCACCTGGCCAGAGGAGGGCGCCCTGCTTGTCTGAGGAAGGAATTACAGCGCTCACCCATGCGCTCGGTAGGTACTCTCTGCACTGATCCACAGCGCCACTTCCAGACGCTTCCTCGGGCCCCCAGGTAGCCCCGGAGGTCGACACCAGGTCATCACCAGACCCCGTGCAGTCCGGTTTCACCCCGTATGAACAGGGATTGAGGGCAGACCGTGAATAACCGCCTGACCTGCAAAAACGCCGATCAGAGAGGTACGCCCCCTGACCCTACGGAAAACTTCCAGTTCACCGGGCAGCGCTTCTTCAGGATCGAGAACGGGCGGATCACCGGGCAGCTGCGGGACGTCGCCTACCAGGCGACCACCACCGACTTCTGGGGCTCCATGGCGGCCGTCGGCGGCCCGCAGACGTACGTCCTGGGCGGCGCCTTCAACTGCGGCAAGGCCCAGCCGGGACAGGTGGCCGCCGTGTCGCACGGCTGCCCCTCCGCCCTCTTCAAGGGCGTCAACATCCTCAACACCACGCAGGAGGCCGGTCGATGAGCGCGGGTACCAACAAGGCGCACAAGCCGCACGAGGTCGTCGAGCGCGCCCTCGAGCTGTCCCGGGCCGACGGCTGCGTCGTGATCGCCGACGAGCACTCGACGGCCAACCTGCGCTGGGCGGGCAACGCGCTGACCACCAACGGTGTCACCCGCGGCCGTACGCTCACGGTGATCGCGACCGTGGACGGCCAGGAGGGCACCGCCTCCGGTGTCGTGTCGCGGTCCGCGGTGACCGCCGAGGAGCTGGAGCCGCTGGTGCGGGCCGCCGAGGCCGCCGCGCGCGGCGCCGGGCCCGCCGAGGACGCGCAGCCGCTGGTCGCGGGCGTACCGGAGTCCGCGGACTTCACGGACGCGCCCGCCGAGACCACCTCCGCCGTGTTCGCGGACTTCGCCCCGGCACTCGGCGAGGCCTTCGCACGCGCGCGTGCGGGCGGCCGTGAGCTGTACGGCTTCGCCAACCACGAGCTGGTGTCCACGTACCTGGGGACGTCCACGGGCCTGCGCCTGAGGCACGACCAGCCCAACGGCACGCTGGAGGTCAACGCCAAGTCCCCGGACCGGACGCGCTCGGCGTGGGCGGGGCGCTCCACGCGGGACTTCAAGGATGTCGACCCGGGCGCGCTGGACGCCGAGCTGGCCGTACGCCTCGGCTGGGCGGAGCGGCGGATCGAGCTGCCCGCGGGCCGCTACGAGACGTTGCTGCCGCCGACCGCGGTGGCCGACCTGCTGATCTACCAGCTGTGGTCGGCGTCGGGCCGGGACGCGGCCGAGGGGCGGACGGTGTTCTCCAAGCCGGGCGGCGGCACCCGTGTCGGCGAGAAGCTGACCGAGCTGCCGCTGAGCCTGCGCAGCGACCCGAACGAGCCGGGCCTGGAGTGCCCCCCGTTCGTGATCGCGCACTCCTCCGGCGGCGACCAGTCGGTGTTCGACAACGGGCTTCCGGTCGGGGCGGTCGAGTGGATCGGCGACGGTCAGCTGAAGCACCTGACGACCACCCGGCACAGCGCGGGCCTGACCGGGCTGCCGGTGGCCCCGGCGATCGGCAACCTGATCCTCGACGGCGGCGAGGACCGCTCCTTGGCCGAGATGGTCGCCGCCACCGAGCGCGGTCTGCTGCTGACCTGCCTGTGGTACATCCGCGAGGTCGACCCGGCGACGCTGCTGCTGACCGGGCTGACCCGGGACGGCGTCTACCTCGTCGAGAACGGCGAGGTGACCGGCGAGGTGAACAACTTCCGGTTCAACGAGTCGCCGGTGGACCTGCTGGGGCGGGCCACCGAGGCCGGACGCACGGAAAAGACGCTGCCCAGGGAGTGGAGCGACTGGTTCACTAGGGCTGCGATGCCCGCGCTGCGGGTGCCCGACTTCAACATGAGTTCCGTCAGTCAGGGCGTATAACCTCGTAGCCGGTAGTCGCTCGGCTGCCCGAAGATCACCTAGGAGATACGAGAACCGTGACGGACATCGTCGACGAGCTGAAGTGGCGGGGGCTGTTCGCCCTGTCCACTGACGAGGACGCTTTGCGCAAGGCGCTCGCGGACGGTCCCGTCACGTTCTATTGCGGGTTCGACCCGACCGCGCCGTCGTTGCATGTGGGGCATCTGGTGCAGGTGCTCACCGTGCGCCGGCTCCAGCAGGCCGGTCACCGGCCGCTGGCGCTGGTCGGCGGCGCGACGGGCTTGATCGGCGACCCCCGGCCGACGGCGGAGCGCACGCTGAACGACCCGGAGACGGTTGCCGGCTGGGTGGGCAAGCTGCGCTCCCAGATCGAGCCGTTCCTGTCCTTCGAGGGTGAGAACGCGGCCGTCATGGTCAACAACCTCGACTGGACCGCGGGCCTGTCCGCGATCGAGTTCCTGAGGGACATCGGCAAGCACTTCCGCGTCAACAAGATGCTGACGAAGGACTCCGTGGCCCGGCGCCTGGAGTCCGACCAGGGCATCAGCTACACGGAGTTCAGCTACCAGATCCTGCAGGGCATGGACTTCCTGCAGCTGTACCGGCGGTACGGCTGCACGCTCCAGCAGGGCGGCAGCGACCAGTGGGGCAACCTCACGGCCGGACTGGACCTGATCCACAAGCTGGAGCCGCACGCCAACGTGCACGCGCTGGCGACGCCGCTGATGACGAAGGCGGACGGCACCAAGTTCGGCAAGACCGAGGGCGGCGCCGTCTGGCTCGACCCGGAGATGACGACGCCGTACGCGTTCTACCAGTTCTGGCTGAACGTGGACGACCGGGACATCTCGACGTACATGCGGATCCTGTCCTTCAAGTCCCGCGAGGAGCTTGAGGAGCTGGAGAAGCAGACCGAGGAGCGTCCGCAGGCGCGGGCCGCGCAGCGGGCGCTGGCCGAGGAGCTGACGACGCTGGTGCACGGCGCCGGCCAGACGGCCGCCGTGATCGCCGCGTCCAAGGCCCTCTTCGGCCAGGGGGAACTGGCGGCCCTGGACGGCAGGACGCTGGCCGCGGCCCTGTCCGAGGTACCGCACATCCAGGTCGCCGAGCTCGGCCCGGTGGTCGACCTGTTCGCCGAGGTCGGCCTGGTGCCCAGCAAGTCGGCCGCGCGGCGCACGGTCAAGGAGGGCGGTGCCTACGTGAACAACGTCAAGGTCACCGCGGAGGACTCCGTCCCGGCGAAGGAGGACCTGCTGCACGGCCGCTGGCTGGTGCTGCGCCGGGGCAAGAAGAATCTGGCGGCCGTCGAGGTCACGGGCGCCTGAGAGGCGCTGCAGGACGGCTCCCGCTTGCTGTGGGGGCCGTCCTTCGGCGTGCCCGGGTCAGGCCCGCTCTCTCCTCCGGTTGCCCCACAGCGCCATGTACGCCATGTCGCCGACGGCGACGATGATGATCGCGGCGATGAGCTGGAAGGCGTGCCGGCTCCAGTCGATGCCCTGGGTCGCCGCGACGCCCACCGCGCGGGCGATCGCGTTGCCCACGATGGCGCCGAGCATGCCGAAGATGGTGGTCAGCCAGAGCGGGCAGTGCTGCTTGCCCGGAATGATCGCCTTGGCGATCAGACCGAGCACGAATCCCACGATGATCGCCCACAACCAGCCCATGGCTGCCTCCTCGTACGGCTCGACGTGAGCATTACGCCCAGTCTCGGCGCGTCCGCCGTACGGCGCACGTCGGGTACGGCCGGGGGGCGTACGGGGCGCTACGTGGCACGGCGGAGTGTGTTCGCCCCGGCAGGGGGTGACCCGGGCTCGAACGCGGCCCAGCCGCGGCGTACCGTGGAAGCCGGGGAGAGGCCGACGCGGGCGGATGGTGGAATGTGATGCGGAAGCAGCATGGTGGCGGCGACGTCCAGGTGTTCCGGATCACCGGAGCGCGGACCGGCCTGGCGGAGGACGTGCGCGGCCGGCAGCGCCGGTACGTCATCTCCATGACGATCCGCACCATTGCGGTGATCCTCGCGGCCACGCTCTGGAACGTCGAACGGCACGTCGCGATCGTGGCGTTGGTACTCGGCGCGGCCCTGCCCTACATCGCCGTGGTGGTCGCCAACGCGGGCCGCGAGCGGGCGCCCGGGCTGCCGTCGACCTTCGTGACGGCGCCGACGCGGCTGGAGATCGCGCCGCCCCGGGCGGACGACACGCAGACGGAACCCGTGCCGGGGGACACGCCGGCGGGTCCCCCGGCCGGGGTGCCCGGTGAGCGGTCGGACCCCGTGTGACCATCACGGATGAGTGGCGGGTGGACGGGGACTCCGCACCAAGCTCAAGAAAAGCTCAGATCAATCATGCTGTTCCAGTGCCGGTCGGCGGGTTACCCGTGACATACTTCGTACGCGCTCCGCATCCCCCGTCGGAGCGACGGACCGACGCCGGGCAGCTCCCCCCGTGGCTGCTCGGCGTCGCCTTGTTTGCGGCCTTTTCCGCGCTGTTCCTGTTCGCCGTTGCCTGTGAGACGAACCCGTGAGTGACGAGACCCCCATCTGCTCCGCCAAGGGCTGCCGCACCGATGCCGTGTGGGTACTGGCGTGGAACAACCCGAAGATCCACACGCCGGAGCGGCGCAAGACGTGGCTGGCGTGCGAGGAGCACCGGGAGCACCTGTCGCAGTTCCTGGGTGTACGGGGGTTCCTGAAGGACGTCGTGAAGCTCCAGGACTGGGAAGCGCCCGAAGGCTCCTGAAACTGGGGCCGGTCCGGGGGACAGGCCCTAACCCCCGATCGCCGACATCGGCCGGTCCGGCTGGACGAACGACGGGTCGTCGAGGCCCGCGCCCGCCTTCTTGCCCCACATCGCCAGGCGCCAGATGCGGGCGATCTCCTCGTCGGGGGCGCCGGAGCGCAGGGCCGTGCGGAGGTCCGTCTCCTCGGTGGCGAAGAGGCAGGTGCGGATCTGGCCGTCGGCGGTGAGGCGGGTGCGGTCGCAGGCCGCGCAGAACGGGCGGGTGACGGAGGCGATGACGCCGACGCGGTGCGGGCCGCCGTCGACCAGCCAGCGTTCGGCCGGGGCCGAGCCGCGCTCCTGCTCGCCCTCGGGCGTGAGGTCGAAGCGGGTGCGCAGGGAGGCGAGGATGTCGCCGGCCGTCACCATGCCCTCGCGCTTCCAGCCGTGCTGGGCGTCCAGGGGCATCTGCTCGATGAAGCGGAGTTCGTAGTCGTGCTCGACCGCCCAGGCCAGGAGGTCGGGGGCCTCGTCGTCGTTCAGGCCCGGCATCAGGACCGAGTTGACCTTGACCGGGTTCAGGCCGGCCTCGCGGGCGGCCTGCAGGCCCTCGATGACGTCCTTGTGGCGGTCGCGGCGGGTGAGGGTCTTGAAGACGTCGGCGCGGAGGGTGTCGAGGGAGACGTTGACCCGGTCCAGGCCCGCCGCCTTCAGGGCGGTCGCGGTGCGCCTGAGGCCGATGCCGTTGGTCGTCAGGGACATCTGGGGGCGGGGCTCCAGGGCCGCGACACGCTCCACGATGCCGACCAGGCCGGGGCGCAGCAGGGGCTCGCCGCCGGTGAAGCGGACCTCGGTGATGCCGAGGGAGGTGACCGCGATGTCGATCAGGCGGACGATCTCGTCGTCCGTCAGCAGGTCGGGCTTGGCCAGCCACTGCAGGCCCTCCTCGGGCATGCAGTACGTGCAGCGCAGGTTGCACCGGTCGGTCAGCGAGACCCTCAGGTCGGTGGCCACCCGGCCGTAGGTGTCGATGAGCACGTGGGCCCCCTCCCTCGTCGTGGATCACTGCGATCACTCGTGTGCCGTCACTTGTGAGCCTACGCGACAGCACTGACAGCGACACAGGCCCGATCCCACGACGTAAGACACGGCCGCGTCGTAGGGAGCTACGATCCCCGCGACGCGGCCGCCCGCACGACGCTCCGCGAAGGTCTCAGTGCGCCCCGGTCCCGGTCAGGGACCGCACCTCCAGCTCCGCGTACTTGCCGGTGTCCGGCGCCTCCTTCGACAGGAGGGTGCCGACGAGCCCCAGCAGGAAGCCGACCGGGATCGAGATGATGCCGGGGTTCTCCAGCGGGAACCAGTGGAAGTCGGTGTCCGGGAACATCGACGTCTCCTTGCCGGAGACCACCGGTGAGAACAGCACCAGGCCGACCGCGGTGACCAGGCCGCCGTAGATCGACCACAGGGCGCCGGCGGTGGTGAACCGCTTCCAGAACAGGCTGTAGAGGATCGTCGGCAGGTTGGCGGAGGCGGCGACCGCGAAGGCCAGGGCGACCAGGCCGGCGACGTTCAGGTCACGGGCGAGGGCGCCCAGCAGGATCGAGACGGCGCCGATACCGACCGTGGCGTACCGGGCCGCCTTGATCTCCTGCTTCTCGGTGGCGGTGCCCTTCTTGATTACGTTGGCGTAGATGTCGTGGGCGAAGGACGAGGACGAGGCCAGGGTCAGGCCCGCGACGACCGCGAGGATGGTGGCGAAGGCGACCGCGGAGATGGTGGCGAGCAGGATCGCGCCCCAGTTGGAGTCCACGCCGCCGAGGTGGAGGGCGAGCAGTGGCGCGGCCGTGTTGCCCGCCTTGTTGGAGGCGACGATCTCGTCCGGTTTGATCAGTGCGGCGGCGCCGAAGCCGAGGGCGAGGGTCATCAGGTAGAAGGCGCCGATCAGGCCGATCGCCCAGATCACCGACTTGCGGGCGGCCTTGGCCGTGGGGACCGTGTAGAAGCGGATCAGGATGTGCGGCAGGCCCGCGGTGCCCAGGACCAGGGCGATGCCCAGGGAGATGAAGTCCAGCTTGGTGGTGCCCGTGGCGCCGTACTTCAGGCCGGGCTCCAGGAACGCGGAGCCCTTGCCGCTGTTGTCGGCGGCCTTGCCCAGCAGGTCGGAGATGTTGAAGTGGAACTTCAGCAGGACCAGGAAGGTCAGCAGCAGGGCGCCCGCGATCAGCAGTACGGCCTTGACCATCTGGACCCAGGTGGTGCCCTTCATGCCGCCGATGGTGACGTACACGATCATCAGGAGGCCGACCAGGGCGACGATGCCGATCTTGCCGCCGTCGCTGGTGATGCCCAGCAGCAGGGAGACCAGGACGCCCGCGCCGGCCATCTGCGCCAGCAGGTAGAAGATCGACACGACGATCGTGGACGTACCGGCCGCCGTACGGACCGGGCGCTGACGCATGCGGTACGCCAGCACGTCGCCCATGGTGTAGCGGCCGGAGTTGCGCAGCGGCTCGGCGACCAGGAGCAGGGCGACCAGCCAGGCGACGAGGAAGCCGATGGAGTACAGGAAGCCGTCGTAGCCGAAGAGGGCGATGGCGCCGGCGATGCCGAGGAAGGACGCGGCGGACATGTAGTCGCCGGAGACGGCGAGTCCGTTCTGGAAACCGGTGAACTGCCGTCCGCCGGCGTAGAAGTCGGCGGCGTCCTTGGTCTGGCGGCCCGCCCAGACGGTGATGACGAGGGTGGCGGCGACGAAGACCGCGAACAGGGTGATGATCAGCGGCCGGTGCTCGCTCGCCTCACCGGCGGCCAGCACGCTCTGCTGCGTGATGCTCATGCGCCGCCCTCCGTCCGGGACTTGATGGCCTCCGCCTTGGGGTCGAGGCGGGCGGCGGCCCGCCGCGCGTACCACCAGGCGATGAGGAACGTGGTGAGGAACTGGGCGAGGCCCAGCACGAGGGCGACGTTGACGTTGCCGGCCACCTTGGTGCCCATGAAGTCGCCCGCGTAGTTGGACAGCAGGACGTACAGCAGGTACCAGGCGATGAAGGCCGCGGTCAGCGGGAAGGCGAAGGAGCGGTAGGAGCGGCGCAGTTCACCGAACTCCGCGCTCTCCTGCACCGCGACGAACTCCTCGGTGGAGGGGAGTTGGGGGTGGGTTTTCGAGGGGGGCGGTGTCTCGGTAGCCACGGAGTCTCCTCGTGTTGCGGGCGGTTTGCGGCGGGGGCTCGATCCTGCTCGGGCTCCCCGTCGAAGGTCCACGGCGCCACGCGAGGTCCGGTTCAAGTCCTATGAGTTCTTTCGGAAGTCGTCTCTGGAAGTCATTGCTGGCCGGCGAGACGGGGAGATAGCTTCGCCCTGCACCACCAGTCATGTACCTGCCCGAGCACGACCTGTGTCTCGGGCCGGTCTCGTTTCGGATGACTCCGGATGATGTGGAGATCCCATGCCTCATCTGCGCTCCAGACGCCGGCTCGCCCTTGCCGTACCGGTCGCGCTGTCGCTCACCGCGTCGCTCGGCTTCCTCCCCTCGGCGGCGTCGGCGGCCCCGCTGACGGCGGAGGCGACGCACGCGGCCGACGGCCCGAACCTCGCGTACGTCGTGAACACCAGGGCCGACCACCACACCATCGCGTCGGTGCGGAAGGCGATCACCGCGGCGGGCGGCTCCATCGTGATGACGTACGACAGGATCGGCGTGATCGTCGTCCACTCGTCGAACCCCGGCTTCGCCACGGCCATCCGCAGGGTGCGCGGCGTCGACTCGGCCGGTGCCACGCGCACCGCGCCGCTGCCCGCCCAGTCGACCACCGACGTCGGCACGCCCGAGGTGCTGAGCGCCGAGCGGGTCGCGGACGCGCAGGCGGCCGACGGGCAGGACCCGTTGGAGCCGTTGCAGTGGGATCTGCCCGCCATCAAGGCGGACAAGGCGCACGAGAAGACGCTCGGCAGCCGGAACGTCACGGTCGCCGTCATCGACACCGGCGTCGACGACACCCACCCCGACATCGCGCCCAACTTCGACCGGCAGGCCTCCGCCAACTGCGTCTCGGGCAAGCCGGACACCACCGACGGCGCCTGGCGGCCCAGCGCGAGCGAGAGCCCGCACGGCACGCACGTGGCCGGTGAGATCGCCGGCGCGAAGAACGGCGTCGGCATCACGGGCGTGGCGCCGGGCGTGCAGGTCGCCGGCATCAAGGTGGCCAACCCGAACGGCTACTTCTACACCGAGGCCGTGGTCTGCGGCTTCGTGTGGGCGGCCGAGCACGGCGTCGACGTGACCAACAACAGCTATTACACCGACCCCTGGTACTTCAACTGCACCACCGACCCGGACCAGAAGGCCCTGGTGGACGCCATCACCCGGGCCTCCCGGTACGCGGAGCGCAAGGGCGCGGTCAACGTCGCGGCGGCGGGCAACGAGAGCTACGACCTGGCCTCCGACTCGATCACCGACCCGGTCTCCCCGAACGACTCCACGCCGTCGGACCGGGTGATCGACCCGCACGAGTGCTTCGACATCCCGACCCAGCTGCCGGGCGTCGTGACGGTCGCGGCGACCGGCGCGAAGGGCATCAAGTCGTCGTTCTCCAACTACGGCCTGGGCATGATCGACATAGCCGCGCCCGGCGGCGACTCGACGACGTACCAGAAGCCGGAGCCCCCGGCGACCAGCGGCCTCATCCTGGGCCCGCTGCCCGGTGGCACGTGGGGTTACATGGCGGGCACGTCGATGGCGACCCCGCACGTCGCGGGTGTCGCCGCATTGATCAAGTCAACCCATCCGCACGCCTCCGCGGCCCTGGTGAAGGCCCTGCTGTACGCGGAGGCCGACGCCACGCCGTGCACGGACCCGTACGACATCAACGGGGACGGCAAGGTCGACGCGGTGTGCGAGGGGCCGAAGAACCACAACGGCTTCTACGGTTTCGGCACGGCGGACGCACTGGCTGCCGTGACCAAGTAGGCCCAGTGCGGGGGAGATCCGGGCCGGACGGGGTGACCGTCCGGCCCGGCGTCTCGTGCGGCGGGATCTCCGTCATGTCCGAGTCGGCGGACGGTACGTGGCCGAGGTCGCTCAAGCCCAGGGCTGGGAGCTGCGTCCCACGGACGTGCGCAAGGAGGTGCGCCTGTGGTGGGCCGCCCCCTCCAAGGTTGATTGAATCAATAGTGCATAGTGCAGTCATGACTCCAATCAAGAGTGCATGGGACGCGGTGGGCGGCGATCCCGCTCTGCTCTCGCGTGTGTCCACCGTCGTACGCCGGGCAGCGCTCGGAGCCAAGCTGCCCGTGCGGGAACTGGCCCGCTCCTGCGTGGGCGCCTGCGCGCTGGCCGCCGCCGAACTGGGGGCGCGGCGGGCCGGACTCGCCGAGGTGCCGGAGGTGCGGGTGGACGACGGGGCGGTCGCGACCGCCTTCCGCAGCGAGCGGCAGCTGCTGGTCGACGGGCGGGCGCCGGTCGTGTTCGCGCCGCTGTCGCGGTTCTGGCGCACGGCCGACGGATGGGTGCGTACGCACGCCAACTACCCCCACCACCGGGCACGGTTGCTGACCGCGCTCGGGCTGCCGGAGGACGCCCCGGCCCCCGTGGAGGACGTCGCGGCCCGGCTCGCCGAGCGGTGCGCGCGCGAGGTCGAGGAAACGGTGTACGGCGCCGGGGGTCTCGCGGTCGCCCTCCGCACGCCCGCGGAGTGGGCCGCGCACGAGCAGGCCGCCGCGGTCGCCGGCCGGCCGCTGGTCGAGCGCGGACGGCTGGACTCGGCACCCACCCGCGTACTGCCGTCTGTGGAGAACGCCTCTCCCCTGCTGCCCGCCGCCGGGCTGCGCGTCCTGGACCTGACCCGGGTCCTCGCGGGCCCGGTCGCCACCCGCACGCTCGCCCTGCTGGGCGCGGACGTCCTGCGGGTGGACCCCCCGCACCTGCCCGAACTGCCCGACCAGCACGCCGACACGGGCTTCGGGAAGCGGTCGGCGGCCCTGGACCTCGCCACGGACCGGGGGGCCTTCGAGGAGCTGCTGGCCGCGGCGGACGTGGTGGTCACCGGGTACCGGCCGGGCGCCCTGGACCGGTTCGGCCTCTCCCCCGAGGCGCTGGCCGAGCGGCGGCCCGGGCTGGTCGTGGCGCAGGTGTCGGCGTGGGGCGCGTACGGGCCCTGGGGCGGGCGGCGCGGCTTCGACAGCCTGGTGCAGGTCGCCACCGGCATCGCGGCCGTCGAGGGGTCGGCCGACGGGCCCGGTGCGCTTCCCGCGCAGGCACTCGACCACGGCACCGGTTATCTGCTCGCGAGTGCCGTACTGCGGGCGCTGACCGAGCAGGCGTACGACGGCGGGAGCCGCTTCGTCCGGCTGGCGCTGGCCCGGACCGCGTACTGGCTGACGGACGGGCTGGAGCGGGGCGCGGACGGCCACCTCCCGTACGACGGGCCGGACGCCTGGCTCGCCGAGACGGACAGCGGGCTCGGGCGGCTGCGGTACGCACGGCCGGCCGTGTCCTTCGCGGGCGCCCCGGCCGACTGGGCGCGGTCTCCGGTGCCCTGGGGGACGGACGCGGCTCGCTGGGTCTGAGCGCGGGCCGGAATGGCGTGGCGGCCGTCCTCGGCGGCCGTCCTGCCGTCGGCACCGGGCACTTCCCGCCCGAACGCCTCACCCCCGGGATCCGACCGTCACACCCCCGCCGCCCCCAGCAGAGCCCCCACCGCGTACGTCACCC
Source organism: Streptomyces sp. NPDC051636 (assembly GCF_044453765.1). Classification (NCBI taxonomy): domain Bacteria; kingdom Bacillati; phylum Actinomycetota; class Actinomycetes; order Kitasatosporales; family Streptomycetaceae; genus Streptomyces; species Streptomyces sp. NPDC051636. The sequence continues at coordinate 684,697 of NZ_JBITDA010000001.1, read as the reverse complement.
CCATGGCCAGCGCCCCGCCCCCCACGTTCCGCACCACCGCCCGGCCGGGCGCCGCCGCCCCCAGCCGCGCGCTGCTCCACCCGGTGAAGACCAACGCCATCAGCACGGACACCACCGTCACCGGCAACCGCCGGTCCGCAGGCGGCAGCACGATGGCCAGGAGGGGCAGCAGGGCCCCGGCCGTGAAGGCCAGGAAGCTCGCCCAGGCCGCGTGCCAGGGGTTGGTCAGCTCGTCCGGGTCGATGCCCAGCTCCACGCGCGCGTGGGCCCTGAGCGCGTCCCGCGCGGTGAGCTGCTCCGCGGCCTCCCGGGCGACCTGCCGGGACAGTCCGCGCTCCTCCAGCAGTTCGGTCAGCTCCTCCAGTTCGGCCTCGGGCTGCTCGCGCAGTTCCCGTTTCTCCACCGCCAGGGCGGCCTTCTCCGAGTCGCGCTGCGTGGAGACGGACACGTACTCGCCCGCCGCCATCGACATCGACCCGGCGAGCAGCCCGGCCAGGCCCGCCGTGAGCAGGGCGGCGCGGGAGTCCGTCGCGCCGGCCACGCCGACGACGAGGCCGGCGGTGGACACGATGCCGTCGTTCGCGCCGAGGACGGCCGCCCGCAGCCAGTTCAGACGCGAGCCCAACGCGCCGCTGTGCGCCTCGTCGTGGGTTGGTTCCGTCACAGCAGCGAGGATCTCACTGGCGGCCGTCACCAGACCCGTACCGACGCTCCCCGCGCGAACACCGGACTGGTCGCGTCGGCGGGCGGTTCGGGCAGGGGCTCGGCGATCTCCGCCGCCGTCGGGCCGGCCTGCGCCGCGATCGGGTCGAGGAGGTCCAGGTCGAAGCCGTACACGCGGGCGGCGTTGCCGCCGAGCATGGCCGTGAGTTCGTCCCGGGGCACGCCCGCGAACGTGAAGCGAAGGGCCTCCCGGGAGTACGGGTGGGTTCCCTCGTCGTGGGGGTAGTCGCTGCCCCACATGATCTTGTCGACGCCGATGCGGTCGCGCAGCGGCACCTCGTGGGGGCGCATGAAGCTGGCGCCGACGTGGCAGTTCTCGCGCCAGACCTCGGACGGCGCGCTGCCCGTGCCGGCCGCCAGGCCCGCGCCGAACCTGGACTCGGCCGTGGGCGCCTTCGTCGCGGCGGCGACCAGGCGGCCGTGGTAGTAGTCCAGCATGTCGAGGACCCCGGGGATCCAGCCCGAGCCCTGCTCGGTCAGGACCAGATGCAGGCCCGGGTGGCGGCGGAAGGCACCACCGAGGACGAGGTGCCACAACGCGCGGTGGGAGAACCAGGTCGTCTCGACCATGAAGACCGCGCGGGCGGCCGGCTCGTCGCCGAGCGGCGGGGCCGCCGAGCCCGCGTGGTGGTTGACGGGAACGCCGAGTTCCGCGCAGACGGCCCAGATCGGGTCGTACGCCGACGAGTACAGCTCGGGAAGGCCGGAGCCCGGCGGAGTACCCGGCAGCAGCACCCCCCCCTCGCAGGCCCGCCCCGACCGCCCGCCTGATCTCCCTCACCGCCTCCCCCACGTCGTTCAGGAGGATCTGGAAGACGCCCGCCCGGTGTCCCGGCGCGGCCGCGCAGAAGTCCGCCAGCCAGCGGTTGTGGGCGCGCAGGCCCGCCCAGCGGCGGTCGAAGTCCTGCGCCGTCGGCGCAGGTGCCATCAGGGATTTGGAGGGGAAGAACGGCGGGATGGTGTTCGGGAAGACCACCTCCGCGACGATCCCGTCCTCCTCCAGCTCGGCCAGCCGGCGCTCGGAGTCCCAGTTCCGGTCGGCGGAGTCGGCGAGCAGGTCCTCGTACGGGTTGACGTACGTGGCCGCCCAGGCGTCGAAGTCCTCATGGAACCGCCGCTCCAGGTACGGCTTGTAGTCGAGGAGGTCGGCTCCCGCGTGGCAGTCGGCGGAGATGACGGTGTAGCGGTCCTCGCCCGGAGAGCTCACGGGGTCACCCCCAGCACCGGAAAGTCGTGGCCGGTCAGCCAGTGCCGCCCCGCCTCGCGCGAGCGTGCCCAGGACGCCTCGACGGCCGCCTGGTCGTCCGGTTGGCCCAGGTCGGCGGGCGCAGGGCCGATACGGCGGGCCAGCGGGGTCAGTTGCGCCACGTCGAAGCCGAAGACCTCGGCCGCCGCCAGGCCCAGCATGCGGCGCGTCTCGGTCACCGGGATGTCGTGGAAGGTGCGCTTCAGCCACGCGCGTGTGTCGGGCCAGGTGCCCTCGGGATGCGGGAAGTCGCTGCCCCAGAGGATGTTGTCGACGCCGATCTCGTAGCGGTGGGCCAGCTCGCGGCGCTTGGTGTTGGTGGCGCAGACGAAGACCTGCCGGTCGAGGTACTCGTGCGGCGGGCGCGTGAGCTCCTGGAAGGGGGAGAGTTTCTTGCCGCCGTGCGCGCCGAGGTAGAGGCGGTCCATGAACCACAGCAGGTTCGGCAGCCACCAGCAGCCCGACTCGGCGACACCGAAACGCAGGTCGGGGTGGCGCTCGAAGACGCCGGACCAGAGCAGGAACCACAACGGGCGGGCGGGCCACCAGGTCACCTCGCTCACGAAGATCCCCAGGTGGTCGCCGTACTCCTGGCGGGGCGCGCTGCCGGAGTGGGTGAGGACCGGCATGCCGCACTCGGCGGCCGCCGCCCACACCGGGTCGTAACGGCGGTCGTGGTAGGGCTCCTTGCCGGCCCACATCGCGGGGATCATCAGGGCGCCGAGGCCGGACTCCCGGGAGCGGCGGATCTCCTCGACGACCTGCTCCGTGGGAGCCGTGACGGGCAACAGGGCGACTGCCGCAGTGCCGTTCGCGAAGGCCTCGACGCCGTGGAAGACGCCCCAGACGTTGACCGCGAAGGCCCACTGCCAGTCGTTCGGGTCGTGCTCCCACATGCGGCCCTCGGCGCCCGAGCCGACCCCGGCGTTGTTGCACAGGACGAGCACGGCGCCGTACGTCGCGTACGCCGACTCGGCGAGCCCCAGGACCTGTTCGCGGACACCGACGTCGACCACGCGCGCGTGTACGTCGGCACCCTCCGCGCGCAGGTCGTCGGCGGCCTTGTCCAGGGCGGCCGCCTCGACGTCGGCGAGGACCACCTTCAGCCCCTCGGCCGCGAACCGCCGGGCCATCGCGAGGCCGATACCGCTCGCGGCGCCGGTGACGACGGCGACCTGACCTTCCCGCAGCTCCATCAGAGGCTCTCCTCCGTGGTGCGTCCAGGACCTGGCGCGGATCGTCGTACCGCTGGTGCACGTACGGCAACAGCGCCTGCGCGTCGACCCGTTCGACGACCCGGCCGCGCTGGTCGCTGGTCTTCTCGCCGAGGGTGATCTCCAGCAGACGGTGGACGGGGAGGTCGGCGACGGGGTCGTACACGGACTCGCGCAGGACGACGTCCCCGGTGACCGCCTCCAGCCTGCGCACCGTCTCGTGGCGCACGCAGTGCACGAGTACCGGATCCGCGTCGAAGCCGGAACCGTCCACCGCGGGAAGGAACTTGAAGTAGAAGTCGGTCTTCCGTGACGGCTCGGGCAGCGGCACTTGCCGGCCGACGGCGCCGCGCATCTCGACGAAGGCGATGCCGTGCCGGGCCATCGACGCGCGGACGACGAGACCGTCCCGTTCCACCGTCACCTCGCCGAGCTTCTTGGGCTCCCCGAAGACCTCGCGGCCGCCGGTGAGGGCGCGTTCGTGGGTCATCGGCATGACGAGCGGGTACCAGCCCTCGGTCCCGTCGTGGTCGGCGGCGACCGCGAACGAGCCCGCCTCGAGCGGGTATCCGGGCAGGTCGACCCTGCTGACGGTGACCCGGACCAGAGGGCGTCCGGTCGGTTTCAGCGGGGGCGGGAGCACCGCCGCCACCGCGTCCGGATCGGTCTCCCACAGGGCCACCACGCCGGTGGACCAGATGCCGGGGAGCTTCGCGCTCGCGGTGCGCGCGGCCCTGACCTCCGCCTCGGTCCGCGCGCCGTACCGTACGCGTGCCATGCCGTACCGCCCTTCCCTGGGCCGTCAACCGCCGGGCGGCAGCACGGTCGCACCGGGCGGTGAAAACGTCCATAGCCGCGCACGTGGACATTTACGGCACCGGACCCGAACCTCCGGGAGGGGACTGTCAGTCGTGGCCCGTATCCTCAGTGACCATGCTCGAAGACCTCACGACGGCAGCGTCCTCCCCCACCCGGTGGCCGACCGCGTATCCCCAGGGATACGCGGTCGTTGACGTGGAGACCACGGGCCTGGCCCGGGACGACCGGATAATCTCCGCGGCCGTCTACCGGCTGGACGCGCGCGGTGAGGTCGAGGACCACTGGTACACGCTGGTCAATCCGGAGCGCGACCCGGGACCGGTGTGGATCCACGGTCTGACGAGTGAGGTCCTCGAGGGCGCACCGCTGTTCGCGGACATCGCCGAGGAGTTCGCCGCCCGGCTGGAAGGCCGGGTGCTGGTCGCGCACAATGCCGTCTTCGACTGGCAGATGATCGCGCGGGAGTACGCGCGTGCGGAGCGCGAGGCCCCGGTGCGGCAGCGGCTGTGCACGATCGCGCTCGCCAAGGAGCTGGGCCTGCCGCTGCCCAACCACAAGCTGGAGTCGCTGGCGGCGCACTTCGGGGTGGTGCAGCGGCGCGCGCACCACGCGCTGGACGACGCGCGCGTGCTGGCGGAGGCGTTCCGGCCCAGCCTGCGGGCCGCGGCCGAGGGCGGTGTACGGCTGCCGCTGCTGGAGTGCCGGCCGCTGACCGAGTGGCAGGACCGGCCCGCGCCCCGGATCGGCCGCCAGGCCGGCAGCGGCGGGGGCTACGGCGGCTACCGGCCGGGCGGTTGGCGCCCGGCCCGCAAGCGGCCCGCGTGCCCCTATCCCAACCCGGGACGGTACGAAGAGGGCAAACGCCTCAAACAGGGCATGCGGGTGGCGTTCTCCGGGGACACCTCGGTCGAGCGCGAGCTCCTGGAGGACCGGGCGACCGAGGCGGGGCTGCACGTCGCGACCAGCATCTCCCGGCTGACCAGTCTGCTGGTCACCAACGATCCCGACTCGGGCACGTCGAAGGCGGTCAAGGCGCGGCAGTACGGGACGCCGGTCGTCGACGAGGGCGCGTTCGGGCAGCTCCTCGTGGATGTGGAGCCGGCGTCGGAGGAGTGATCGTACGGATGGATGACCGTAGGGACGGGTGACCGTACGGATGGGTGATTACCGGGCGACTCGCCCGGCGCCCGCTCGCCCGGGCGACGGCGACGGCTCACTCTGTGGCGCATGGCGAGATGTGAAGTTTGCGGCAACGACTACGGCATGACCTTCGAGGTGCACGCCCAGGGCGCGGTGCACGTCTTCGACTGCTTCTCCTGCGCGATCCACCGTATGGCACCCATCTGCGAACACTGCCGGGTGCAGATCATCGGCCAGGGCGTCGAGGCAGAGGGCCGCTGGTACTGCGGCGCCCACTGCGCACGGTCCGACGGGAAGGTGGGCGTCGTCGACAAGGTGTGACCCGGTACCCGCCCGATTGCACCCCACGACCGAGTTGTACGGTCGTGGGGTGTACCGCTTCCTGTTGACCCGGCAGTGGGTGATCCTCACCCTGATCGCCCTGCTCCTGATCCCCGCGATGATCTGGCTGGGCTTCTGGCAGAAGCACCGGTACGAGATGCGCAGCGCCCGCAACCAGCTGGTCGCCGAGGCGCTGTCGGCCAAGCCGGTGCCGGTGGAGAAGCTGACCTCCCCGGGGCATGCCGTCACCCGTGCCGAGAAATACCGCACCGTCACCGCGACGGGCACCTTCGACACCGCACGGGAAGTGGTCGTCCGGCGCCGGGTCAACGCCGACGACGAGGTCGGCTTCCACGTCCTCACCCCGTTCGTCCTGACGGACGGCAAGATCCTTCTGGTCAACCGCGGCTGGATTCCCGCGAACGGGGCGCAGACCAGCTTCCCGAAGGTCCCCGCACCGCCCGGCGGCCGGATCACCGTCACCGGGCGTCTGATGGCCGACGAGACGACGGCGGCCAGCGGCATCAAGGAGATCAAGGGGCTGCCGGACCGGCAGATCATGCTGATCAACAGCGAGGAGCAGGGACGGCGCCTGGGCGCCCAGGTGCTGGGCGGCTACATCCAGCAGACCGCACCGGAGCCGAAGGGCGGCACTCCCGAGCAGATCTCGGACCCCGGCAAGGAAGACGCACCGCTGAATTACGCGTACATGGTCCAGTGGTGGCTGTTCGCCGCGGCCGTCCCCTACGGGTGGTTCGTCCTGGTACGCCGCGAGGCCCGGTCCCGGGCGGAGGCGGCCGGGCGGCCGAGCGAGGAGCCGGCGACCGCCGTGGTGTGAGCCCTCACGCGCCCAGCCGCTCGCACCAGTAGAGGAAGGTGCGCTCCGGCTCGGGCAGCAGGTCCCAGGGCCGAGGCGTCATGTGGCGGGCGATGCGGCGGAAGACGGGAGCGGCGTCGGCCGGGCGGTGGGTCCGGGTCAGGGCGAAGGCGAGGATGTTCAGGTCGGCGACGGCCTCGGCGTGCGACGCGGTGCCGGCTCGGAACCAGCGGGCCAGGGCCGCCTCCACCTCCTCGGCCGCCCGGGGCTCGTACCAGTGGCCGTCGGCCCCGAACGGCATCCGCCGCTGCCGGTGGGCGACGAGCTCCACCCGGGCCGCGACGGGGAGCAGGGCGAGCGGTGAGCCGTACGGCGCACGGGCCGCGCCCTGCCGCGCGAAGTCCAGCATGTCGGCCACCGTGCCGTGCCCGCGCGGTGACAGGTACCGCAGCATCCGGTGGTAGGCGGCCCGCTGCCAGGGGGCCCGCTGGACGGCCTCGGTCCACACGGGCACGGCATCCCGGACCGGGACGGCGAACGCATGCATCACCTCCAGCAGCGCCAGCCACGGAGCCGGGTCCTCGGGGCACACCCCGGCGGCGCCCAGACACGCCCGCTCGGCCTCCCGGGCGGCGCCCCACCCCTCGGCCCCGGCCCGCGCCGACAGCACGCAGGCGCGCAGCACCAGGGCGTCACCGTCGCCGGGCCGGTCGGCGGACCAGCGTTCGGACACCGCGGGCGGCAGGTGCCGCGCCAGTACGGACATCCGGTGCGTCCGCCGGTCCCAGTCGCGCCCTGTCTCGCACAGCAGCCGGGCGACCGGCTCCCAGAGGGGGCGGGTACGGCCGGCGCCGAGCCCGTGGAACGGCTGGGCGGTGCGCAGTTCGGCCAGCGTCGAGTGGAGCGCGCGGTCGTCGAGCTCGGGGCGGATCACCAGGGCGGAGCGGCGTCTGAGCATGTCGGTCCCGGTCGGACGGGGGGAAGGGGGAAAGGCGTGGGGCGGGTGCCTGTCGCCCGCCCCACAGTCTTGGTGTGCGTCTCAGCAGCAGCGGCCCTGCGGGTGCGTCTCCCGGTGCAGCGCGCGCAGCACCTGGTACTCCCGGCGGGTCGGTACCGGGGCACGCGGGTGCCGGTTCCGGTGGCGCTCGCAGTAGCGGTCGTACTCGGCCTCGCCGGTCAGCTCCCGCAGGTACCAGCGCACCGCCCGCACCCACCGCCGGGCGTTCACGAGCGGGCTCCCACCAGGGGTTCGCCGGTCTGCTCGGGCACGTCGATGCGGGACTCGGCGTACGGCGCCTCGGTGGTCGGCAGCGTCCCCGGCGAGCGGACCGCCCGCACGCACACCACCGCCGCGTTCGCGACGACGACCGCGACCAGCAGCAGGAACAGCGCGATCAGGACGCCGTCGACGGTGGAGTTGGTGACCACGGTGTGCATGTCGTCGAGGTTCTTGGCGGGCGGCAGGACCTGCCCGGTGTCGATGGCGTCCGCGTACCGCGCGCGCTGGGCGAAGAAGCCGACGCGGGGGTCGCCGGAGAAGATCTTCTGCCAGCCGGCGGTGAAGGTGACCGCGACCACCCAGGCCAGCGGGATGCCGGTGACCCAGGCCCAGCGCAGCCGCCCGGACTTGACGAGGACGGTCGTGCACACCGCGAGGGCGATGGCGGCGAGGAGCTGGTTGGCGATGCCGAAGAGCGGGAAGAGCTGGTTGATCCCGCCGAGCGGGTCGGTGGCGCCGGTGTACAGGAAGTAGCCCCAGGCGGCCACGACCAGGCCGCTGCACAGCCAGATACCCGGCTTCCAGTTGACCCGGCCGGCCGGCCGCCACACGTTGCCGAGCATGTCCTGGAGCATGAAGCGTCCGACCCGGGTACCCGCGTCGACGGTGGTCAGGATGAACAGCGCCTCGAACATGATCGCGAAGTGGTACCAGAAGGCCTTCATCGCGGTGCCGCCGAACACCCCGGAGAATATCTCCGACATGCCGACCGCGAGGGTGGGCGCACCGCCGGAGCGGGCGATCAGCGTCTGTTCCTCGACGGCCCTCGCCGCATGGGTCAACTGGTCGGGGGTGATGGTGAAGCCGAGGCCCGCCACGGCGTGCGACGCCGACTGGGCCGTCGTCCCGAGCAGCCCGGCGGGCGCGTTCATCGCGTAGTACAGGCCCGGCTCCAGGGTCGCGGCGGCGATCAGCGCCATGATCGCGACGAACGACTCCATCAGCATGGCGCCGTAGCCGATCATCCGGACCTGGGACTCCTTCTGGATGAGCTTCGGAGTCGTACCGGAGGCGACCAGGGCGTGGAAGCCGGACAGCGCGCCGCAGGCGATCGTGATGAAGAGGAACGGGAAGAGCGAGCCCGCGAAGACCGGGCCCGCCCCGGAGCCCGCGAACTTGCTGACCGCGTCCGCGTGGAGCACGGGCGCGGCGGCCACGACGCCGGCGGCGAGCAGCGCGATGGTGCCGATCTTCATGAAGGTGGAGAGGTAGTCGCGGGGCGCGAGCAGCATCCACACCGGCAGCACGGAGGCGACGAAGCCGTAGCCGATCAGGCAGAAGACCAGGGTCGTCGGGCTCAGCGTGAACGCGCCGGCCAGCGAGGAGTCCTGCACCCAGCTGCCGCCGGCGATGGCGAACAGCAGCAGCGCGACCCCGATGAAGCTGGCCTCGACGACCCGGCCGGGCCGGAAGCGGTGCAGCCAGAAGCCCATGAACAGGGCGATCGGGATGGTCATGGCCACGGAGAAGGTGCCCCACGGGGAGTGGGCCAGGGCGTTGACGACCACCAGGGCCAGCACACCGAGCAGGATGATCATGATGGCGAAGACCGCGACCAGCGCCGCGGCGCCGCCCGCCCGGCCGATCTCGTCGCGGGCCAGCTGCCCCAGCGACCTGCCGTCCCGCCGCATGGACAGGAACAGCACGACCATGTCCTGCACCGCCCCGGCGAAGATCACTCCGGCGACGATCCAGAGCGTGCCGGGCAGGTACCCCATCTGCGCCGCGAGCACCGGTCCCACCAGCGGGCCGGCGCCGGCGATGGCGGCGAAGTGGTGGCCGAGGAGCACCCGGCGGTCGGTGGGCTGGAAGTCGACGCCGTCCTCCAGGCGTTCGGCGGGAGTGGCACGCCGGTCGTCCGGCTGCAGCACACGGCGGGTGATGAAGCGGGAGTAGAAGCGGTAGGCGATGGCGTACGAGCCGAGCGCGGCCACCACGAGCCAGACCGCGGAGATCTTCTCGCCGCGGGCCAGCGCGAGGACACCCCAGGCGACGGCGCCGAGGAGCGAGACGACGGCCCACAGCAGGACCGAACGGAGGGGCATACGTGATCTGACGGACACCTCGGGACCGGATTCGGGCAGGGCTGACACAGGCATGGCGGCTCCTCACCTCAGCGGTGACGTGGGCACCTCGTGACACGAGGTGTGCGGCGATCAGCGACGACGGCTCTCCCGCTCGCCGTCGGTCTGTGCAAGAGTTGCCCACCCGCCGGAAGTGGTTGACAGCGAATTTCCAGGCGATTTCCCGCCGGTTTTCTGTCCTCCGATCCGGGCTCCGGCGCAACTCTTCCGCGAGGGCACAGGCACACCGAGGACGGTGATCCATGGCCGGGACAGCCATGACCGCGACGTTCCTCGCCGTGATCGGCGGGGCGTCGCTGCTCGCCGTCACCGCGCGCCGCCTGCGCCCGAACGACCGGCTGCCCTCCCTGGAGGGCTGGGCGCTGGCCGACCGGAGCCTCGGCCCCGGGTGGACCTGGTTCCTGCTGGGCGGCACGATCTTCACCGCCTACACCTTCACCGCCGTACCGGGACTCGCCTACGGCAACGGCGCGCCCGCCTTCTTCGCGGTGCCGTACACGGTGATCGTCTGCCCGCTGGCCTTCGTGCTGCTCAGCCGCCTGTGGACGGTGGCCCGCCGGCACGGCTACGTCACCGCCGCCGACTTCGTGCGCGGCCGGTACGGTTCGGCGCCGCTGGCGCTGGTGGTCGCGCTGACCGGGATCCTGGCGACGATGCCCTACCTCGCGCTGCAACTGCTCGGCATCCGCGCGGTGCTGACGGCCGGGGGCGTGTATCCGCGGGGCGCGGCCGGGGACCTGGCGATGGTGGCGTTGTTCGCGGGGCTCGCGGTGGCGACCTACCGGCACGGGCTGCGGGCGCCCACCGTCATCTCCGCCCTCAAGGCGGTCGCGGTGTTCGTCTCACTGACCGCGGTGACCTGGCTGGTCCTCGCCCGGCTCGGCGGCCCCGGCCCGGTCTTCGACGGCGCGGCCCGGCGGCTGGGCGGCCCCGACCCGGCGCACTCCCCCCTGCTCCTCTCCCCCGCCCAGCAGCCCGCCTACGCCACCCTCGCCCTGGGCTCCGCGCTGGCGCTGCTGATGTACCCGCACGTGCTCACCGCCGGTTTCGCCGCCGACGGCCCGCGCACCCTGCGCAAGGCGGCTGTGGCCCTGCCCGCCTGGACCGGGCTGCTCGCGCTGTTCGGCTTCCTCGGCGTCGCGGCGCTCGCGGCGGGGGTGCGGGCGCCGAAGGGCGGTGCGGAGGCCGCCGTACCGATGCTGGTCGACAGGCTGATGCCGGGGCCGCTGGCCGGGCTGGTGTTCGGCGCCATCGCGGTGGGGGCACTGGTGCCGGCCGCCGTCATGTCGATCGCCGCCGCCACGAGCTTCGTGCGGAACGTGTACGTCGAGTACGTCCACCCGACCGCCACGCCCAAGCGGCAGGTGCGCATCGCCAAGGCGGTGTCGCTCACCGCCAAGGTCGGCGCGGTGGCGTTCGTGTTCGGGCTGCGCGACCAGGACGCCGTCAACCTCCAGCTGCTCGGCGGGGTGTGGATCCTGCAGGTCTTCCCGGCGGTGGCCGTGGGGCTGTTCACCGGACGGCTGCATCCGCGGGCGCTGTTCGCCGGGTGGGGCGTGGGAATGGCGGCCGGAACCTTCCTGGTGGTGCGGGAGGGCTTCTCGTCGATCGTCACCCTCGGTTTCGGACCGCTGGAGGTCTACGCCGGGCTCGCGGCTCTGCTGCTCAACCTGACCGTCGCCGTGGCCGGAACCGCGGCCCTCGAACGCCTCGGCGTCCCGCGCGGCGCCGACCTGACCGACCTGCCGCCGCGCCTCACCGTCAGGCGCCGCCCCGAGACGGAAGCGAACAACCCGTGAGACGCAGACAGAACACGTCCGTCACACCGGCCCCCGTGCCCCGGCCCGCCGCCCCGGTCGAACCGCTCACCCCCGTGGCGAGCGACCCGGAGGATCTGGCACGCGAGGCCGGCGTGGCCCGGCTGTTCGAGCTGCACTACGCCTCGATGCTGCGCCTCGCCGTCCTGCTCGGCGCGGACGACCCGGAGAACGTGGTCGCCGAGGCCTACTACCAGATCTACCGGAAGTGGCGGCGGCTCAGGGACACCGAGGCGGCGGAGGCGTATCTGCGCTCCACCGTCTGCAACCTGACCCGGATGCGGATACGCCATCTCCAGGTGGCCCGCAGACACGAGGAGAGACCGGCGGACGAGCTGGTCGCCTCCGCGGAGAGCGCCGCGCTCCTCCAGGACGACCAGCGCGTCCTGATCGCCGCGCTCCAGCGGCTGCCGGCCCGGCAGCGCGAGGCGCTGGTGCTGCGGCACTGGCTCGGGCTGAAGGAGAGCGAGATAGCGGCGGCCATGGGGATCTCCTGCGGATCCGTGAAGACCCACACGGCGCGCGGCATCGCCGCCCTGACCCAGGCGATGGAGGCCCGGCGATGACGCATCGAGATGCGACTCCGTCGCATGGCACCAGTCCCGACCGGACCGAGCGGGAGCTGCAGGAGGCCCTCGCCGCGCTGGCGGGCGGAGTCCGGGCCGCCCCCGACGCCTATCGCACGGCACGCGGCGAGTGGCTGCGCCGGGAGCGCCGGCGCCGGCTCGTGCTCGCCGTGCTGATCGCGGCTGTCTTCGCCCTGGCCACGCTGATCGGCCTGTGGGTGCTGAACCAGGCTCCCTCGGACCCGGGCGTGATCTTCTCGGGCGTGGGCTCGGCGACAGGTCCTGCCGGTCACCTTCCTGGCCCAGCCGGCTGATTGCGGCACCTGCGCACCGGGAATCCGGAGATCCGTGCATCCGCGCATCGAGGACTACGCTCTCATCGGCGACGAGCAGACCGCGGCCCTGGTCGCCAGGGACGGCTCCATCGACTGGCTGTGTCTGCCCCGCTTCGACTCCGCCGCCTGCTTCGCCAGGCTCCTGGGCGACGAGGAGCACGGTCACTGGAGGATCGCCCCCGAGGGCGCCGGCGCCTGCACCCGCCGCGCCTACCGCCGCGACACCCTGGTGCTCGACACCGAGTGGGACACCCCCGAGGGCTCGGTGCGGGTCACCGACCTGATGCCGCAGCGCGACCAGGCCCCCGACGTCGTACGCATCGTCGAGGGCCTCTCCGGCCGGGTCGCCGTCCGCAGCACCCTCCGCCTGCGCTTCGACTACGGCTCGATCGTGCCGTGGATGCGCCGGTCCGGCGGTCACCGGGTCGCCGTCGCCGGCCCCGACGCGGTGTGGCTGCGCAGCGAACCGGCGGTGCACACCTGGGGCGAGGACTTCGGCACCCACTCGCAGTTCCACCTCACCGCGGGCGAGCGGGTCGCGTTCGTCCTCACCTGGCACCCCTCGCACCAGCCGCGCCCCCCGCTCGTCGACCCGTACGGCTCCCTGCGGACCAGCGTCACGGACTGGCGGCGCTGGGTGTCCCGCTGCCGCTACAAGGGGCCGTACCGGGACGCGGTCGTCCGTTCCCTCATCACCCTCAAGGCCCTCACCTACAAGCCGACCGGCGGCATCGTCGCCGCGGCCACCACCTCGCTCCCCGAGGAACTGGGCGGCGTGCGCAACTGGGACTACCGCTACTGCTGGCTGCGCGACTCCACTCTCACCCTCGGCGCCCTGCTGGCCGCGGGCTACCACAAGGAGGCGGAGGCCTGGCGCGACTGGCTGGTGCGCGCGGTCGCGGGCGACCCGGCGGACCTGCAGATCATGTACGGCGTGGCGGGCGAGCGCCGGCTGCCCGAGTTCGAGCTGCCCTGGCTGCCCGGCTTCGCGGGCTCGGCACCCGTACGGATCGGCAACGACGCGGTCAAGCAGCTGCAGCTGGACGTGTACGGCGAGGTCATGGACTCGCTGTCGCTGGCCCGGCAGGCGGGCATGACGCCCAAGCCGCACATGTGGTCGCTGCAGGGAGTGCTGCTGCAGTTCCTGCGCACGGCGTGGCGGCAGCCGGACGAGGGCCTGTGGGAGGTGCGCGGCGGGCGGCGGCAGTTCGTGCACTCCAAGGTGATGGTGTGGGTGGCCGCCGACCGTGCCGTGCGCACGCTGGAGGAGCACCCGGAGCTGCGCGGCGACCTGGAGGGCTGGCGCGCGCTGCGCGACGAGGTGCACCGGGAGGTGTGTGAGAAGGGCTACGACCCCGAGCGGAACACCTTCACGCAGTCCTACGGCTCGCGCGAACTCGACGCGGCCGTGCTGCTCATCCCGCGCGTCGGCTTCCTGCCGCCCGGCGATCCGCGGGTGGTCGGCACGGTCGACGCCGTCCGGGCCGAGTTGGGGCAGGGCGGCTTCGTGCGCCGCTACGACACCGATGACACGTCCGTCGACGGGATGCCCGGCGCCGAGGGCGTCTTCCTGGCGTGCTCCTTCTGGCTCGCGGACGCCCTGCACATGACGGGCCGGACGCAGGAGGCCCGGGAGCTGTTCGACCGGCTGGTGGGCCTCACCAACGACGTGGGGCTGCTGTCCGAGGAGTACGACCCGGCCGCCGGCTGCCAGCTGGGGAACTTCCCGCAGGCGTTCAGCCACATCGGCCTGGTGAACACCGCCCTCGCCCTGTTCGGTGCCGACGGGGCAGGATAGGGGCCATGGATCTTGGACTGAAGGACCGGGTGTACGTCGTCACCGGGGCCACGCGCGGTCTGGGCAACGCCGCCGCGCGCGAGCTCGTCGCCGACGGGGCGAAGGTGGTCATCACGGGGCGGGACGGGAAGCGGGTCGCCGACGCGGCGGCCGAGCTGGGCCGGAACGCTGCCGGGGTCGCCGTCGACAACGCCGACCCGGGGTGTGCCGAGCGGCTGATCGCGGCGGCCCGCGAGCACTTCGGCGGCTTCGACGGCGTCCTGATCAGCGTCGGCGGGCCGCCGCCGGGGTTCGTCGCCGACAACACGGACGAGCAGTGGCGGGACGCGTTCGAGTCGGTGTTCCTGGGTGCGGTACGGGTCGCTCGCGCGGCGGCCGCGGAGCTGGCGGCGGGCGGGGTCATCGGGTTCGTGCTGTCCGGGTCGGTGCACGAGCCGATTCCGGGGCTGACCGTCTCCAACGGGCTGCGGCCCGGGCTCGCCGGGTTCGCCAAGTCGATCGCGGACGAGCTGGGGCCGCGGGGGATCCGGGTGGTGGGGCTGCTTCCGTCGCGCATCGACACGGATCGCGTGCGTGAGCTGGACGCGTTGTCCGCGGATCCGGAGGCCACCCGGGCGGCCAACGAGTCGCGGATTCCGTTGCGGCGGTACGGGACGCCTGAGGAGTTCGGGCGGGTGGCGGCGTTCTTGCTGTCTCCGGCCGCGTCCTATCTGACGGGGATCATGGTGCCGGTCGACGGGGGGATGCGGCACGGGTTCTAGAGGGAGCACGTCTCAGTGACCCGCTGCTCTCGGGTCACCCTCTCCACCCTGCGCCGCGATCTTCGCGACGACCCCGTCGGCAATGGTGGTCCGTCCCCGGGTGGCGGGATCCCCGCCGCCGCGCAGCGTCGCCTGCGTCCTGCGGGTGGCCGTACGTCCCCTTCGGTCGTGCTCCTTCGACCACGGTGAGCGTGCTTGCGCCGCCGAGCGCCGTGGATGCGTCAGGCTGGAGCAATGACGGCGGAGCGATGGACGCGGGCAGTGCGGAAGCAGCCGGCCCTGGGCCGGCTGCTTCCGCTGGGCGGCGCGTGTGAGGGCGCGTGGATCGCGGAAGGGGCGGTGGGGGTGGTGCTGCGGCGCGCGGCACGAGGGGTGCCAGGGGTGCGCCTCGGTGCGCTGCGGCTCGCGCTCACCGATCCCGAGGACGCCGAGGAACCCGTCGTACCCCCGCCGCCGAGTGCCCTGTCGCCGGGGCCGCTGCGGCGGACCGCGGACGTCGCGGCAACGGCGGCCGTGCCCCTGCCGGACACGGCGTCCCGCCTGCGCCTGGTGCTGGCGACGGCCGCTGCGCGGGGTGTCGGCCTCACGGTCACGGAGGTGGACCTGAGGGTGACGGCCCTGATGGACGACGAGGTCCCGCCCGCTCCGGCCGCGGACGTGGCGCAGCCGGCGCCGGTCCGGCAGACCGCGGACCCCGACGAGGCGCGCGCGGCCGAGGCCGCCCTCTCCGTGCCCGGCGTGATCCGGCTGACCGGCGTGCTGGGCGGCCTGGGCAGGGCGGTGCACATCGAGGCGCGGCAGGACGAGACCGCCCTGCCGCGCCGCCACGTCCGGGTGGAAGTCGCCGTGGACGCCGGCCACCGGGCCCTGGACGTGGCCCGGCGGGTGCGCGCGGCCGTGCGGGACGCGCTACGGGATCACCCGACCGTGGCCGTCCTGGTGACGGCGGTCGGCTGACCCCGTACGGCTCACTCGCCCACGCCGGCCAGGTCCCGCAGTCGCCGTGCCTGGGCCAGGCGCTCGGCGGCGCGCTGCTCGTCGTAGGTACGGCCGGCCGCTCCGCGCAGCAGGGCCTTGGTCTCGACGACGGCGTCGCGCGGCGCCGCAAGCAGTGCCGATGTGAAGTCGCGGACCGTGGCGTCGAGTTCCTCGGCCGGCACCGCGATGTTGGCCAGCCCGGAGCTCACCGCCTCCCCGGCCTGCACGAACCGCCCGGTCACGCAGATTTCGAGCGCGCGGGCGTACCCGACCAGCTCGACCAGGGGGTGCGTGCCCGTCAGGTCGGGCACGATCCCGAGGGCGGTCTCGCGCATGGCGAACTGCACGTCGTGCGCGACGACGCGCAGGTCACAGGCGAGAGCCAGCTGGAACCCGGCCCCGATGGCGTGCCCTTGCACGGCGGCGACGGACACGATGTCGTTCCGGCGCCACCAGGTGAATGCCTCCTGGTAACCGGCGATGGTCGCGTCGAGCTCGGCGTCGTCACGGCGCGCGAGGTCGACGAAGGTCGGCTCGCCCTCGATCCCCTCGGGCGTGAACATCTGCCGGTCGAGCCCTGCGGAGAAGGACTTGCCCTCGCCGCGCAGCACGACCACCCGGACGGAGCCCGGCAGCAGCCGCCCGGCCTGAGCCAGCGCCCGCCACAGAGCCGGGCTCTGGACGTTGCGCTTGGCCGGGTTGGACAGCGTCACCGTGGCGAGCGCGTCGTCGACGGTGAGCCGTACCCCGTCCTGGTCGAGCAGGGGAACGAGGTCCTTCTCGGGCGTGGCCATGGGGCGCCTCCGATGCGTGCGGTCAGCCAAGTGACTGCACAGTAACCACCCGGCCGATCACCCGACCGACCGGGTGGCCACCATCGAAAGCCGATGGGCCGCCCGGATCAGGACGTTGCGGCCTTCTTGCCCCTGGTCGCTCCGCCACGCCCACGGAGCGTGACACCCGACTCACTGAGCATCCGGTGTACGAAGCCATACGAGCGGCCGGTCTCCTCGGCCAGCGCCCGGATGCTCGCACCGGAGTCGTACTTCTTTTTCAGGTCTGCCGCGAGCTTGTCGCGCGCGGCGCCGGTCACCCGGCTGCCCTTCTTCAGAGTCTCGGCCACCCGTGCCTCCTCATGGGAAGTGCGCTCTGGTCTCCTCATGATCACCCCTCCGGGGCCCGATGGCCACCCATTCGGCAAGGTCCGTGAGACACGGTTTTGACGACAGGAGCACATCCCCACAAGCGGAACCTGTGATTCCAGACACGCGCGCCCGTACGGCCGAACGGGTTCTTTCGCGAACTTCCAGGTCAGAGACGCGAAGCGGCCGATCCCTTGATGGCGAAGGGATCGGCCGCGAAATCGATGTAGGACACACTCCGGTACGAGGAGATCTCACACAGATGATGGATCACGGATCGGCCGAATGATCCATACGCAGTGGATCACCTATTCGATCAAGCCAGGGCGACGAGATCCGCGTAGTCCGAGCCCCACAGGTCCTCGACGCCGTCCGGCAGCAGGATGATCCGCTCCGGCTGGAGCGCCTCGACGGCGCCCTCGTCGTGGGTGACCAGGACCACGGCGCCCTTGTAGGTGCGCAGCGCGCCGAGGATCTCCTCGCGGCTGGCCGGGTCGAGGTTGTTGGTCGGCTCGTCCAGCAGCAGCACGTTCGCCGAGGACACCACCAGGGTCGCGAGGGCGAGGCGGGTCTTCTCGCCGCCGGAGAGGACGCCGGCCGGCTTGTCGACGTCGTCGCCGGAGAAGAGGAACGAGCCCAGCACCTTGCGGACCTCGACGAGGTCCAGGTCGGGGGCGGCCGAGCGCATGTTCTCCAGGACCGTGCGGTCGGCGTCCAGGGTCTCGTGCTCCTGGGCGTAGTAGCCGAGCTTGAGGCCGTGGCCGGGGACGACCGCGCCGGTGTCCGGCTGCTCGACGCCCGCGAGGAGCCGCAGCAGGGTGGTCTTGCCGGCGCCGTTGAGGCCGAGGATGACGACCCGGGAGCCCTTGTCGATGGCCAGGTCGACGTCGGTGAAGATCTCCAGTGAGCCGTACGACTTCGACAGGCCCTCGGCCATCAGCGGGGTCTTGCCGCAGGGCGCGGGCTCCGGGAAGCGGAGCTTGGCCACCTTGTCGGACTGCCGGACCGCCTCCAGGCCGGCCAGCAGCTTGTCCGCGCGGCGGGCCATGTTCTGCGCGGCGACCGTCTTGGTGGCCTTGGCGCGCATCTTGTCGGCCTGCGAATGCAGAGCGGCGGCCTTCTTCTCGGCGTTGGCGCGCTCCCGCTTGCGGCGCTTCTCGTCGGCCTCGCGCTGCTGCTGGTAGAGCTTCCAGCCCATGTTGTAGATGTCGATCTGGGAGCGGTTGGCGTCCAGGTAGAAGACCTTGTTGACGACCGTCTCGACCAGGTCGACGTCGTGGGAGATCACGACGAAGCCGCCGCGGTAGGTCTTGAGGTAGTCCCGCAGCCAGACGATCGAGTCGGCGTCGAGGTGGTTGGTCGGCTCGTCGAGCAGCAGGGTGTCCGCGTCGGAGAACAGGATCCGGGCCAGCTCGACACGGCGGCGCTGACCGCCGGAGAGCGTGTGCAGGGGCTGGCCGAGCACCCGGTCGGGCAGGTTCAGCGCGGCGGCGATGGTGGCGGCCTCGGCCTCGGCGGCGTACCCGCCCTTGGTGAGGAACTCCGTCTCCTGGCGCTCGTACTGCTTGAGGGCCTTCTCACGGGTGGCGCCCTGCCCATTGGCGATGCGCTGCTCGTTCTCGCGCATCTTGCGGATCAGTACGTCGAGCCCGCGCGCGGAGAGGATGCGGTCGCGGGCGAGCACGTCGAGGTCGCCGGTGCGGGGGTCCTGCGGGAGGTAGCCGACCTCACCGGAGCGGGCGATGGTGCCGGCGGCCGGGACGCCCTCGCCGGCGAGGCACTTGGTGAGGGTGGTCTTCCCGGCGCCGTTGCGGCCGACCAGGCCGATGCGGTCGCCCTTGGCGACACGGAAGTTGGCGTTCTCGAGGAGGATGCGGGCACCGGCGCGCAGCTCGATACCGGAGGCGGAAATCACGGACAGACTCCAGGGCGGAGGTAGGTGGCGGGTGGGCGGCTGAGGACGTTCCCGCCGTCTAATGCGCGAGGAGAATGGCCATGGGCCAAGTCTAACGGGGCCGGGCAAGCGCTTTTTCTGCGTGCGGGTGTTCGGGCCGCCGGCCGGGGACTTCGTTGCCGAGGGGCGTGCGGTGCGGGGCGATCCGGCCCAGGTCGTCCACGGCGACGACCTGCGACGTCCAGGCTCCGCGCGCGCAGGGCTGGGCGACGAGCAGCGTTCCGCCGTGACGTACGGCACGTTCGGGCCGGAAGGCGCATCCCGGGCGCGCGGGCAGCACCCAGCGCAGGTCGCCGTCGGCGGTGCGGTACCCGGCGATGCGGCGCGGGGTGACGACGGCGAGGATGCCCCGGGCGAGGGGACGCAGGACGCCGGTGCCGCCCTGGGCAGGGAGCCAGTCGGCGGCCGCCGGCAGGGCGCGGTGCCAGCGGACGGAGCGGCCGTCGGTGTCCGTGACGAGCCCGTCGTCCCACACCGCGAGCGCGTGCCCGCGCGCGGACAGCACGGCCACCGGGCGGCGCCCGTCGCGCGCGTAGCGCCAGCGGAACTCGCCCGTCACCGGATCGTGGGCCTCCACGACCGCGCCCCGCGCGCGTGCCGCCGCCTCCTGCCGCGGGTGCGGCCCCGGTGCGCTGCCGGTGAGGTGGTCGCCGTAGGGGGCGGGACGGATCTGGTGGGCCGTGGCGAGGAGGAGGGCCGCGAGGAGGACGGTGAGCGTCGCGGGGAGGAGGCGGTCGAGGGGCGGGCGCAGGCCACGCGCGGGTGATCTCGCCGGTGTCACCCCGTCCGGCAGAACGGCCACCCGGCCCCCTTCGGCACCCGCGTTCCATCGATCAGGCGCAGAGCGTAGCCGCGTGCGGCCCCGCGGCCGGGGAGCCCACGCGCCCGTGTCCTCCGCCTGCCGCCGGCCGCCGGGCGTTGTCGGAGGCGGGTGCCAGACTGAACGGGAGCCCCGACACGAGGGAGTGGTGGGCATGGCTGGCACGGGCGGCGCGCGGCCGAGCGTCTATCCGACGCTGCTGTACGCGGACGCGAAGGCGGCGATCAGACAGCTCACGGAGGCCTTCGGCTTCACCGAGCTGTCGGTCTACGAGGGCGAGGACGGCACGGTCCTGCACGCCGAGCTGGTCCAGGGCAACGGGGCGGTGATGGTCGGCTCCAAAGGCCGGGACGGCGTCTTCGCCGAGGCGATGGGTGACGCGGGCCGGACCGGGGTGTACGTCGTGGTGGACGACGTCGACGCACACCACCAGCGGGCCGTGGAGCACGGCGCGGAGATCCTGATGCCCCCGACGGACCAGGCCTACGGCTCTCGGGACTACATGGCCCGGGACACCGAGGGCAACATCTGGAGCTTCGGCACGTACGCCCCGGAGATCGGGGGCTGACGGTCCGCGGCGACAGGCCCTATCTCCCGGTGTGCACCTGGAAGGCGGCCCGGCGCACCGCCTTGGCCAGGGCCGGGTCGGGGTGCGCGGCGGCGAGGGCGACCAGGACCTGCACGGTGCGCGGGTGACCGACCGCGCGGACCTCGGCCAGCAGCTGGGGGACGGTGGGCTGCACGGCGGACTCCAGGTGCCGTACGAGCATCGGCGCCTCGCCGTGGTCGGCGACGGCGGCGGCGGTGTCCACCCACAGCCAGGTGGCCTCCTTGCGGGTGAGGACCTCGTGGGCGTCCTCCGGGTCCACGCCGTCGTGCTCGGCGAGCCACAGCAGGGCGTACGGCCTGAGCGTCGGCTCGTCGAGGACGGCGCGCACGTCGGGCTCGGCGGGGGCGCCGACCACGCGCAGCGCCTCGAAGGCGAGGCCGCGCAGCAGGGCGTCCTCGCCGCGGGCGGCGTCGATGAGCTCGGTGACGGCGCTGCCGACGGGGCGGGCGGCGAGCCAGGCGCGGTATTCGGCGCGGGCCGCGTTGGGGCGGAGCTGGGCGCAGCCGCGCAGCATGTCCTCGGCGCCCTGCTCGATGTTCCCGGCGGGGCTCTGCGCGGCCACGCAGATCTGCTCCAGCTTGACCCAGACCGCCCAACTGCCCAGCGGGGTGAGTGTGGCCTGGCCGTCGCCGTAGGTGAGGGCGCCGACGGAGGCGAGGGCGTGCAGCGCCCAGTCGAGCAGCGGGGCGAGGTCGGGCGCGCGTTCCGCGGGCGGCGTACGGGTGGCGGGCGCGGCGGTGGTGGGGGCCTCGGGGTCGGGCTCGTAGGAGACCTCGCAGCGCTCGGTGCGCAGTTCGGTGACCCGCTGCTGGAGCAGGTCGAGGAGCTGCTCGACCGGGACGGGGCCGGCGGACAGCTGGAGGAAGGAGAGCACCTGGGGCATGGCCGAGACGACCTCGGCGACGGCGGCGGGCTCGTGCTCCGCGGGCTCGGGGTGGGCGAGCGACCAGGCGTCGAAGAGGGCGACCCAGCCGCGCAGGACGGCGCTGTCGTCACGGTCCCAGGCGCGCAGGCGCCAGCCGGGGCGCGCGCTGTCCCCGTGCACCTCGATGAGCCCGGCGAGGCGGGCGGTGTCCCAGTCGCCGCGGACCTGAGCCACGGTCAGGCCGAGCTCGGCGGCGGCCCGTTCGGCGGTCGCCTCGGAGAGGGTGGCCTTGCCGTCGGCGGTCGCGGCGTCGCCGCCCGGGCCGAGGGCGGCGTCGGCCCAGTGGGCCACGCGGGCCGCGTCGGCCAGGCGGGATCGCGCCATTCCGGCCAGCTCGGCGGGTGCGGGCGTGCCCTCCGGCGGGCGGGGTGCGGGGCGGCGCGAGCGCCGCTGGTTCATCGCTCGGGGGGCGGCGGCCAGGGGTCGCGGTCGGACGAGTCGGAGCCTGGAGTCGCGCGGGATACGGGACGTCACGTGTGCAGTCTTGCGGTTGACGGTCCGAAAACCCAAACGGAATGCCACGGCGGGCGACGGGGGTGGCGGGCGGACGCGGTCCGCCGAGGGCCGAGGAGGGGGTTCAGGCCAGTGGTACGGCCTTGAACGGAACGGCTGTGGACCAGGGCAGCCGGCCCGCACGCCCGACCGCCCGGCGGTCACATCAGCGGCGTCAGGAAGCGGCGCAGCGCCTCCTCGTACCCGTGCGGATCGGCGTTCCACATCGCCCCGTGCGGGGCCCGCCGCACGGTGTGCAGAGCGACCCGGTCGGCGCGGTCCGCGGCGAGGCGGCGGGAGAACTCCCAGGGTGCCACCACGTCGTCCGGTCCGTGGATCAGCAGGGTGGGCACGCTGAGCCGCGCCGGGTCGGCGGTCCCGGTGACGCGGTCGGCGTGCAGGCCCGCGCGGCCCTGGGCGGCCCGCACCGCGAGCGGCAGCAGGAGGTCCGGCGTGCGCCGGGCCGCGGCGAGGGCGCGCAGGGTGGCCTCCCAGCTGAGCACCGGCGAGTCGAGGACCAGCCCGCAGACGCGGTCGCGCACGGCGGAGTGGGCGGCGGCGCGCAGGGCCATGGTGGCGCCGGTGGACCAGCCGTAGAGGACGACGCGTCGGGCGCCGTGGCGGACGGCGTAGTGGATCGCCGCGTCCACGTCGTGCCACTCGGTCTCGCCGAGGTGGTTCAGGCCGTCCGGCGGGCGCGGGGCGCCGAGGTCGCCGCGGTAGGCGAGGTCGAGCACGGGGAGGCGGCGGCGGTGCAGGAACCCCATGACGTTCATGGGGTGTTCCCGGGTGGCGCCCAGGCCGTGCACGGTGATGACCCAGGTGTCCCGCGCGCCGGCCACGAACCACGCGGGCAGGGAGCCGAGTTCGCCGGGCACGTCGACGTCGGCGTGGTCGAGGCCGAGGGCGGCGTTCGGGTGGCCGACGTACAGGTTCGGGGTGAGCCACACCCGGTCGCCGGGCTCGAGCGTGCCGTGGGTGACGCGTTCCAGGCGCCGTACGACGGTGTCGGGGGAGGGCGCGGGGGCCTCGAGGACGGTGCCGACGACGGCGTGCGCCCCGTCACCGGCCAGCCCGTAGGTGCCGGGGCGCAGCGAGGCCAGGTCGCGGGTGAGCGAGATGCGGCCCGCGGCCGTGGCGTGCACGGTGAGCCGGGGCTCGGTGGGCAGGGGCCTGCCGGGGACCGCCTTCAGCGCGGCGTCGCTGGCCATCCGGCCGACGGCCACGCCGGCCGCCAGGACGGCGGCGACGGCGGAGGCCGCCGCTGTGACGGTGCGCACGGGTCCAGTGTCCCGGCGGGCCGCCCTGCCGGCCAGCGGGAGGAAGGGTCGGGGTGACATGTCCTTGCGGGTTCCAGCCTGAGGCACTCTTCAATCCCCGGGCGGCCGGGCGGGGCGGGTACCCGCGGTGGTCACCCCCGCTGCCCGTACCCCCGCAGCTTCTCCCCCGCCTCCGCCAGCTGCTCGGAGGTCAGCAGGGAGGGCGTCAGCCCGGGTACCGAGGACGCCGTCAGCCACAGGCGGCACATCCATTCCAGCTGGGCGGTGCGGTCGTAGGCCTGGTCGAGGGTGGCGCCGCAGGTGATCGTGCCGTGGTTCTGCAGGAGGCAGCCGGAGCGGTCGGCGAGGGCGCGGAGCATGTTCCCGGCCAACTCCTCGGTGCCGTACGTCGCGTAGGGGGCGACTCGGACGGTGCCGCCGAGTGCGCAGGACATGTAGTGGACCGCCGGGAGTTCGGTCACGAGGGTCGAGACGGCCGTGGCGTGGACGGCGTGGGTGTGGACGACGGCGCGGGCGTCGGTGGTGCGGTACACGGCGAGGTGCATGGGCAGTTCGCTGGTCGGGACCAGCGTGCCGAGCACCTGCCGTCCGGCGAGGTCGACACCGGTCACGTCGTGCGGTGTCAGCCGGTCGTACGGGACGCCCGACGGTGTGACCAGCACGGTGTCCCCCACGCGCACCGACACGTTGCCGGACGTGCCGACGACGAGTCCGTCGGCCACCGTCCGCCGGGCCGTCGCCACCAGCGCCTCCCAGGCCCGCGACTCCGCCTCGCGCACGCCTCTGCTCTCTTCGCCCATGCCGTGATCCTGCCAGCAGGTCGTGGCAGCCCGCCGCGTGACCAGAATCTCTTCGACGGCTCCGCGACCCGGCCGACGTCCTCCACCCGGGACCGCCGGCCAAGGGGCGCCCGGGCCGTTTCGCGCCGCCGCGCCGGGGCGGAGCGGTCACTCCCCTGTAATGACACCGTGACGCCCGTCTCAGTTCACCTTCCGTTCACTCAGGTTGCCTACGGTCGTCCAGCCAATGACCTCGAACGATTGCCTGGGTAAATGGAAAGCTTCTCGCTGATCCTCGCGATTGTGGTGGTAACCGCACTCGCGTTCGATTTCACGAACGGTTTCCACGACACCGCCAACGCGATGGCCACCACCATCTCGACCGGTGCGCTCAAGCCCAAGGTCGCGGTGGCCATGTCCGCCGCCCTCAACCTTGTAGGCGCCTTCCTCTCCGTGGAGGTCGCCAACACGATCTCCAAGGGTCTCGTCGACGAGAACGGCATACGTCCCGAGGTCATATTCGCCGCCCTGGTGGGCGCGATCCTCTGGAACCTGCTGACCTGGCTGGTGGGACTGCCCTCCAGCTCCTCACACGCCCTCATGGGCGGCCTGATCGGCGCCACCGTCGCCTCCGCCGGCACGGGAGCCGTCCACGGTGACGTCCTCGTCACCAAGGTGCTGCTCCCGGCGGTCGCGGCCCCGGTGGTCGCGGGTGTGGCGGCGATGTTCGCCACCCGGTTCTCCTACGCGATCGGCAAGAACACCGACGGTGAGGCCGCCCGCAAGGGCTACCGCGCCGGGCAGATCGCCTCCGCCGGCCTGGTGTCCCTCGCGCACGGCACGAACGACGCGCAGAAGACCATGGGCATCATCACCCTCGCCCTGGTCGCCGGCGGCTCCATCGCCCCCGACTCCAACCCTCCCACCTGGGTGATCCTCTCCGCGGGCATGGCCATCGCGCTCGGCACCTACCTCGGCGGCTGGCGCATCATCCGCACCATGGGCAAGGGCCTGACCGAGCTCCAGCCGCAGCAGGGCTTCGCCGCCCAGACCAGCGCCGCGACGGTCATCCTCGCCTCCTCCCACCTGGGCTTCTCCCTCTCCACCACGCACTCCGTCTCCGGCTCCGTGATGGGCGCGGGCCTGGGCCGCAAGGGCGGTGTGGTCCGCTGGTCCACGGCCACCCGCATGGTCGTCGCCTGGGTGCTGACGCTCCCGGCCGCCGCCCTGGTCGGCGCGCTCGCCGAGACCGTGACGGACCTCGGTGACTGGGGCACCGCCCTGGTGGCGGTCTTCCTCGTGGCCTCCAGCGCCGCGATCTGGAAGGTCTCCCGCCGCGAGGTGGTCGACGCGAGGAACGTCAACGACACTGCGGAGCCGGCCGGCGTGGTGACCACGGCGATCGCCGCCGTGACCCCGCCCCCGGTGGGCACCGTGTCCGAGGACCTGACGGCCACGATCCCGTCCCCGGCGGCGCCCGTCGTCGCCCCCGCCGCCGACCCGGCGACCCCGCCGGCCGCCGCCGTCTGACCCCGGTCACCCCGGTCCACAAGAAAGCAGCACTGTTATGAAGATCGACTGGGCAGCCCTCGGCTCCGTCTTCGGCGTCAGCCTCACGGTCACCCTCGGCCTGGTGGCCCTCTTCACCCTCGGCGTCACCGGCCTGTCGCGCCGCGAGCGCGCCGCCGCGCAGGGGAACTCGGCGGCGCTCGCCGTCACCGGCGCGTACGTGTGCTTCGCGGGGTGCGCGGCCGCGGTGGCGTACGGCATCTACCTGATCATGGCGAAGGCCTGACCGAGGTCGAGAGGCTCCTCCCTGATGTCCTCGGGGGGAGCCTCTCGCATGCCGTCACACCGTTCCGAGCGGTGCCGATGTGGGCCTCAGCACACTCTCCCCGCGCAGGTCAACAGCAAGTTGACGGCCCTTCCGGGGGCATGGTGGACTGCCGGAGCCATGTACGGCGGCAAGAGAGGAAGCCGGTGCGAATCCGGCGCGGTCCCGCCACTGTCACCGGGGTAGGAAGCCCCGGGAGCCAGGAACTCTCACCGCCGGTCTCGTCGAACCAGGGCGCGGACACCCTGAGTGAGGACATATCGCCATGCTCGCCTGCCGTTTGAGGTACAGCACCAGGTCACTGCCCGACCCCTCGGCCGGCTGAGCCGATGCGTGCCGATCGCGTCTTCGCGTACGGCGCCGCCGCCGGCCTCCTCGGTGACCTGCTCCTCGGCGACCCGCGCCGCGGGCATCCGGTCGCCGCGTTCGGGCGGGCGGCGGGGGCCGTCGAGCGGGTGTTGTGGCGGGACCACCGGGGGTGGGGCGCGCTGCACACCGCGGTGTGCGTGGGCGGTGCCGTATCGCTGGGGGCGCTCGCCGCGTCCGCCGTACGTCCCTCCCGTACCGCCTCCGTCGCGCTGACCGCCGCCGCCACCTGGGCCGTCGTGGGCGGGGCGTCCCTGGCGCGCGAGGCCCGGGGCATCGGGCGGGCGCTGGAGGCCGGGGACGTCGAGGGCGCCCGGGCGCGGCTGCCGCACCTGTGCGGGCGGGATCCGCAGGCGCTCGACGCCGACGGGATCGCCCGGGCCGTCGTCGAGTCCGTCGCCGAGAACACATCCGACGCCGTGGTGGGGGCACTGGTGTGGGGCGCGGTGGGGGGTGTGCCGGGGCTGCTCGGGTTCCGGGCCGCCAACACCCTCGACGCCATGGTCGGGCACAAGTCGTCCAGGTACCGGCGGTTCGGGTGGGCCTCCGCCCGGCTCGACGACCTCGCGGGGTGGCCCGGAGCGCGGCTGACCGCCGTACTGGCCGCCGTGGCCGGGGGCGACCCCCGGGGTGCCGTACGGGCCTGGCGTGCCGACGCGGCCGGGCATCCCAGCCCCAACGCCGGGCCCGTGGAGGCGTCGTTCGCGGGGGCGCTCGGCGTGCGCCTGGGCGGGACCCTGTCGTACGGGGGGCGGGTCGAGCACCGGCCCGTGCTCAACGGGGCCACGGGGCGCGCCGTCGCCGGCCGTGACATCGAACGGGCCGTACGGCTCTCCCAGCGTGTCAGCCTGCTCGCGCTCGGCGTCTGTGCCGCCGCGCGCGTCATCGCGAAGGGGCGTACGTCATGAGTGGTGGTCTCCTCGTCGCCGGCACCACCTCCGACGCCGGCAAGAGCGTCGTCACGGCCGGGATCTGCCGGTGGCTGGTGCGGCAGGGGGTCAAGGTCGCGCCGTTCAAGGCGCAGAACATGTCCCTCAACTCCTTCGTGACCCGCGAGGGCGCCGAGATCGGCCGGGCGCAGGCCATGCAGGCGCAGGCGTGCCGCGTCGAGCCGACCGCGCTGATGAACCCCGTGCTGCTCAAGCCCGGCGGCGAGCAGAGCAGTCAGGTGGTGCTGCTCGGCAAGCCCGTGGGCGAGCTGAGCGCGCGCGGCTACCACGGCGGGCGGCAGCGGAAGCTTCTCGGGACCGTGCTCGACTGCCTCGCCGAGTTGCGGGGCACGTATGACGCGGTGATCTGTGAGGGGGCCGGTTCGCCCGCCGAGATCAATCTGCGGCGGACCGACATCGTGAACATGGGGATCGCGCGCAACGCGCGCCTGCCCGTGCTCGTCGTCGGCGACATCGACCGCGGGGGCGTCTTCGCCTCCTTCTTCGGGACCGTCGCGCTGCTGTCGCGGGAGGACCAGGAACTGGTCGCCGGGTTCCTCGTCAACAAGTTCCGCGGCGACGTCGGCCTGCTGGAACCCGGCCTCGACATGCTGCGCGGGCTCACCGGGCGGCGGACCTACGGAGTGCTGCCCTTTCGGCACGGGCTCGGCATCGACGAGGAGGACGGCCTTCGCGTGTCCCTGCGCGGGACGGTCCGCGAGTCGAACGTCGCCCCGCCCGTCGGCGAGGACGTGCTGCGCGTCGCCGTGTGCGCGATCCCGCTGATGTCCAACTTCACCGACGTGGACGCGCTGGCCGCCGAACCGGGCGTCGTCGTGCGGTTCGTGGACCGGCCCGAGGAACTGGCCGACGCCGACCTCGTCGTCGTCCCGGGCACGCGCGGGACCGTACGGGCGCTCGAGTGGCTGCGGGAGCGGGGTCTCGCCGAGGCGCTGGTCCGCAGGGCCTCCCAGCAAAGGCCCGTACTCGGCATCTGCGGCGGCTTCCAGATCCTCGGCGAGCACATCGAGGACGAGGTCGAGTCGCGCGCCGGCCGGGTCCAGGGGCTCGGACTCCTTCCCGTCCGCGTGCGGTTCGCCCGTGAGAAGACCCTCACCCGGCCGGTCGGCGAGGCCCTCGGCGAGCACGTCGAGGGGTACGAGATCCACCACGGAGTCGGTGACGTGACCGGCGGTGAGCCCTTCCTGGACGGCTGCCGGGCCGGCCAGACCTGGGGCACCCACTGGCACGGCTCGCTGGAGTCGGACGGCTTCCGGCGTGCTTTCCTGCGCGAGGTGGCCGCCGCCGCGGGCCGCCGCTTCGTGCCCGCCGCCGACACCTCGTTCGCCGCGCTGCGCGAGGAGCAGCTCGACCGGCTCGGCGACCTGATCGAACAGCACGCGGACACGGACGCGCTGTGGCGGCTCATCGAGTCGGGCGCGCCGCAAGGACTGCCCTTCATTCCACCGGGAGCGCCCGCATGAGCACAGTGTTGTTGTTGTCGACCGCCGACACCGATCTGCTGGCGGCGCGGGCCTCCGGCGCGTCCTACCGGATCGGCAACCCGACCCGGGTCGACGTCGCCGGGGAACTGCCGGAGCTGCTGCGGGGCGCCGACATCGCCGTCGTACGGCTGCTCGGCGGAAAGCGCGCCTGGGAGGACGGGCTCGCCGCCCTCAGGGCCTCGGGCGTGCCGACCGTGCTGCTCGGCGGGGAGGCCGTGCCCGACGCGGAGTTGATGGCCGAGTCGTCCGTGCCCGCGGGTGTCGTCGCCGAGGCCCTGAAGTACCTGGTCGAGGGCGGCCCCGCCAACCTCACCGAGCTCGCCCGGTTCCTGTCCGACACCGTGCTGCTGACCGGGGAGGGGTTCCTCGAGCCGCAGAAGATGCCGGAGTACGGCGTGCACGGCGAGCGTGCCTTCCTGGCGGGCCGCCCGACCGTCGGCGTGCTCTTCTACCGGGCCCACGAACTGAGCGGCAACACCGCCTTCGTGGACACGCTGTGCGACGCGATCGAGGCGCGGGGCGCGAACGCGCTGCCGGTGTACTGCGGTTCGCTGCGCGGGGCGGACGCCGGGCTGTACGAGATCCTGGGCAGGGCCGACGCCCTGGTGGCCACCGTCCTCGCCGCGGGCGGCACGCACGCCTCGCAGGCGTCGGCGGGCGGTGACGAGGAGGCCTGGGACATCGGGGCGCTCGCCGACCTGAACATCCCCGTGCTGCAGGGCCTCTGTCTCACCTCCTCGCATGCGGCCTGGGACGAGTCCGACGCCGCCCTCTCCCCCATGGACGCGGCGATGCAGGTCGCGATCCCGGAGTTCGACGGTCGCCTCATCACCGTGCCGTTCTCCTTCAAGGAGCAGGGCCCGGACGACGTCCCCGTGTACGCCGCCGACCCCGAGCGGGCCGCGCGGGTCGCCGGAATCGCCGTACGCCACGCGCAGTTGAAGCACAAGGCCAACGCCGACAAGAAGATCGCGCTGGTCTTCACCGCCTACCCGACCAAGCACTCCCGCGTCGGCAACGCGGTCGGCCTGGACACCCCCGCCTCGGCGGTACGGGTGCTGGACGCGCTGCGGGACGCCGGGTACGTGGTCAACAGCTACCCGGACAACGGCGACGAGCTGATCCACCGGCTCATCGAGGCCGGCGGCCACGACGTCGAGTGGCTCACCGAGGACCAGCTGGCCGCCGCGCCCGCGCGCGTGCCGCTCGCCGACTACCGGGCGTGGTTCGACAAGCTCGACCCCGAGCTGCGGGACGGCATGCTGGAGGCGTGGGGCGAGCCGCCGGGCAGCCTGTACGTCGACGGCGACGACATCGTGCTCGCCTCGCTCCGGTTCGGGAACGTCGTCGTGATGATCCAGCCGCCGCGCGGCTTCGGCGAGAACCCGATCGCGATCTACCACGACCCCGACATGCCGCCGTCCCACCACTACATGGCGGCCTACCGCTGGCTGGAGAGCAGCTTCGGCGCCGACGCGATCGTCCACATGGGCAAGCACGGCACGATGGAGTGGCTGCCGGGCAAGGGCCTCGGGCTGTCGGGCGGCTGCGCGCCGGACGCCGTCCTCGGCGACCTGCCCCTGATCTACCCCTTCATCGTCAACGACCCCGGCGAGGGCACCCAGGCCAAGCGGCGCGGACACGCCACCGTCGTCGACCACCTGGTGCCGCCGATGGCCCGCGCCGACACCTACGGCGACCTGGCCAAGCTGGAGCAGCTGCTCGACGAGTACGCGCTGGTCTCCGACCTGGACCCGACGAAGGCGCCGGCCGTGCGGGCGCAGATCTGGACCCTCGTCAAGGCCGCCGAGCTCCACCACGACCTGCACGTGGACGAGCAGCCGGACGACGACGAGTTCGACGAGTTCGTCATGCACATCGACGGCTATCTGTGCGAGATCAAGGACGTGCAGATCCGCGACGGCCTGCACATCCTGGGCGGCGGCCCGGTCGGCGAGCCGCGCGTCAATCTCGTCCTCGCCGTGCTGCGCGCCTCGCAGGTGTGGGGCGGGCAGGCCAACGCGCTGCCCGGGCTGAGGGCTTCGCTGGCGGCTCACTTCGGGCTGGTGGAGAAGGAACTGCTGGCCGAGCCGGGGACGCCGGTGAAGGTGCCGGTGGAGCTGACGGACCTGGTGGAGGGCCCGGCGCGGACGGCTGCCGACGCGGTCGACCTGCTGGAGCAGCTGTGCCGGCGGGTCGCGGAGGGCATGGAGTCCGTGGCGTGGAACGCCGCGGATGTTCCCGGTCTCGTCCGTGACGTCCTCGGCACCGACCTCCCCGAGGCCGTCGCCGTGCTGGAGTTCGCCTGCACCGAGGTCGTACCCCGGCTGGCGAAGACGACGGACGAGATCGGCCACATCCTCCGCGCGCTGGACGGCGGTTACGTCCCGGCTGGCCCGTCCGGATCGCCGACGCGCGGACTGGTCAACGTCCTGCCGACCGGCCGTAACTTCTACTCCGTCGACCCCAAGGCCATCCCGTCCAGGCTGAGTTGGGAGGTCGGGCAGTCGCTCGCGGACTCGCTGGTCGCGCGCTATCTGCAGGACACGGGCGAGTACCCGAAGTCCGTCGGCCTGACGGTCTGGGGCACATCGGCCATGCGCACCCAGGGCGACGACATCGCCGAGATCCTCGCCCTGCTGGGCTGCCGCCCGGTCTGGGACGACGCCTCGCGCCGGGTGACGGGCTTCGAGGTGGTCCCCCTGGCGGAACTGGGCCGGCCGCGCATCGACGTCACGGTCCGCATCTCCGGCTTCTTCCGGGACGCGTTCCCGCACGTCGTCGGGCTGATCGACGACGCGGTACGGGCGGTGGCCGAGCTGGAGGAGCCCGCCGAGTCCAATTTCGTACGCGCGCATGTCGAGCAGGACGCGGCCGGGCACGGCGACCGGCGACGGGCGACGGCCCGTATCTTCGGCTCCAAGCCGGGGGCGTACGGCGCGGGTCTGCTGCCGCTGATCGACGCGCGCAACTGGCGGTCGGACGCGGACCTCGCCGAGGTGTACGCGGTGTGGGGCGGTTACGCGTACGGGCGCGGGCTCGACGGGCGGGCCGCCCGGGGGGACATGGAGACGGCGTTCAAGCGCATCGCCGTGGCCGCCAAGAACGTCGACACCCGCGAGCACGACCTCGTCGACGCCGACGACTACTTCCAGTACCACGGCGGCATGGTCGCCATGGTGCGGCACCTGACGGGGGCCTCCCCCGAGGCGTACGTCGGCGACTCGGCCGTGCCGGACCAGGTGAAGACCCGCACGCTCGGCGAGGAGACCCACCGGGTCTTCCGCGCCCGCGTGGTCAACCCGCGCTGGATGGCGGCCATGCGGCGGCACGGCTACAAGGGCGCCTTCGAGATGGCGGCGACCGTCGACTACCTCTTCGGCTACGACGCCACCGCGGGCGTGGTCGACGACTGGATGTACGAGAAGCTCAGCGCGGAGTACGTCTTCGACGCCGAGAACCGGGACTTCATGAAGAAGTCCAACCCTTGGGCGCTGCGCGGCATCACGGAACGCCTCCTGGAGGCGGCCGACCGGGGGCTGTGGGCGGAGCCGGACCAGGAGACCTTGGACCGGCTCCGGGCGACCTACCTGGAGCTCGAGGGCGATCTGGAGGGAGACGGGTGATCTCCCCGGAAACCCCCGCAGTGGCGGGGAGCAACGTGCGCGGACGGCTGTCGGTTGGGCAGTGCCCGGAACACCCCCACGTCGGCGGGGATCCGCCTCACACGTCGGCAGCCGTGTGCTCGGCGCCCGGCCAACTCGGACACCAGCCACTCAAAGGAGTGATCCAGGCATGAGCACGCCCTTTCCCTTCACTGCCGTCGTCGGGCAGGACGATTTGCGATTGGCCCTGCTCCTCAACGCGGTGAGCCCTGCCGTGGGCGGCGTCTTGGTGCGGGGAGAAAAGGGGACGGCGAAGAGCACGGCGGTACGTGCCCTGTCGGCGCTCATGCCGCAGGTCGACGTCGTCTCCGGGTGCCGTTTCTCCTGCGACCCCGGGTCCCCCGACCCCGCCTGCCCGGACGGGCCGCACGAGCCCGGGGCGTTCGAGTCCCGGCCGGCCCGGATGGTCGAGCTGCCCGTCGGTGCCTCCGAGGACCGGCTGGTCGGCGCCCTCGACATCGAGCGGGCGCTGGCGGAGGGTGTGAAGGCCTTCGAGCCGGGGCTGCTCGCCGACGCGCACCGGGGGATCCTGTACGTCGACGAGGTCAATCTCCTGCACGATCACCTGGTCGACCTGTTGCTGGACGCCGCCGCGATGGGCGCCTCCTACGTCGAGCGCGAGGGCGTCTCCGTCCGGCACGCGGCGAAGTTCCTGCTCGTGGGCACCATGAACCCCGAAGAGGGCGAACTGCGCCCGCAGTTGCTGGACCGGTTCGGGCTGACCGTGGAGGTCGCCGCCTCGCGGGAACCGGACCAGCGGGTCGAGGTGGTGCGGCGGCGGCTGGCGTACGACGACGATCCCGCCGCCTTCGCCGCGCGGTGGGCGGAGGAGGAGGCCGCCGTACGGGCGCGGATCGTGGCGGCGCGGGAGCTGTTGCCGTCGGTGCGGCTGGGCGACGGGGCGCTGCGGCAGATCGCGGCGACCTGTGCCGCCTTCGAGGTGGACGGCATGCGGGCCGACATCGTGATGGCCCGTACCGCGACGGCGCTGGCCGCCTGGGCCGGGCGGACCGACGTGCTCGCCGAGGACGTGCGGCAGGCGGCGCTGCTCGCGCTGCCGCACCGCAGGCGGCGCAATCCCTTCGACGCGCCGGGCCTCGACGAGGACAAGCTCGACGAGACGCTGGAGCAGTTCGGCGACTCCTCCCACGACGAGGACCCCGACCCGGACCCCGACGGTCCCGGCGACGGGGGCGGGCAGCCTCCCCAGGGCGACGGCGGCCCGCAGGGCGGTGACACCGGCGCGCGTCCCGAGGCCGGTGAGGGCGGGGAACCGCAGGCTTCCGGCGCGGGGGCGGGTGAGCAGGCCCCGGCGCGGGCATCCGAGCCCTTCCGCGCCAAGACGCTCAGCGTTCCCGGCATCGGCGAGGGTGCCGCCGGGCGGCGTTCCCGGGCGCGGACCGAGCACGGGCGGACGACCGGGGCCCGGCGCCCGCGGGGCACGCTGACCAAGCTGCACCTGGCGGCGACCGTGCAGGCCGCCGCCCCGCACCAGCGGGCACGCGGCCGGTCCGGGCCGGGTCTTGTCGTGCGGCGGGACGATCTGCGGCAGGCGACCCGGGAGGGGCGCGAGGGGAACCTCGTGCTGTTCGTGGTGGACGCCTCCGGGTCGATGGCGGCGCGGCAGCGGATGAGTGCCGTGAAGGGCGCCGTGCTGTCGCTGCTCCTCGACGCCTACCAGCGCCGGGACAAGGTGGGGCTGGTGACCTTCCGGGGGAAGGACGCGCAGGTCGCCCTGCCGCCCACCTCCTCCGTGGACACGGCGGCGGCCCGGCTCGAGTCGCTGCCGACGGGCGGGCGGACACCGCTGGCCGCCGGGCTGCTCAAGGCGCACGAGGTGCTGCGGGTGGAGCGGCTGCGGGATCCGGTGCGGCGGGCGCTGGTCGTGGTGGTGACCGACGGGCGGGCCACCGGCGGTCCTGAGCCGGTGGCCCTCGCCGGGCGGGCGGCGCGGCTGTTCGCGGCCGGGCAGGTCGCCTCCGTGGTCGTCGACTGCGAGTCCGGGCCGGTGCGGCTGGGGCTCGCCGGGCAGCTCGCGGGTGAACTGGGGGGTACGGCGGTGACGCTCGACGAGTTGCGGGCGGACTCGATCGCCGGGCTGGTCAGGGATGTACAGGGGACGCAGGGGACTTCGAGGAGGGCCGCGTAATGCCGCAGGGACAGCCGAGTGTCGTACCGGACGACGGGCTCACGACCCGGCAGCGGCGGAACCGGCCGCTGGTCGTCGTGCACACCGGGATCGGCAAGGGCAAGTCGACCGCCGCGTTCGGGCTGGCGCTGCGCGCCTGGAACCAGGGGTGGCCGATCGGGGTGTTCCAGTTCGTCAAGTCGGCGAAGTGGAAGGTCGGCGAGGAGAACGCGCTGCGCGTCCTCGGTGCCTCCGGGGAGGGCGGGAGCGTCGACTGGCACAAGATGGGCGAGGGGTGGTCCTGGGTCCAGCGTGATGAGCAGCTGGACAACGAGGAGAAGGCCCGGGAGGGCTGGGAGCAGGTCAAGCGGGACCTGGCCGCCGAGACGTACAAGCTGTACGTGCTGGACGAGTTCGCCTACCCCATGCACTGGGGGTGGGTCGACACCGACGAGGTCGTGGACGTGCTGCGCCACCGGCCCGGGACCCAGCATGTCGTGATCACCGGGCGGAACGCGCCCGGGAAGCTCGTGGACTTCGCGGACCTCGTCACCGACATGTCCAAGGTCAAGCACCCCATGGACGTCGGGCAGAAGGGGCAGAGGGGCATCGAGTGGTGATGTCCTCGTCCGTGCCCCGGCTGGTCGTCGCCGCGCCGTCGTCCGGCAGCGGCAAGACCACCGTCGCCACGGGGCTGATGGCCGCGCTCACCGCGCGGGGGCTCGCCGTGTCCCCGCACAAGGTCGGGCCGGACTACATCGACCCCGGGTACCACGCGCTCGCCACCGGGCGGGCGGGGCGGAACCTCGACGCCTACCT
Source organism: Streptomyces sp. NPDC051636 (assembly GCF_044453765.1). Classification (NCBI taxonomy): domain Bacteria; kingdom Bacillati; phylum Actinomycetota; class Actinomycetes; order Kitasatosporales; family Streptomycetaceae; genus Streptomyces; species Streptomyces sp. NPDC051636. Next base: position 649,551 of record NZ_JBITDA010000001.1, on the reverse strand, counting down.
GTGCGGGCCCGAGCTGATCGGGCCGCTGTTCCGGCACGGGGCGCGCGGGTGTGACCTCGCCGTCGTCGAGGGCGTGATGGGGCTGTACGACGGGGCCGCCGGGGAAGGCGAACTGGCGTCCACCGCGCAGGTGGCGAAGTTGCTCCGGGCGCCGGTGGTGCTGGTCGTGGACGCGTCGTCGCAGTCGCGGTCCGTGGCGGCGCTGGTGCACGGGTTCGCGTCCTGGGATCCGGAGGTGCGGGTCGGGGGCGTGATCCTGAACAAGGTGGCGTCCGATCGGCACGAGGCCCTTGTGCGGGAGGCGTTGGACTCGGCCGGGGTGCCGGTGCTCGGGGTGCTGCGGCGGGTGGCGCAGGTGGATACGCCGTCGCGGCATCTGGGACTGGTTCCGGTGGCCGAGCGGCAGGCCGCGGCGGTGGAGGCCGTGGCGGCGATGGCGGCGCAGGTCTCCGACGGGTGCGATCTGGAGGCGTTGATCGGGCTGGCGCGGAGTGCGGGTGCGTTGTCGTGTGCGGCTTGGGATGCGGCTGAGGTGCTAGGTGGGTCGCCCCCGCCGTCCCTGCCCTTCCCGTCCTCCAGGGGCTCCGTCCCTTCGGCCCCGCCAGGGGGCTCCGCCCCCTGGACCCCCGACCGGCCTGAAGGGCCTCGTCCGCAAACACCGGACGGGCTGGTGGTCGCCGTCGCCGGTGGTCCCGCCTTCACCTTCTCCTACACCGAGCACACCGAGCTCCTTACCGCCGCCGGTGCCGAAGTCGTTCCCTTCGATCCCCTGCGGGACGAGCACCTCCCGGACGGCACAAAGGGCTTGGTGATAGGTGGCGGCTTCCCCGAGGTCTACGCCGCCGAGCTGTCCGCCAACGAGCCCCTCCGCAAGGCCGTCGCCGAACTCGCCCTGAGCGGTGCGCCGGTGGCCGCCGAGTGCGCCGGGCTGCTGTACCTGTGCCGGGAGCTGGACGGGCAGCCCATGTGCGGGGTGCTGGACGCCGGCGCGCGTATGTCCGAGCGGCTCACCCTCGGCTACCGGGACGCCGTGGCCGTCAGCGACAGCGTGCTCGCCCCGGCCGGGACCCGGATGCGCGGGCACGAGTTCCACCGGACGGTCGTCGAGCCGGGGGCGGGGACGGCTCCCGCTTGGGGGGTGCGCGCCCCTCGCAGGGGCGTCGAAGGTTTTGTACAGCAGGGCGTGCACGCGAGTTATCTGCACACGCACTGGGCGTCCGTGCCCGGTGTGGCCCGTCGGTTCGTGGAGAGGTGCCGGACGTCATGAGCAGCAGGCTGGTCGGAGTCGGGGTGGGCCCCGGGGATCCGGAGCTGGTGACCGTCAAGGGGGTCAACGCCCTGCGCGCGGCCGACATCGTGGTCGTGCCTGTCATGGACACCGGTGAGCGCGGGCGGGCCGAGGCGACCGTGCTGCACTACGTGCCCGAGGAGAAGGTCGTCCGGGTGGTGTTCGCGCTGAACGAGCGGAGCGACCGGGCGCGCCGGGAGGCGGCCTGGGACGCGGCCGGGGAGCGGGTCGCCGAGTTGCTCAGGGAGCGCGGGTCGGTGGCCTTCGCGACCATCGGGGATCCGAACGTGTACTCCACCTTCACCTATCTCGCGCAGACGATCGCGGAGCTGGTGCCGGGGACGGTCGTCGAGACCGTGCCCGGGATCACCGCCATGCAGGATCTCGCCGCACGCTCGGGTGCCGTCCTCACCGAGGGCACCGAGCCGCTGACGCTCGTGCCGGTGACCGCCGGTTCGGCCGTCCTCAAGGAGGCGCTCGACGGTCCGGGGACGGTCGTGGCGTACAAGTTCGGGCGGCAGGCCGCGGAGGTCGCACAGGCGCTGCGGGAGACCGGGCGGCTCGGGGACGCGGTGTGGGGGTCGGCGCTGGGGCTGGCGGAGGAGTCCATCCGGCCGGCCGCCGAGCTCGACGGCGGGCCGCTGCCGTACCTGTCGACGCTCATCGCGCCCGCCCGGCGGGACGGCGGGCGGGGCGGCAAGCTGTGAGGCCCACGAGAGCGGGGTCAGCCGGAGACGCCGACCACGAGCCAGATGAACGCCACTCCGGCCACCGTGCACAGCAGGGTGGAGCGGGCGGGGTGCTCGTGGTGGGCCTCGGGGAGGATCTCGGCGGCGGCGAGGTAGAGCAGCGCGCCGCCGAAGAGGCCGAGATAGCCGCCGAGGAACCCCTCGGGGATGGTGAGGAACGCGGTCGATGCGGCGCCCAGCACGGGTGCGCAGGCGTCCGCGACGAGCATCGCGACGGCCTTGCGGCGGGCGTTGCCGTACAGGCTCGTGATGGTGAAGGTGTTGAAGCCGTCCGCGAAGTCGTGGGCGATGACGGCGAGCGCGACCGCCGCGCCCATGCCGCCGCCCACCTGGAAGGCCGCGCCGATCGCCACGCCGTCCATGGCGCTGTGACCGACCATCGCGGCCGCCGCGGTCAGGCCCACCTGGGGCGCGCGGTGGCCGTGTTCGGCGCCGCCGTGCGCGGCCTGCCGTGCGGCCAGCAGGCGTTCCACCAGGTGGGCCAGCAGGAAGCCGGCCACGAACAGCAGCAGGGCCGCCGGTACGCCGAACACCTCACGGCCGGCCGCCTGCAGCGCCTCCGGCAGCAGGTCGAGGCCGACCACGCCCAGCATCAGGCCGCCCGCCAGGCCCAGGACCAGGTGGCGGCGGTCGGTCACGCGCTGTGCCGTCCAGCCGCCTGCCAGCGTCATCAGGAACGCGCCCAGCGCGACGAAGACCGCCATGTGTTTCCGCTATCCGATCGACCCGCGTTCGCGCACACACGGCCGTAGCCGCCGTACTCACAGGACTTGCTCGTAGGACTTGTAGGAGAGGACAGATTCTCATGGCCGATGCCCCCACCGGCAAGGTGACCTTCGTCGGTGCCGGCCCCGGCGCCGCCGACCTGCTGACGTTCCGTGCCGCGCGCGCCATCGCCGAGGCCGACGTGGTGATCTGGGCGGCCAGCCTGGTCCAGGCGGAGGTCCTCGAGCACGCGCGGGAGGGCGCGGAGATCCTGGACTCGGCGACCATGTCGCTGGAGGACGTCGTCGCCGTGTACGAGCGGGCCCGCCGGGAGGGCCTGAAGGTGGCCCGGATCCACTCCGGCGATCCGGCGCTGTGGGGCGGTACGCAGGAACAGCTCGACCGGTGTGCCCGGATCGGCATCGCCACCGAGGTCGTGCCCGGCGTCTCCGCCTTCTCCGCCGTGGCCGCGCTGGCCCAGCGGGAGCTGACCGTCCCCGAGGTCGCCCAGTCCGTGGTGCTGACCCGGCTGGGCGGCGGCAAGACGCCGATGCCGCCCGGTGAGGAGGTCCGCGAGTTCGCGCGGCACGGCACCACCATGGCGATCTTCCTGTCCGCGGCCCGCAGCGGCCAGCTGGTGCGGGAGCTGCTGGAGGGCGGTTACCCGACGAGCACGCCGGTCGTCGTCGCGTACCAGGCGACCTGGCCGGAGGAGCTGCTCGTGAGGTGCACGATCGGCACGCTGGAGGAGACGGTCAAGGAGCACAGGCTCTGGAAGCACACCCTCTTCCTGGTCGGCCCGGCCCTCGACGCGCACGGCACCCGCTCGCACCTCTACCACCCCGGTCACTTCCATGGTTACCGCAAGGCCGACCCCCAGGCCCGCAAGGCGCTGCGCGAGCGGGGGGCGAGCACGTGATCACGGTCGTCGGTGCGGGCACCGGGGCGCCGGTGGCCGAGGACGTCCTCGCCGGGGCCGGGCTGGTCGTGGGCGGGCGGCGGCACCTGGACGCCGTGCGGCTGCCTCGGGCGGCGGAGCGGATCGTCCTCGGGCCGCTGGCGCCCGCGCTCGACGCCATCGAGGAGTACGTCGTCAAGGACCGGCCGGTCGTCGTGCTGGCCTCCGGGGACCCCGGGTTCTTCGGGATCGTGCGGGCGCTGGCCGAGCGGTTCGGGGCCGGGCGGCTGGACGTGCGGCCCGGGGTGTCGTCCGTGGCCACGGCGTTCGCGCGGCTCGGGCTGCCCTGGGACGACGCGGTCGTGGTCAGCGCGCACGGGCGTGACCTGCGGACGGCGGTCAACGTCTGCCGGGCGCGGCCCAAGGTCGCCGTGCTGACCGGGCCGGGCGCCGGGCCCGCCGAGCTGGGGGCGGCGCTCGCCGCGTACGACCGTGTCCTCGTCGTCGCCTGCGCGCTCGGCGATCCGGAACGCGAGCGCGTCGAGCGGGTCTCCCCCGCCGAGGCCGCGGCCCGGGACTGGGGCACGGCGGTGAGCGTGGTGCTGTGCCTGGACGAGGGGCGGATGCTCGGCGGCGTGCGGACGGTGGCGGGGGCGACCGGGCAGCCCGCTCGCTGGGCCCTGGACGAGGGCGCGTTCGCGCACCGCGACTCGATGATCACCAAGTTCGAGGTGCGGGCGCTGGCCCTGGCCCGGCTCGGGCCGCGCCTGGGCGACCTGGTCTGGGACGTCGGCGCGGGCTCCGGGTCGGTGGCCGTGGAGTGCGCGCGGCTCGGCGCGGCCGCCGTCGCGGTGGAGAAGACCGCGGACGGGGCCGAGCGGGTCCGCGCCAACGCCGTGGCGCACGGCGTGGACGTGCGCGTGGTGCGGGGGACCGCGCCGGACGCGCTGGCCGGGCTCGACGATCCCGACGCCGTGTTCGTCGGCGGCGGGGGCGGTGAGCTGCCCGCCATCGTGACCGCGTGCGCGCGGCGGGCCCGGCGGACGGTGGTGGTCGCCATGGCCGCCCTGGACCGCGTACCGGCCGCCCGCGAGGCGCTCGTCGCCGCCGGGTTCTCCTGCGACGGCGTGCTGCTGCAGTCGTCGCGGCTCGCACCGCTGCCGGGGGACGTGACCCGGCTGGCGGCGACCAATCCCGTTTTCCTGCTGTGGGGCGTGCGGCCTCAAGCGCCTATCGAAGGAGATGCTCAGTGATCGGCCTCATTTCCGCCACCGCGGCGGGGGCGGCGGCGCGGGACCGGCTGGCCGCGGCGTGGCCGGACCGCACGCGGGTGTACGAGGGTGCCGTCGGGGACGCCGTACGGCGGGCGTTCGCGGAGTGCGAGCAGCTGGTGTGCTTCCTGGCCACGGGGGCGGTGGTACGGCTGATCGCGCCGCTGCTCGGTGACAAGACGGCCGACCCGGGGGTGGTGTGCGTCGACGAGGGCGCCCGGTTCGCCGTGTCGCTGGTCGGCGGGCACGGCGGCGGCGCCAACGAACTCGCCCGTCAGGTCGGCGGGTTGCTGGGGGCGGAGCCGGTGGTGACGACCGCGACCGACGCCGTCGGGCTGCCGGGTCTCGACACCCTCGGCTTCCCGGTGGAGGGCTCCGTCGCGACGGTCTCGCGGGCCCTGCTGGACGGTGAACCGGTCGCGCTGGAGGCCGAGGTGGCGTGGCCGCTGCCTCCCCTGCCGACGGCACCGCGGGGGTCGTACACCATCCGGCTGACCGACCGGGCCGTCGAAGCGGGCGAGCGTGAGGTGCTGCTGCGTCCGCCGTCGCTGGTCGTCGGTGTCGGTGCCTCCAGGGGCGCTCCGGCCGACGAGGTGCTCGGACTGGTCGAGGGCGCCCTGCGGGACGCCGGGCTGTCCGCGCGGTCCGTCGCCGAACTCGCCACCGTCGACGCCAAGGCCGGGGAGCCGGGCATCGTGGAAGCCGCGCGGCGCCTCGGCGTACCTCTCGTGACCTACCGCGCCGAGGAGCTGGCGGAGGTCGAGGTGCCCAACCCCTCCGACGCCCCGCTCGCCGCCGTCGGCACGCCTTCCGTGGCCGAGGCCGCGGCTCTCGTACGCGGGGGTGAACTCCTCGTCCCCAAGCGCAAGTCGGCCGCCCAGCCGGCGATGGCGACCTGTGCCGTCGTACGGCGGCCGGGGCGCGGGCGGCTCGCGGTGGTCGGGCTCGGGCCCGGCGCGCGGGACCTGCTCACCCCGCGCGCCGAGGCGGAGTTGCGGCGGGCGTCCGTGCTCGTCGGGCTCGACCAGTACGTCGACCAGATCCGCGACCTGCTGCGGCCCGGCACCCGGATCCTGGAATCGGGGCTGGGCGCCGAGGAGGAGCGGGCGCACACGGCGGTCGCCGAGGCCCGCGCGGGGCACGCGGTCGCGCTGATCGGCAGCGGGGACGCGGGCGTGTACGCGATGGCGTCACCGGCGCTCGCCGAGGCGTCCGACGACATCGAGGTGGTCGGGGTGCCCGGGGTGACGGCGGCGCTCGCGGCCGGGGCGATCCTGGGCGCGCCGCTCGGCCACGACCACGTGTCGATCAGCCTGTCCGACCTGCACACGCCGTGGGAGGTCATCGAGCGGCGGGTACGGGCCGCGGCCGAGGCGGACCTCGTCGTGACCTTCTACAACCCCCGCTCCCGGGGCCGCGACTGGCAGCTGCCGAAGGCGCTCGCCATCCTCGCCGGACACCGGGAGCCTGCGACGCCCGTCGGTGTCGTACGCAACGCCTCGCGGCCGGACGAGTCCAGCCGGCTGACGACGCTGGCCGCGCTGGATCCGGCGACGGTCGACATGATGACGGTCGTGACCGTGGGCAACACGGCGACCCGGGAGATCGCGGGCCGCATGGTGACGCCGCGCGGCTACCGCTGGCAGGAATCGCAGGAGGGCGCCAAGTGAACCGTGTGGTTCATCCGATCGAGCAGGAGTCCTTCCGGCGGCTGCGCGCCCGCCTGGACACCTCGCACTTCCCGCCGCTGACCCGGGCGGTGGTGGAGCGGGTCATCCACTCCGCCGCCGACCTGGAGTACGCGACCGACCTCGTGACGGACGAGGGCGCGCTGGAGAAGGCGCACGCCGCGCTGCACGCCGGGGCGCCCGTGGTCGTGGACGTCGAGATGGTCGCGGCCGGGATCACCCGGCGGGAGACCGTCTGCCGGCTCAGGGACGCGGAGTCCGGGCCCGGGCTGACGCGTTCGGCCCATGCGGTGCGGCTGGCGTACGAGCAGGTCGGCCCGGGGGCCCTGTGGGTGATCGGCTGTGCGCCGACCGCCCTGGAGGAGCTGCTGACGCTGGACGCCGATCCGGCGCTCGTCATCGGTCTGCCCGTCGGTTTCGTCGGCGCGGCCGAGTCCAAGGCCGCGTTGCGCGAGAGCGGACTGCCCGCCGTGAGCAACGTGTCCGAGAAGGGCGGTTCGGCGGTCGCCGCCGCCGCGCTCAACGCCCTGCTGTACCACCCGATTTCCGCCGAGGAGAAACCGTGACCACCCCGCCGCCCGCCCTGCTCATCGCCGGCCACGGCACCCGGGACGACGCCGGAGCCGAGGCGTTCCGCGACTTCGTCCGTCAGCTGGGCCGCCGCCATCCCGAACTGCCCGTCGCGGGAGGCTTCATCGAGCTGTCCCCGCCGCCGCTGGGCGAGGCGGTGACCGAGCTGGTGGAACGCGGGGTACGCCGGTTCGCCGCCGTCCCGCTGATGCTGGTGGCCGCCGGGCACGCCAAGGGCGACATCCCGGCGGCGCTGGCCCGCGAGAAGGAACGGCACCCCGGGATCTCCTACACCTACGGCCGTCCGCTCGGCCCGCACCCGGCGCTGCTGTCCGTCCTGGAGCGGCGGCTGGACGAGGCGCTGGGGTCTTCCGCGCGCACGCCGGAGGACCGGGCCGACGTGACCGTGCTGCTCGTCGGGCGCGGCTCGACCGACCCGGACGCCAACGCCGAGGTGCACAAGGCGGCCCGGCTGTTGTGGGAGGGCCGCGGTTACGCGGGCGTGGAGACGGCGTTCGTGTCGCTGGCGGCGCCCGACGTGCCCAGCGGACTCGACCGGTGCGCGAGGCTGGGGGCGCGGCGGATCGTCGTACTCCCCTACTTCCTCTTCACCGGCATCCTGCCGGACCGGGTGCGGCAGCAGACCGAGGGCTGGGCGGCGGCGCACCCGGGGATCGAGGTGCGGTCGGCCGACGTCATCGGACCCGAGCCGGAACTGCTCGACCTGGTGATGGAGCGGTACGAGGAGGCCGTCAAGGGCGACCTCAGGATGAACTGCGACTCGTGCGTGTACCGCATCGCGCTGCCCGGCTTCGAGGACAAGGTGGGGCTGCCGCAGCAGCCGCACTTCCACCCGGACGACGACGGGCACCACCACGGGCATCACCACCACGGCGGGCATGCCCATGCGCACTGAGGACACCGCCGGGCACGATCTGCGCCACCACGGTGACGCGGAGGTCCGCGACGACGGGTCCGAGCTGGTCGACATGGCCGTCAACGTCCGCGCGGACACGCCGCCGGCGTGGCTGCGTGAGCACATCGCCGGGTCGCTGGACTCCCTCGCGGCCTACCCGGACGGGCGGGCCGCGCGGGCGGCGGTCGCGGCGCGGCACGGGGTTCCGGTGGAGCGGGTGCTGCTGACGGCGGGGGCGGCGGAGGCGTTCGTGCTGCTCGCGCGTGCGCTGAAGGTGCGCCGGCCGGTGGTGGTGCATCCGCAGTTCACCGAGCCGGAGGCGGCGCTGCGGGACGCGGGTCACTCCGTGGACCGGGTGCTGCTGCGGGAGGCGGACGGCTTCCGGCTGGATCCGGGGGCGGTGCCGGAGGATGCCGACCTGGTGGTGATCGGCAACCCGACGAATCCCACGTCGGTGCTGCATCCGGCCGCGGGTGTCGCCTCGCTCGCCCGGCCCGGGCGGGTGCTGGTGGTCGACGAGGCGTTCATGGACGCGGTGCCGGGTGAGCGGGAGGCGCTGGCCGGGCGGACCGACGTGCCGGGTCTGGTGGTGCTGCGCAGCCTGACCAAGACGTGGGGGCTGGCCGGGTTGCGGATCGGCTACGTGCTGGCCGCGCCGGAGACGATCGCGGAACTGGAGCGGGCCCAGCCGCTGTGGCCGGTGTCCACGCCCGCGCTGGCGGCGGCGCGGGCCTGCGTGGCGCCGCGGGCACTGGCGGAGGCGGCGCACGCGGCTCACCGGATCGCCGCCGACCGGGCTCATCTGGTCGCCGGGCTGGCGGAGTTCGCCTCGGACGGGCTGCGGGTCGTGGCGCCCGCCGAGGGCCCCTTCGTCCTCGTACGGATGCCGCGTGCCGCCGCGGTGCGCCGGCGTCTGCGCGACCTCGGTTTCGCGGTCCGGCGCGGGGACACGTTCCCGGGCCTGGGTGAGGAGTGGCTGCGGCTGGCGGTACGGGACCGGGCGACGGTCAACTCCTTCCTCCAGGCTCTCGAGCGGGCCCTGACGTCGGCGCATCGCTGATCCGGGGCACCCGTCCCCGCGTGCCGTCCGGGAAACGGATCCCGACGGTGCCGTCGGCGGTGGCCGACGCGCTCGTCCCCGTGCGCACGGCGCGCGGGTCGGCGGTGAGCATGACGAGGGTGACCAGCAGCGGTGGGGCGCAGCTCGGTTCGAGGCAGGGGTCGCCGAGTGGTGGCCGTAGGCGTTGGTGTCGAGGGCCTGGGCCACCGGCCCTGCGGCGTCGCCCCAGCCGTACGGGCCGACGAGCGCGCAGGTCAGTCCGTTCCCCGGCGGGCCGGCGTCCAGCCGGGGCCGGTGCGCGCGGCCGGCGGTGCGGTGTCGTCGGCGACGGCCCGGCCGCCCTCCCGTAGCGGTGTGCCCGGTGGCGCGTCGATACGGTGCACGTCTCGATGCGGTGTCCGTCCCGGTCGCCCTGCCAGGAGGCCGCACGGCGTCCTTCGACGCCGAGGGGGTGGATACGGCCGCGCTGGGACGGGGTGCCGTCGGCCGCGAGCGGGGCGATGTGGTTGTCGGGGGCGGGGCTGCGCGCCCGTCTCGGGGCCGCCGCGCCGGCGTGGGCGAACCGGGCGTGGTCGGGACTGTCCTCGGCGGTCGCCGGCGGGGGCGGAAGGCGGTCGCTGCCGTCCCGGTCCTGACGCAGAAAAGGAGTTGACCCACGTCAGCGCGGGGCGCCGAACGCGGGTCGCGGGGTGAAAACGCCTACTCCGCCGAGTTCGCCGGCTACTCGACCACCAGCCCGTTCAGCACCACCCGCCGAGGTGACGCCAGCACGCGCACGTCCGTCCGCGGGTCCGCCTCGTACACCACGAGGTCCGCCGGTGCGCCCTCCTCCAGGCCGGGGCGGCCGAGCCATTTCCGCGCCCCCCAAGTCGTCGCCGACAGCGCCTCGACCGGCGGGATCCCGGCGGTGACCAGTTCCGCGACCTCGGCCGCGACCAGGCCGTGGGCGAGCGAACCCCCGGCGTCCGTGCCGACGTACACCGGGATCCCGGCGTCGTAGGCGCCGCGCACGGTGTCGTAGCGCCGCTCGTGCAGTCGCCGCATGTGCGCCGACCAGCGCGGGAACTTGCTCTCGCCGCCGTCGGCGAGCCGGGGGAAGGTGGCGATGTTGACGAGGGTGGGGACGATCGCGACGCCACGCGAGGCGAACAGCGGGACCAGGTCCTCCGTCAGGCCGGTCGCGTGCTCGATGCAGTCGATGCCGGCCTCGACCAGGTCACGGAGGGATTCCTCGGCGAAGCAGTGGGCGGTCACCCGGGCGCCCAGGCGGTGGGCCTCCGCGATGGCCGCCTCGACCGCCGCACGCGGCCAGCAGGCCGACAGGTCGCCGCGGTCGCGGTCGAGCCAGTCGCCGACCAGCTTCACCCAGCCGTCGCCGCGCCGGGCCTCCTGGGCTACGTACGCGACGAGGTCGTCCGGCTCGATCTCGTGGGCGTAGTTCCGGATGTAGCGGCGGGTGCGGGCGATGTGCCGGCCGGCCCGGATGATCTTCGGGAGGTCCTCGCGGTCGTCGATCCAGCGGGTGTCGGAGGGCGATCCCGCGTCACGGATCAGCAGCGTGCCCGCCTCCCGGTCGGTCAGCGCCTGCTTCTCGGCCACGTCCTTCTCGACCGGGCCGTGCGGGCCGATACCGACGTGGCAGTGGGCGTCGACCAGGCCGGGCAGCGCCCAGCCCTCGACGGACGTCACCTCGCGGGCGCCGGCCGGGCGGTCGTAAGAGATCCGGCCCCCCACCACCCACAGCTCGTCCCGGACCTCGTCCGGACCGACGAGGATCCGCCCCTTCACATGCAGTACCGCGCGATCGCTCATGTACCGCACCTTAGTGAGCTACCGCTCGCCCTTGCCCACCTGGTCCGAGGTCTCCTCCTCCACCTCGGCCATCGCCGGGTCCAGCAGGCGGGAGAGAAAGTGACGGGTGCGTTCGTGGCCCGGGTTGCCGATGACCTGGTCCGGGGAGCCGTCCTCGACGATCACGCCACCGTCCATGAAGACGACCCGGTCGGCGACCTCGCGGGCGAAGGTCATCTCGTGCGTGACGACCATCATCGTCATGCCCTCGGTCGCGAGCATGCGCATCACGGCCAGGACGTCCCCGACCAGCTCCGGGTCGAGCGCCGACGTCGGCTCGTCGAACAGCATCACCTGGGGGTCCATCGCCAGCGCGCGGGCGATGGCGACGCGCTGCTGCTGGCCGCCGGAGAGGGAGGAGGGGTAGGCGTCCGCCTTCTCGGCGAGGCCCACGCGCCGCAGGTTCTCGGCGGCCACCTTCGCGGCCGTCGCCTTGTCCCGCCTGAGCACCCGGCGCTGCGGGAGGGTGAGGTTCTCGGTGACGGTGAGGTGCGGGAAGAGGTTGAACTGCTGGAAGACCATGCCGATGCGGCGGCGTACGGCGTCGATGTCGACGTCGGGGTCGGTCAGTTCAGTGCCGCCGGCGAAGACCCGGCCCCTGGTGGGCTCCTCCAGGAGGTTGACGCACCGCAGCAGGGTCGACTTGCCGGAGCCGGAGGGGCCGATGACGCAGACCACCTCGCCCTGGCCGATCTCCAGGTCGATGCCGCGCAGCACCTCGTTGTCGCCGAAGGACTTGTGCAGGTCCTGGATCCGGACCTCGGGGGTGGTCACTTGACGGCCTCCTGGGCCTTTGCCTCCATACGGCGGACGAGGAAGCCGAGCGGGATCGTGACCAGCAGGTAGCACAGGCCGGCGACGAGGATCGGCGTGGAGTTGGCGGTCGTGCTGGCGAGGTCGCGTCCGTACTTGGACAGTTCGCGCTCCTCCAGGGTGACGCCCAGGAACAGCACCAGTGAGGAGTCCTTGAAGAGCAGGACGAGTTCGTTGGTGAGCGGCGGGAGGATGATCCGGAACGCCTGCGGCACGATGATCGAGACCATGGCCCGGGCGGGCGAGAAGCCCAGCGAGCGCGCCGCCTCCATCTGCCCCCTGGGAACGGCCTGGATGCCCGCGCGGATCGTCTCCGCCATGTACGCGGCCGCCACCAGGCCGAGCGCGAGGGCGACCTTGCCGTAGGTGCCGCCGATGATCTCGGTTCCGGGGAAGGCCAGCGGTACGGCCACACCGATGAAGATGAAGATCAACAGGGCGGGCAGGCCGCGGAATATCTCGATGTAGACGCCCGCGAGCCAGCGGTACGGGCCCACGGACGACAGCCGCATCAGCGCGAGGAGCATGCCCAGTGCCAGTCCGACGACGAAGCCGGACACGGTGTAGAGCACGGTGTTCTCCAGCGCCAGCGTGATGACGTCCGGGAACATCCGGCGCGCGATGTCGAGCTGCGCGAACTGGTTCTGCAGCTGTCCCCAGTCGGCCGTGACCGCGAAGGCGATCACGGCGGCGACGAAGACGGCGTACTGGATGCCGCGCGACAGACTGCGCTTCTGGGTCCGGGTCAGTCCCTTCTTCACGGGCCGGACCGGTACGTCGGTGTCGGTCATGGGGTCAGGAGGCCGAGGGGGAGGCGGCGGACGCGTCGTACGGGCCGATCCACTTCTCGTACAGCTTCTTGTACGTGCCGTCGGCCTTGGCGTCGGCGATGGCCTTGTTGATGGCGGCGAGGAGCTTGCTGTTGCCCTTCTTCACCGTGAAGCCGTACTGCTCACCCGTACTGAGGTTGTCGGCCACCTTGAAGGCGTTCGCGTTGGCCTTGTCCTTCAGCCAGCCCTGGACGACCGGGTAGTCGATGACGACGGCCTGGACCTGGCCGGTGCGCAGGCCGTTGAGGACCGCGTCGGAGGACTCGAAGGAGACCGGGTCGAAACCCTGCTTCTTCGCGTAGTCCTCGCCGGTGGTCTGCGCCTGGGCGCCGAGCTTCTTGCCCTTGGCCTTGACGTCGGCGAGCGAGGTGATGCCGCTCTTGTTGTCGACGAGGACGGCCTGGGTGGCGTTGAAGTAGGGGTCGGAGAAGTCGACGTGCTTCTTGCGCTCGGCGGTGATGGTCATGCCGGCCGCGGCGAGGTCGCACTGGCCGGAGTTGAGGAACGCGCCGGTCTTGAAGTTCTCGAAGGGCGTGTCGACGATGGCCTGCTTCACGCCGAGGTCCTTGGCGACCAGGTCGATGAGGGAGACGTCGAAGCCCTGGACCTTGCCGTCGATCTCCGACTGGAAGGGCGGGTACGGCAGGTGGGTGCAGGTGGTCAGCTGCCCCGCCTTGACGACCTTGACCCCGCCGGCGGCGGTCTTGGAACCGCTGCCGCCGTTGCCGGTGGAGGTGCAGGCGGCCACGAGCACCAGCCCGGCCGTCGCGGTGGTGGCGGCCAGAATGCGGGTCCGGCGCCCGGAGGGGGTGTTCACGGGGGGCCTCCTGTGGGGGAACTGTGGGTTCCGATTATAAGGAGATGTTTGGGTCTCTCAAACCAAACCGATGGTTACAAGGCTGTCTCGCCTAAGAAGTCTCCGGGCGCCGGCGGTTGACTCCGGCCGGCGCCGGAATCACGCGCCGCTGCCGGTGCCCCGTGCCATGCTCCCCCCATGGCCTCCCACCCGTCCCACACCCTTCCCGACGGCCGCCCCGTCCCCCTCATGACCGGCGAGGAGCGGCCCATGCTGGAGAGCTGGCCGGCCTTCCACCGGGCCACGCTGGAGCTGAAGTGCGCGGGGCTGGACGACGCGCAGGTGCGGCTGGCGTCGGCGGAACCGTCGCCGTTGACGCTGCTGGGGCTGGTGCAGCACCTGGCGGAAGGGGAGCGGAACTGGTTCCAGCGGGTGTTCGCCGGGCTCGCCGTGCCGCCGGTGTTCGAGGAGGAGAGCGGGTACGCCCTCGATCCCGGCCGGGGGCTGGACGAGGCGCTCGCGGCGTGGCGGCGGGAGATCGCCCGGGGGCAGGAGCTGTGCGCCGGGCGGTCGCTGGACGACACCGGGCGGATCACCGACGGCCCGATGGCCGGTCTCGAGGTCGGTCTGCGCTGGGTGCTCATGCACATGGTCGAGGAGTACGCCCGGCACAACGGTCACGCGGACATTCTGCGGGAGCGTATTGACGGTGTAACCGGAGCGTGAATTCAAGATGATTTGCTAATTCTTATTTCCAGGTAGCTTTCCCCAGTGCTTCTGCCCGCTTTTCCGGGGCGTAAACACACGGATTTTCCGAGCGGGTTACACGCTTGTGACGCATTACACAGGCGTTCCGTTTTGCACCTTTCGAGACGCACAAACCGGTATATATAGCTCGCTCATCGCGCCCCTGCCCGCGCCCGCGTGATAACACAGGACCCCCACTGAAGTAACCCCATCCGGCCATGCATTTTTGAATTTCCATCGGTAAATTCAATCCGCATGACTGCCGCACAAGCAGACCTGCTCATCGACCGCCCGGCGGTGGCGGACGGAGCCGCGCTCTGGCGTATCGCCAAGGACTCCGAAACGCTCGACCTGAACTCCTCCTACAGCTACCTGCTGTGGTGTCGTGACTTCGCCGGCACGTCGGCGGTGGCGCGCGGGGCCGACGGAGAACCGGTCGGTTTCGTCACCGGGTACGTACGGCCGGAGCAGCCGCACACCCTGCTCGTCTGGCAGGTGGCGGTCGACGCCGCCCACCGGGGTCACGGCATCGCGGCCGCGCTGCTCGACGGACTGACCGCGCGGCTCGCCGCCGAGCGCGGGATCACCGAGGTCGAGACCACGATCACCCCGGACAACACCGCGTCCGAGCGCCTGTTCACCTCGTACGCGGACCGCCACGGCGCCGCGGTCTCCCGCGAGGTGCTCTTCGACACGGGCCTGTTCCCGGACGGGCCCCACGAGCCCGAGGTGCTCTACCGCATCGGCCCCCTGTCTTTCTGAACCCTCACGCAATCCCCCACGCAACCCCCCACACACTCCCCCAGGCCCTCCCCACGCACGAGGAGCGATTCGTCGTGACCATCACCCAGCCCGACCTCAGTGTCTTCGAGACCGTGGAGTCCGAGGTGCGCAGCTACTGCCGCGGCTGGCCCACCGTCTTCGACCGCGCGCAGGGCAGCCGCATGTTCGACGAGGACGGCCACACGTACCTGGACTTCTTCGCCGGTGCCGGTTCCCTCAACTACGGGCACAACAACCCCGTCCTGAAACGGGCGTTGATCGACTACCTGGAGCGCGACGGCGTCACGCACGGCCTCGACATGTCGACCAGCGCCAAGCGGGCCTTCCTGGAGTCCTTCCAGAACCTGGTGCTGCGCCCGCGGGACCTGCCGTACAAGGTCATGTTCCCGGGGCCGACCGGCACCAACGCCGTGGAGTCCGCGCTCAAGCTGGCCCGGAAGGTGAAGGGGCGCGAGGCGATCGTGTCCTTCACCAACGCCTTCCACGGGATGTCGCTGGGCTCGCTGGCCGTCACCGGTAACGCCTTCAAGCGGGCCGGCGCTGGCATACCGCTCGTGCACGGGACCCCGATGCCCTTCGACAACTACTTCGACGGCAAGGTCCCGGACTTCCTCTGGTTCGAGCGGCTGCTCGAGGACCAGGGCTCCGGGCTCAACAAGCCCGCCGCCGTGATCGTGGAGACGGTCCAGGGCGAGGGCGGCATCAACGTCGCACGCCCGGAGTGGCTGCGGGCGCTCGCCGACCTGTGCGAGCGCCAGGACATGCTGCTGATCGTCGACGACATCCAGATGGGGTGCGGCCGTACCGGCGCCTTCTTCTCCTTCGAGGAGGCCGGCATCACGCCGGACATCGTCACCGTGTCGAAGTCCATCAGCGGCTACGGGCTGCCGATGTCGCTGTGCCTGTTCAAGCCCGAGCTGGACATCTGGGAGCCGGGCGAGCACAACGGCACCTTCCGCGGCAACAACCCGGCGTTCGTCACCGCCACCGCCGCCCTGCAGACGTACTGGGCCGACGGGTCCGCCATGGAGAAGCAGACCCGCACCCGGGGCGAGCAGGCCGAGCAGGCGCTGATCGCCATCACCGAGGAGAACCTCGCCGACGTCAAGGAGTACCGGGGCCGGGGGCTGGTGTGGGGCCTGGAGTTCCACGACAAGGGCCGGGCCGACCGGATCGCGCGGCGCGCCTTCGAGCTGGGGCTGCTCATCGAGACCTCCGGTCCGGAGAGCGAGGTCGTCAAGCTGCTGCCGGCGCTCACCATCACGCCGGAGGAACTGGACGAGGGCCTGCGCGTGCTCGCCCGTGCCGTCCGCGAAACCGCCTAGCGACCACCTGGCAGGCGTCCAGCAAGGAGGAAGTACACCACCGTGATCGTCCGTTCGTTCAAGGACATCGAAGGCACCGACCGGCACGTGAAGGCCGCGTCCGGCACCTGGGAGAGCAAACGCATCGTGCTGGCCAAGGAGAGGGTCGGCTTCTCCCTGCACGAAACGATTCTGTACGCCGGGACGGAGACGTCGATGTGGTACGCCAACCACATCGAGGCCGTCGTCTGCGTCGAAGGCGAGGCCGAGCTCCGCGACCACGAGAGCGGGCAGACCCACACGATCACTCCCGGCACCATGTACCTCCTCGACGGGCACGAGCGGCACACGCTGCGCGTCAAGGAGGACTTCCGCTGCATCTGCGTGTTCAACCCGCCCGTGACCGGACGGGAGGACCACGACGAGAACGGCGTCTATCCGCTGCTCACCGAACCCGAGGAGGTGTGACGACCAGTGACCATCACGACCACCACGACCACCGTCACCGACCTGTACCCCAGCCGAGGCACCACCGAGGTGTCGATCCCCCGCCAGGATCCGGTCGTCTGGGGTTCCCCGGACACCCCCGGCCCGATCTCGACGGCCGATCTCCAGGCGTACGAGCGTGACGGCTTCCTCGCCGTCGACCAGCTGATCACCCCGGACGAGGTCACCGTCTACCAGCGGGAGCTGGAGCGGCTCGTCACCGATCCGCGGATCAGGGCCGACGAGCGCTCGATCGTCGAGCCGCGGTCGAAGGAGATCCGGTCGGTCTTCGAGGTGCACAGGATCAGCGAGGTCTTCGCGAACCTGGTGCGGGACGAGCGGGTCGTCGGGCGGGCCCGGCAGATCCTCGGCTCGGACGTCTACGTCCACCAGTCCCGGATCAACGTCAAGCCGGGCTTCGGGGCCAGCGGCTTCTACTGGCACTCGGACTTCGAGACCTGGCACGCCGAGGACGGTCTGCCGAACATGCGCACGGTGTCGGTCTCGATCGCGCTGACCGAGAACTACGACACCAACGGCGGCCTCATGATCATGCCGGGTTCGCACAAGACGTTCCTGGCGTGCGCCGGCGCCACGCCCAAGGACAACTACAAGAAGTCGCTGCAGATGCAGGACGCGGGCACGCCGTCCGACGAGGCGCTGACCGGGCTGGCGAGCGAGTACGGCATCCGGCTGTTCACCGGCAGGGCCGGCTCGGCGACCTGGTTCGACTGCAACTGCATGCACGGGTCCGGCGACAACATCACGCCGTTCCCCCGCAGCAACGTCTTCATCGTGTTCAACAGCGTGGAGAACAAGGCGGTCGAGCCGTTCGCGGCCCCGGTGCGCCGACCGGAGTTCATCGGCGCCCGGGACTTCACACCGGTGCGCTGACGCGATGCACGCCGTTCCAAGGGCCTCCGTGCTGCGGCAGCCGGAGGCCCTTGGCGTGTCACAGCGCCGGGTAGTCCGTGTACCCCTCGGCTCCCCCGCCGTAGAAGGTGGCCGGGTTCGCTGTGTTGAACGAGCCGCCCGCCTTCAGCCGGGCCGGGAGGTCCGGGTTGGCGAGGAACAGCTGCCCGTAGGCGATCAGATCGGCGGTGCCGTCCTCGACGAGGGCCAGCGCCTCCGGCCCGGTCGGGCCCTCGGTCGCCGGGTTGAGAACGAAGGCGCCGCTGAACCGCTTGCGCAGCGCCGAGGTCAGGTCACGGGTGCCCGCCGCCTCCATCACGTGCAGATACGCCGGCCCCAGCGGCTCCAGCGCGTCGGCCAGCGCGGTGTACGTGGGCTCCGGCCCGGGTTCCTCGATGTCGTTGAGCGGGTTGCCCGGGGAGAGCCTCAGTGCGGTGCGCCCGGCGCCGATCGCGGCGGCGACGGCCCGGACGGTCTCCACCGCGAACCGGATGCGGCCCGGCACGGAGCCGCCCCATTCGTCGGTGCGCCGGTTGCTGCCGGACGCCAGGAACTGGTGGATCAGGTAGCCGTTGGCGCCGTGGAGTTCGACCCCGTCGAAGCCGGCCTCGATGGCGTTGCGGGCGGCGGCCGCGAAGTCGGCGATGGTGGCGCGGATCTCCTCGCCGGTCAGTTCGCGGGGCGTGACGAAGTCCTTCGGGCCCTCGTGGGTGTAGACCCGGCCCCGGGCGGCGACCGCCGAAGGGGCGACGTTGACCAGTCCGTCGGGCAGCAGATCCGGGTGGCCGATGCGGCCGGTGTGCATGAGCTGGGCGAAGATCCGGCCGCCGGCGGCGTGCACGGCGTCGGTCACGGCACGCCAGGCGGCGACCTGCTCGGCGGTGTGCAGGCCGGGGGTGCCGGGGTAGCCCTGGCCGACCGCCGAGGGCTGGATGCCCTCGGTGACGATCAGACCGGCGGAGGCGCGCTGGGCGTAGTACTCGGCGGTGAGGGCGGTGGGCAGGCCGCCGTCGGCGGCGCGGCTGCGGGTCATGGGCGCCATGACGATGCGGTTGGCCAGGCGCAGGCCGGGGAGGTCGATCGGGTCGAAGGCGGTGGTCACGGGTAACCCCCAGAGGATGACTTATTTGGTCGGCCAAGTAACGCGGCCGGGTCCACCATAACCCATTCATTGGTCGGCCAAGTAAATATCGGCTGGATACCCTTCCGGTCGGTACCACCAGGACGACGGGAAGTGCGGGAGCAGCGATGGACGCCACCGAGGAGCCGGCAGCGGCGAGCGCCCCAGCGGACGCGGCCGGGCCGGCCTGCCCCCTTCCCGCGGCCGCGCGCGGCGGGCCGGTCAGCCACGCGCTGAGCCGGGTGGCGCGGCTGCACCGCACGGCCGCCGCCGGCCGGCTGCGCGGAATCGGGCTCTACCCGGGTCAGGAACTGGTGATGATGCACCTGTGGGAGAACGGTCCGGCCCGGCAGTCGGAGCTGATCCGGATGCTCGGCCTGGACCCGTCCACGGTCACCAAGATGCTCCAGCGACTGGAGCAGGGCGGGCACGTACGGCGGCTGCCCGACCCCGCCGACCGGCGTGCCGTACGGGTCGAGGCGACGGAGTCCGGTGCCCGGCTGCTCGCCGAGGTGGAACGGGCGTGGAGCGCGCTGGAGGAGGAGAGCCTCGCCGGGCTGACCCCGGCCGAGCGGGAGCAGTTGCTGGCACTGCTCGGCCGGGTCGAGGCCAACCTGTGGTCACGGAACGCGGCGCAGCCCTGACGGGGTCAGCCGGCGAGCACGTCCAGCAGGCGGTCGACGTCCTCGGGGGTGTTGTAGAGGTGGAAGGCCGCGCGCAGGTTGCCCGCGCGGTTGGAGACCTCGATGCCGGCGCGGCTCAACTCCGGCTGCCGGGTGCCGAGTCCGGGCACCGAGACGATCGCCGAGCCGGGCGCGGGCACGGGCTCGTGGCCGAGCGTCGCGAGCCCGGCCCGGAACCGGTCGGCGAGGGCCAGGTCGTGCCTCTGGACGGCGGCCACGCCGAGTTCCTCGATCAGTTCGAGGGAGCGGCGCAGCCCCGCGAAGGTGAACAGGGCGTGGGTCAGGTCGAACCGCCGCGCCGAGTGAGCGAGTTGGGCCACCGGGCCGTAGCAGCTGTCCCACGGTTTCTCGGCCGCGACCCACCCGGCGAGCACCGGCGTCAGTCCGCCGAAGTCCTCCGGGACCACGAGGAAGGCCGCGCCGTGCGGGCCGAGCAGCCACTTGAAGGAGACGGAGACGGAGAAGTCGCAGGCGTCGGCGTCCATCGGCAGCCAGCCGGCAGCCTGGGAGAAGTCGACGTAGGTGCGCACCCCGTGTGTCCGGGCGGCCTCGCGCAGTGCGGGCAGGTCGGCGATCCGCCCGTCGGCGGACTGGGCGGCGCTGACCGCGACGAGCGCGGTGTCCGGGCGGACGGACTCGGCGATCCGCTCCAGCGGGACCGTGCGGACCTTGAGGTCGCCGCGGACGTGGAACGGGTTCAGTACGGAGGTGAAGTCGTCCTCGGCGGTGAGGACTTCGGCACCCGCGGGCAGCGAGGCGGCGATCAGCCCGGTGTGTGCGGCGACCGAGGCGCCCGCCGCCACCCGGGTGGCCGGGACGCCGGCGAGCCGGGCGTACGCGGCCCGGCAGGCCTCGACGTCCTCGAACAGCGGAGTCAGCGGCCTGCCTTCCGCCCGGAGCACCGCCGCCTCGTGCAGGGCGGCGACGGTACGGGCGGGCAGCAGGCCGTTGCTCGCGGTGTTCAGGTAGGTGCTCTTCGGGCTGAACTCGGCGCGGGCGAGGCTCTCGAAGGTCTCCATGGGTCCACTGTGCGGCCCGATGAAGTCACAGTCCATTGCGGATTTTTACGTGGAACCGCTAAGAAGCTCTTATAGGTGCGCCCTGAGCTGCGGTTTTCATCCGTGCTGCGGCACCGCGCACCCCTCCGGACCGCATGCCTCCGCGTCACCCTGGTCGACCGGCTTCAGCGGGGAGCGCTCGCCCCAGGCCTGGGTCAGCGCCTGGGTGAAGACCTCGGCGGGCTGGGCGCCGGACACTCCGTACTTCCGGTCGAGGACGAAGAAGGGCACGCCGCCCGCGCCGAGCTGGGCGGCCTCGCGCTCGTCGGCACGGACCTCGTCCGCGTAGGCGGCCGGGTCGGCGAGCACCTCGCGGGCGGTGTCGCCGTCCAGTCCCGCCTCGACGGCCAGCTCGACCAGCCGCTCGTCGCCCTCCGTGAAGAGGGACCGCTCCTCGGCGAAGTTCGCCCGGTACAGGATCTGGATCAGCGCGTCCTGCCTGCCGTGCTCCTTGGCGAAGTGCAGCAGGCGGTGCATGTCGAAGGTGTTGCCGTGGTCGCGGCCGCGGGTGCGGTAGTCCAGGCCCTCGGCGGCGGCCTGCGCGCCCAGGTTGTCCTCGCCGGCCTCGGCCTGCGCCTCGCTCATGCCGTACTTCTTGGTCAGCATCGCGATCACCGGCTGCACGTCGCCCTTGGCGCGGCCCGGGTCCAGCTCGAAGGAGCGGTGCACGACCTGGACCTGGTCGCGGTGCGGGAAGGCCGCCAGCGCCTTCTCGAAGCGGGCCTTTCCGACATAGCACCAGGGACAGGCGATGTCGCTCCAGATTTCGACGCGCATGTCTTCGGCTCTCTCCCGGCTCGTACCGGACGGAGACTCTCTCCGCCCGATACGTGAACGTTCAAGAACAGCGGTTCATTCCCGGACACGGAGTAGCGCAGGAACGTCGAAGGCGGCGGCGAACCCGACGGTGACCCACGCGATCAGCTGGAAGTCCCCCTCGGGCACGTCCGTCGCCGGCGCTACCGCTCGAGAACGCCGTTGAACCGGCGCGGAAGCCCGAGCGGATTGTCGTCCCGAAGCTCCGCCGGCAACAGCGCCTCGGGCGCGTTCTGGAACGCGACCGGCCGCAGCCACCGCTCGATGGCCGTACCGCCGACGGACGTCGAGGGGGACGTCGTGGCCGGGTACGGCCCGCCGTGGTGCTGGGCGGGCGCGACCGCCACACCCGTCGGCCAGCCGTTCACGAGCACCCGCCCCGCCAGCGACGTCAGCTCCTCCAGGATCTCCGCACCCCGGCCCTCACCCGCGGCCTCCTCGGCCGACAGGTGAACCGTCGCGGTGAGGTTGCCGGGCAGCCGGGACAGGACGGCCGAGGCCTCGCCCTCGTCGTCGTAGCGGACCACCACCGTGACCGGCCCGAAGCACTCCTCCAGGAGCAGGTCGTACGCCCCCTCCTCGGCCAGCTTGCTCGCCGGCACCGTGAAGAAACCCGCGCTGACCGTGTGCTCGCCGCCCGCGCCCGGGGTCACCGGGGACTCCACGCCGGGGAGTCCGGCGCGTTCGGCGACGCCGGAGAGGAAGTTGTCCCGCATGCGGTGGTCGAGCAGGACGCCCGCGTCGGTGTCGCTGACCGCGTCCGTGAGGGACTTGACCAGGCCGTCGCCCGCCACGCCGGACGGCACCAGCACCAGGCCGGGCTTCACGCAGAACTGCCCGACGCCCAGGGTCATCGACCCGGCGAGCCCGGCGCCGATGGCCTCCGCGCGCTCGGCGGCGGCGGCCTCGGTGACGACGACGGGGTTGAGCGAGCCCAGCTCACCGTGGAAGGGGATCGGCACCGGTCGCGCGGCGGCCGCGTCGAAGAGGGCACGCCCGCCCCGGATCGACCCGGTGAAGCCGGCGGCGGCGACCTGCGGGTGCTTGATCAGCTCGATGCCCGCCTCGAAGCCGTGGACCAGGCCGAGCACGCCCTCGGGGATGCCGTGCTCGGCGGCGGCCCGGCGCAGCACGTGGGCGACCAGCTCGGACAGGGCCGGATGGTCGGGGTGGGCCTTGACGACCACAGGGCAGCCGGCGGCCAGCGCGCTCGCGGTGTCGCCGCCGCCGACCGAGAAGGCGAAGGGGAAGTTGGACGCCGAGTACACGGCGACGACCCCCAGGGGCACCCTGTAGCGGCGCAGGTCCGGGACCGGCGGCGTCGCGGTGTCGTCGGGGTGGTTGATGATGACGTCGAGGAAGGCGCCCTCGTCGACGATGTCCGCGAAGGCCCGCAGCTGGTAGCAGGTGCGGGCGAGTTCGCCGGTCAGCCGGACCGGGCCGAGCGCGGTCTCCGCGTCGGCGGTCTCCACCAGCCCGTGCTCGGCCGCTTCCAGACCGGCCGCGGCGGAGCGCAGGAACGCCGAGCGGACCGTGCGGTCCGCGAGGGCGCCGCGCGCGGCGTGCGCTGCCGTGACTGCGTCGTCGACCTCGTCCGCTGTGGCTTCCACCGCAACCTGTTCACGCTGCTTCCCGGTGCGCGGGTCGACACTCCAGACTGGTGCTGCTGCCACGCGGGTTCCTCCACATGTGATGCCGCAGGACGGGGTCATCCACCAGGGTCGTTCGATATACTGAACGCTGTCTCTGATGATGAATCTGCTGTCGGAGACTATATCTCCGGTTCTCGTCGAACGAAGGGGTCAAGGGCGATGTCGGCAGGCGAGACGGGGGGCGGAGCGCAGGTCAAGTCCGCGGTGCGGACGGTTGAGCTGCTCGAGTACTTCGCCGGACGCCCCGGTATGCACTCCCTCGCGGCGGTCCAGGAGGCCGTCGGCTATCCCAAGTCCAGCCTGTACATGCTGCTGCGCACGCTGGTGGAACTGGGCTGGGTGGAGACGGACGCGACGGGCACGCGGTACGGCATCGGGGTGCGGGCGCTGCTCGTCGGCACCTCGTACATCGACGGCGACGAGGTGGTGGCGGCGGCCCGGCCGACGCTGGACCGGCTCTCCGACGACACCACGGAGACCATCCACCTGGCCCGCCTGGACGGCACCAACGTGGTGTACCTGGCCACCCGCCAGTCCCAGCACTACCTGCGCCCCTTCACCCGGGTCGGCCGCCGCCTGCCGGCCCACTCCACCTCCCTCGGCAAGGCGCTGCTCGCCACCCACACCGACGAGCAGGTCCGCAAGCTGCTCCCGGAGACGCTGCCCGCGCTGACCGAGCACACGACCACCGACCGGGAGAAGCTCATCGAGGAGCTGCACCAGGTGCGGGAGCAGGGCTTCGCCGTCGACCGCGAGGAGAACACGCTGGGGCTGCGCTGCTTCGGCGTGGCGATCCCGTACCGCACCCCCGCCCGCGACGCGATCAGCTGCTCGGTGCCGGTGGCCCGGCTGACCCCCGCCCACGAGCAGATGATCAAGGACGCCCTGTTCGACGCCCGGGACCGGCTGACGCTGGCGACGCGCAGACTCTGAGGAGGGCAGCGCCTCCCCCGTCCGGCGGAGACGGATCGTCGGCGGGCAGGAGGTGCCGTGCGCCGTCCGTGCGGGAGCGTGGACGCATGACACAGCCACTGGCTCCCACCCGCGCCCTTCGCGTCCCCGACCGCCGCCACCGGTTGCCGCGCCTCGTCGCCGTCGCCGCCTGCATGCCGTATCTCGGGCTCAAGGCCGCCTGGATCGCCGGGAGTCGCGTGGGGATCCCGGACGGCAGCCCCCTGCTGGAGCACCGGGCGACCATGGTGGTCGCCAACGGCGTCACCGTGCTGATGGACGGGACGGTCGTCGTGCTGGCCCTGCTGCTGACGCGCCCCTGGGGGATGCGCGTCCCGGCCTGGCTGCTCGCGGTGCCGATGTGGGTCGCCACGGGACTGCTCGCGCCGATCATGGCCGGGTTTCCGCTCCAGCTGCTGGTGCGGGCGGTCGACGGCGGGGGCGGGGGCGGTGAGGACGAGCCGTTCCTCGACGGCTGGGTGTTCGCGGTGGTGTACGGCGGGTTCATCGTGCAGGGCCTCGCCCTCGGGGTGCTGTTCGCGCGCTACGCCCGCGAGCGGTGGGGGCACCTGTGGCGGGGGCGGGTGTGGGAGCTGCCCGTCGGGAGCGCGGGGGCCGCGCAGCGGACGACGGCCGTGGCGGCGGCGGTGTTCGCGCTGCTCCCGGCCGTACCGCGGCTGCTG
Organism: Streptomyces sp. NPDC051636; assembly: GCF_044453765.1. NCBI lineage: Bacteria > Bacillati > Actinomycetota > Actinomycetes > Kitasatosporales > Streptomycetaceae > Streptomyces > Streptomyces sp. NPDC051636. The sequence goes on along the minus strand of NZ_JBITDA010000001.1, from coordinate 624,921 downwards.
TGGGCCTGCGGGGGCACCGCCGGGCTGAACGCGGGCCGAGTGGCGGACCCGAGTGCCGGGCCGCGCGCCGTGGAGGCGCTGTACGTCGTCTTCCTCGCCGCCGCCGTCACCGGTGCCTGGCAGCTCGCCTTCCGCCGGGGCCGCCCCCTGCCGGTCACCGTGCCGCTCGCCCTGGCCTGGGTCGGCTCCGGCGCGGTGGCCTGCTGGGGCGGCTGGATGACACTGGCCTCCCTGCTCGTGGTCCACGACTCCGCCGACCGGCCCACACAGGTGATGACCCTCACCTACGCTGGCCAGATGATCGTCGGCCTGCTCGTGGCGAGCGTCGTCACGCACTTCCTCGCCGAGCGGTCCCTCCGGGCTCCACGGCGGCCGGTGTGACCGAGACCCTCCGGTTCCTGTTCGGCAGGCGGGCGCGGCGCCGCTGGATCCATCTGATCCTGGGCGGCGCGCTCGCCATGCCGTACGTTCTCGTCGGCTCCGTGGTCATCGGGCCACTCGCCGGCGTGGACGACGTCTTCACTTCGCTGCCCCTGCAACTCGGCTCGTTCGCCGTCGGATTGCCGCTCGCCTGCGTCACCTCCCTCTTCCCGCTCACCCGGCCGCTGGAGTCGGCCGCCGCACGCGCCCTGTGCGGCCTCGGCCCCGACGCCCTCGCCCACGGCCCGGCCCGGACGCGGGCCGCCCGGGCGCGTACGGCGGCCTGGTTCACGCTGCACCTGGGGTTCGGCGGGATCATCTCCGGGATGTCGCTGGCCGTACCGCCGTTCGCGGCCGTACTGATCGCGCTGCCCCTGGTCTCCTGGCTGCGCGACGCACGGCTCGGGCTGCCCGAAGTCCTCGATCACACCTGGGCGTTGGCACTCACGCCGATCGCGGGCCTCGCCACGCTCCTCGCCCTCGCCGCCTGCGCCGCCGGATCCGGCGCCCTGCTGGCCCGCTGGGCGCCCGCCCTGCTCGGCCCCACGCCGGAGGACCGGCTCGCCGCCGCCGAGTCCCGCGCCGCCGACCTCGCTGTACGCAACCGGCTCGCCCGCGAGCTGCACGACTCGGTCGGCCACGCCCTGAGCGCCGTCACCCTCCAGGCGAGCGCGGCCCGCCGGGTGCTCGACAGCGACCCGGAGTTCGTCCGCGAGGCGCTCGCCGCCATCGAGGACACCACCCGGCGCACGGTCGGCGAACTCGACGCGGTGCTCGGCGTGTTGCGGGACGGCGACGCGCCCGGCACGGCACCCGCGCCGACCCTCGCGGACGACCTCGACGGGCTCCTCAGGCGCACCCGGGCGGGCGGGCAGCGCGTGACGGCGGCCGTGGCCACCGACCCGGCCGCGCTGCCCGCGCTCGTCTCCCGCGAGGCGTACCGGATCGTGCAGGAGGGGCTGAGCAACGCCCTGAAGCACGCCGGCGAGCGGGTCACCCTGCGGATCGAGACCGCCGACGAGCATCTGGAGATCACCCTGGAGAACCCGCTCGGCGAGGCGCCCGCCGAGCGCCCCGGCGGCGGCCACGGCCTGCGCGGGATCGCGGACCGGGTGCGTCTGCTGGGCGGCACGTCGCAGGCCGGTGCCGCCGGGGGAACGTGGCGACTGCGTGTACGACTGCCGTTGAAAGGACCCGCATGAGAGGACCCGCATGACCCACCCGCCGATCCGTGTCGTCCTCGCCGACGACGAGCGCATGGTCCGCACCGCCCTGCGCGCCATCCTCTCCGCCGAGCCGGACGTGGAGGTGGTCGGCGAGGCGGCGACCGGGGCCGAGGCCGTGTCGGTGGTCCGCGAGCTGCGGCCCGACGTCGTGCTCATGGACGTCCGCATGCCTCGCACCGACGGCATCCGGGCCACGGAGCAGATCCTGGCCACGCTCGACCCGCCGCCCCGGATCGTCGTGGTCACCACGTTCGAGAACGACTCCTACGTGTACGACGCCCTGCGCGCCGGCGCCTCGGGGTTCCTGCTGAAGCGGGCCGACGCCGACGCGCTGGTCCAGGCGGTCCGGCTGGTGGCCCGTACCGACAGCCTGCTGTTCCCGTCGGCCGTGCGGGCGCTGGCCGCCGAGCACGCGCGCGTGAGGCCGGCGCCCCCGGCCTGGGTGAGCCGGCTCACGGGACGCGAGCGCGAGGTGCTGCGGTGGATGGCGGCCGGGCTCACCAACGCAGAGATCGCCCACCGCATGGAGGTCGGCCCCGCCACGGTGAAGACGCACGTCGCGGCGGTCCTGGCGAAGACCGGCACCCGGGACCGGACCCAGGCGGTGATCGCCGCGTACGAGGCCGGCTTCATGAAGCCGCGATGAGAAAAGCGGGCGAACGGGAACGATCGCCGCCGTCCCGCTCGTCTTCTGTGCGGGATGAACAAGACGATCAGGCGGGCGTCCGTCTTCGCGCTGCTGCTCGTGCTCACCCTGCTGGTCAGGGCGACGTGGGTGCAGTTCTACGACGGCAAGGCCCTCGCGGACGACAAGGACAACCGGCGCAACGCGATCGAGACGTACGCGGAGCCGCTCGGGAACATCGTCGTGGCCGGCGAGTCGATCACCGGCTCGGCGCGCACGAAGGGCAGTGACCTCGCGTACAAGCGCACGTACAAGGACGGCAAGCTGTACGCGGCGGTGACGGGCTACGCCTCGCAGGCGTATGCGCCGACCCAGCTCGAGGGCGTCTACCAGGACCTGCTCAACGGCACGGACACCCGGCTCAAGACGGTCATGGACACCGTCACCGGCAAGCGCGCCGACCCGGGGGACGTGGTCACGACGATCGACCCGGACGTGCAGAAGGCGGCGTACGACGCGCTCGGCGACAGCAAGGGCGGCGCCGTCGCGATCGACCCGAAGACCGGCAAGATCCTCGCGGTGGTGTCCACCCCGTCGTACGACCCGTCGTCGCTCACCGACGCCGGCACCGCGGGCACCGCCTGGAAGAAGCTCAACGCCGACCCCGGCAAGCCGCTCACCAACCGGGCGCTGCGCCAGCCGCTGCCACCGGGCTCGACGTTCAAGCTGGTCGTGGCGGCGGCCGCGCTGGAGGACGGCCTGTACGAGAACGTGGACGAGGACACCGTGAGCCCGGACCCGTACAAACTGCCGGGCACCACCAGGGTCCTGGAGAACGAGAACACCGCCGCGCCCTGCGAGAACGCGTCCATACGCGTCGCCCTGCAGTACTCCTGCAACAACGTCTTCGCGAAGATGGCCGTCGACCTCGGCCAGGACAAGGTGAAGGCGATGGCCGAGAAGTTCGGCTTCAACGACGACAAGCTCGACGTGCCGGTGCGGGCGTGGGCGAGCGTGTACCCGTCGGACATGGACAAGTCGTCCACGGCCCTGACGGGCATCGGCCAGTTCGACGTCACCGCCACCCCGCTGCAGATGGCCATGGTGTCGGCCGCCATAGCCAACGGCGGCAAGCTGGTCTCACCGCACATGGTGTCGCGGATCACCGACGGCGGCGGCGATGTGCTGAAGGACTACGACGACAGCACGGACGGCAAGGAGATCGTCAGTTCCTCGACCGCCGAGCAGTTGCAGTCGGCGATGCGGACGGTCGTCGAGCACGGCACCGGTACGAACGCGAAAATCTCCGGCGTGACCGTGGGCGGCAAGACCGGTACCGCCCAGCACGGCGAGAACAACAGCAAGACGCCGTACGCCTGGTTCACCTCGTACGGCAAGTCCGAATCGACCGGCAAGGAGGTCGCCGTGGCGGTCATGGTGGAGCAGTCGGACGCGGCGCGGTCGGAGGTCAGCGGTAACGGACTGGCCGCGCCGGTGGCCAAGGCGATGATGAAGGCCGCGCTGACGAACTAGCCGAAACACACGGGGGCGGCTCTCCCGAGCCGCCCCTCATCGCACCTCACGGCTCACTTCACGCCGAGGATCTGCTCCACGGGATCGATCGCGAAGTACACCAGGAACAGCGCCGAGACACCCCACAGCAGCCAGTTGACCTCCTTGGCCTTGCCGAGGACGGCCTTGATGACGACGTACGCCAGGAAGCCGGCGCCGATGCCGTCGGTGATGGAGTACGTGAACGGCATCGCGGCGATGGTGAGGAAGGCCGGGATGGCGATCTCGTACCTGTCCCAGTCGATGTGCTTGACGTGGGTCATCATCAGGAAGCCGACCGCGATCAGCGCGGGCGCGGCGGCCTGGAGCGGGACGATGGTGAGCAGCGGGGTGAGGAAGAGCGCCAGGCCGAAGAGGCCGCCGGTGATGAGGTTGGCGAAGCCGGTGCGGGCGCCCTCGCCGACGCCGGCCGCGGACTCGATGTAGGCGGTGTTGGAGGAGGCGGAGCCGATGCCGCCGGCGACGGCGGCGGCGCCGTCGATGAACAGGACGCGGCCGATGCCGGGCACCTGGCCCTTCTCGTCGAGCAGCCCGGCCTCCGCGCTGATGCCGACGATGGTGCCCATGGCGTCGAAGAAGTCCGACAGGATCAGGGTGAAGACCAGCAGGACGGCGGTGAGGACCCCGGCCTCGGCGAAGCCGCCGAACAGGCTGAAGTGACCGACGAGTCCGAAGTCCGGGGCGGCCACGATCTTGTCGGGGACCCTCGGGGTGGTCAGGCCCCAGCTCTTGATGTCGGCGACGGCGTTGATGACGATCGCGACGACGGTCATGGTGACGATGCTGATCAGGATCGCGCCCTTCACCTTGCGGGCGACCAGCGCGATGGTGAGCAGCACGCCGAGACAGAACACCAGGACCGGCCAGCCGGTGAGCCGGCCGGCGGCGCCCAGTTGCACGGGCACGGTGGTGTTCGCCGCGTCGGGGATACGGCTGACGAACCCGGCGTCGACGAAGCCGATGAAGGCGATGAACAGGCCGATGCCGACGCCGATGGCCTGCTTCATCTGCTGCGGGATGGCGTTCATGATCGCTTCCCGGAGTCCGGTGAGGACCAGGACGCAGATCAGTGTGCCTTCGAGGACGACGAGGCCCATGGCGTCGGCCCAGCTCATCAGCGGGGCGAGCTGGAAGGCGACGACGGCGTTGAGGCCGAGTCCGGCGGCGATGGCGAGGGGCAGGTTGCCGCCGACGCCCATGATGATCGTCATCACACAGGCCACGAGGGCGGTGGCGGTGACCAGTTGACCGGTGTCGAGCGTGTGCCCGAACTTGTCCTTGGCGCTGCCGAGGATGATCGGATTCAGGACAAGGATGTAGGCCATGGTGAAGAAGGTGGCGAAGCCGCCGCGTATCTCCCGGCCGAGGGTCGATCCGCGTTCGGAGATCCGGAAATAGCGGTCGACGCTGTTCGCCGCGGGTGGCGCGGCGCCCGGCCGGTCGGCCACCTTCTGTGTCTGGGACATCGTGTGCTCCTTGTTGCCTGATGATCGGTCTGCGGATGCCGGCTGGATTGTTCCCCCGTTGAACCCGCTTCAGGTTTTCTCCGTGTTACGGAATCAGGTGCCACCACCACGAGCGCGGCGGCCGGGACGCGAAGGACGACGGCTACACGATCATTCGAAGACGCGGCAACCCTTGCGGCACCGACGGCGACCAGGAACAGGGACAGACGGAACCTGGCACCGACGCAGCGCCCCGGACGGACGCCTTCGCCAACGGGCCTCACCACAGAAACAACCATGCGTTCGTTTTCGACGTCCCTTCCAGTGCGTGACAGAACTGCCCCGATCTGCTGGCCTGAGCCCCCCTCGGCCAGCACGGCCGGCTGGAGCCCCCCTCTGCCGGCCACGAGAACGCCCCGCCGGTGACGACCGGCGGGGCGTTCTTCCTTGCCAGCCCGTGGTGAGGAAGGTCGTCGCGGGCAGTGAGCCGTGTTCGACGGCAAGGCGGGCGGTGACGGCACGCACCGGGAGACGACGATCGACCGCCCGTGGTTCGCGGCCAACGGGACGATCGAGCCGGTCGTACCGACGCTGGAGTCGATCAGGCCCGTACGGGCCGCCGCGACTAGCTGACGAAGTACGTCGGGTTCGGGAGCTTGTACGTCCGGTCGGCGTAGCCACCGTCCAGGTCCGAGTACTGGTCGCCGAAGTTGGCGACGATCTCGTACCCGAGGTCGTCCTCGATGTGCTTGCGGGTGCCGGACTTGTACTGGACGGTGGTGCAGTTCCAGGTGCCCGGGGTAGCGCAGGAGCTGAGGTAGGACGGCGGGTTCGTCTTGTCCTTGAGGAACATGTGGTCGGCATCGAGGTTCACATCGGCGCCGATCTTCTTCAGGTTCTCGACGGCGGCGGAACGCTGCGCCTCGCTCAGGCCCGAGTTGTAGAAGACCTCGACGCCCTTGGACTCGGCGTACTGGACCAGCTCGGGGCTGCCGAAGACGGCCGGCCGGTCCGCCTTGTTCACGTAGTCGGCCCAAGTGGTCGAGTTGTACGTGTAGTTGTAGCGCTTCTCGTAGTCGAGGCTGAGCAGCAGCGTGTCGTCGATGTCGAAGACGACCGCGGGCTTCTCGCCCCGGTGGTGCGCCTTGCGGGCCGCCTGGTCGACGTGCTTCCTCGCCGCGGCGTCGATGCGCGCCAGGTCCTTGGCGTAGGGGCTGTCCGGGGACGCCTGGTACACGCCGTTGCTGTCGGCCGTCGTGCCGTAGTAGGTGTCGATGTCCTTCACCAGTTGCCCGATGTTGTAGGGCTCGTGGGTGGAGTTCGCCGTGGACTGACCGGCGGTGGCCGCGCCGGCGCCGTACAGGGCACCGCCGGCGAGGGCACAGGCGGCGACCACGGCGGCCGCTCTGAGGGACTTCCGCATGGAATCTCCGGGTCTGATGTGGTGGTTGTTGCACCAGGTCCCGCACTGTCTACGCGCATCACACCCAGGGATGCGACCCTAGTTATCCGATCGATACAATCCGGCCATGGAGCCCGGCAATCCGTCAGGCGTGGTTCTCCGTATTGAATGGGTGAGGTAATCCCTCCTGGACAACGGCGCCATTGACGGGTTTCACCCAAACTCATGGTCGATATACTGACGCGGTGGGACTGGATCACGCCTCGCTGACGGCTCTGGCCGTCCTCGGCGACGAGCAGCGTCGTCGCATGTTCGAGTTCATACGACGCGAGCGACGACCGGTGACGCGTGAAGAGGTGGCCGACAGCCTCGGGATCTCTCGCAAGCTGGCGGCCTTCCATCTGGACAAACTGGTGGCAGCCGGTCTGCTCCAGGCCCACTACGGCTCCCCCGCGGGCATCCGCAAGGTCGGCCGCAGGCCCAAGGTCTACGAGCCGGTGGCCGACGCCATCGCGGTGAACATCCCCGAGCGTCGCTACGGCATGCTGGCCGACGTCCTCACCGAGGCCGTGCTGACCGAGACGGAAGGCGAATCGGCCCGCGACGCCGCGCTCCGCGTGGCGTTCCAGCGCGGGGAAGCCCTGGGCGGCACCGAACGCGAACGGGTACGCCCCGGGCGGCTCGGCGTCGAACGGGCACTGAGTCTCGCCGCCGAAACGCTCGAGGAGTTCGGGTTCGAACCGGAGCGCGCCGCGCCCACCCTGCTGCGGTTGCGCAACTGCCCCTTCCATCCACTGGCGGCACAGGCCCCGGAGCTGGTCTGCAGCGTCAATCAGGCTTTCCTGGCCGGCTACCTGCGGGGCCTGGGAAGCGACAGGACCACCGCGGTGCTCGCCCCTCAGCCCGACTCGTGCTGTGTCGAACTGCGCGGCGACGACAGGGCTGGAGGCACCTCGGACCCGGGAACCACCTGCGGGCGATGAGGCCGGGCCCGACTTCCGCCCGTAGTGCCGGCGCTTCCGCGGGGTCGCCCCATCCATGTCCGTGACCAACTGGAGTCACGATGAACTCCGCGCATGCCGCAGAAACCACCTTGCGAGGACTGGGAGTCTGTTGCGCCATCGGCAACGTGGTGCTGCACGGACTCCTTGTCTCCGATCACCTCGAGGAGAAGTTCTACATAGGCGTCCTCTTCGCCGTGGGCAGTGCCGTCATGCTGGGGGTGGCGGCGGGACTGGTCGTCATGAAGCGTCCTCTGGCCGCGTGGCTGGCCGGAGCGCTCGTCAGCCTCGGCATGCTCGCCGGTTTCCTGCTCTCGCGTACGACCGGCCTGCCGGACGGGTACTACGAGGCCGGCTGGGAGCCGCCGTACGGGGCCCTCTCCTTGCTTGTCGAGGGTGTCTTCACCCTTGCTTTCCTCGCCTGGCTCGGAGAGCGGACGGCGGCCGGCACCGCTCGCCGGCTGTCGCACACGGCGCCGCAGTCCTCGACGTGCCCGACACGTCCTTCGACACCGTCGTCACCCTGATGCAGCATCACCTCCCGCAGGAGCCGCGCCCGCGGCACCGCGCGAGACGCACCGTGTACTGCGACCGGGGCGGACGGCTGCTGGTCGTGGGGTTCCGGCCGGGACACGGCCAGCCGCTTGCCGCCCCTGGTGACGTGGACGTCGGCCAGAAATTCGAAAGCACTCCGGATTCTTTTCTTCACCGGATCACCTCGAACGCGTGCCCACGGCCTCCTCGGCGCCGCCACGCTGGTGCCGGTGCTGCCCGCCGCCCTCGGCGTCGGCGGGAGCCGACCGGGCTCCCGTTTCGTCCGGGCCTCAGCCGGGGGAGCGTTCGGCAGGGCCGAGTGCGCTCCCCAGCCGCACGTTCCAGCGTCCGGCACGTCCGCTGAACTCGGTGGCGACCAGCGGTGCCACGTCGATCCGCCAGAAGGCGGACTCGGGCGCTCCGAGCACGCGCACCGTCGCGGCTCGGACGACCTCCGGCTCCACGACGGCGAGCGTCCGGCCCGGCAGCCGCGCGGCCTCTTCCAGCCAGACCCCGACGCGCGCGCAGAGCCGGTGCACCGACTCCCCGCCGTGCGGGGCGGCGGCCGGGTCCGCCAGCCACTCCGCGACCGCCTGCGGCTCGTCGGCGCCGAGCTCGGCCAGCGTCCGGCCGCGCCAGCGGCCCACGTCGAGCCCGGCCAGCGCCGCCACCGCGGTGGCGTCCAGGCCCAGCGCGGACGCCGTCTCCCGGCACCGCACCGTGGGGGAGGCGAGCATGCGGTCGGCAGCCGGAAGGGAGCCCGCGGCCGACCGGGCACGCGCGGCGCCGGTCGCATCGAGCGGGCAACCGTCGTCGAAACGGGCTTCCCGCAACGCCCCGCTGATCGCGGGTGAGACCAACATCACTCGGCTCGTCATCCGCCCGTCCCCGTGCCCTCTCCGAACCCGATTTCCTTGTCATGCACGGGATCTGGCGCCGTGGCCCGTGCTCCCCGGCGCGCACCCCGCCGCCCGTGCGCCCTTGGCCGAACCTCTGCTTCGCGGTACGTTCGGCGCGATACCGACGACGGTTCCACGGAAGCCGGTGAGATTCCGGCACGGTCGCGCCACTGTAAGCCCCGTTCGCACCCTGCGGTGCGGGCCGGGGTGAGTCAGACCCGCGCCGTCGTCACGTGCACCACCAAGACGGGACGCGAGTTCCCCAGGAGGTCCTGCCATGGCGCAGTCCGTCGCTCAGCCGACCACTACCCCCACCGCCGTACCCGCCAAGCTGCCGATCGGCACGATCGCCCCCTGGGCGGTCTTCTTCGGCATCCTGATGCTGGTCCTGCTCTACTTCGTCGGCGCCGAGCAGGGTGCCACCTCGGTGATGTCCGGCGAGAACGTCCACGAATGGGTGCACGACGCCCGCCACCTGCTCGGCTTCCCCTGCCACTGACGACGGCGGAGAAGCGTACGAGCCCATGGGCCCCCTGAATTCGGCAACGGTCCGAAACCTCCTGGTGCGTGGCATGCTCGCGGGTCTCGCCGCGGGCCTGCTCGCCCTCGTCGTCGCCTATTTCCTGGGCGAGCCGCGCGTCGACTCGGCCATCGCCTACGAAGAGGCGCACTCGCACGAGCACGGCATGGAAGCCGTCAGCCGCACGATGCAGTCCACCGGCGGCCTGGCCACCGGCGTCCTCGTCTACGGGGTCGCGTTCGGCGGCATCGCCGCCCTCGCGTACTGCTTCGCACTCGGCCGCATCGGCCGCTTCGGGCCGCGCGCCGGCGCGCTGCTCCTGGCGGCCGCCGGCCTGGTCGCCGTGTACGTCGTGCCGTTCCTGAAGTACCCCGCCAACCCGCCGTCCGTCGGCGACCCCGACACCATCGGCAAGCGCACCACCCTGTACTTCCTGATGATGGTCCTCAGCGTGCTGCTGTCCGTCACCGCGGTGATCATGGGCAAGCGCCTGGCTCCGCGCCTGGGCAACTGGAACGCGACGCTGGCCGCGGGGGCGTTCTTCCTCCTTGCCGTCGGCCTGGCCTACGGCTTCCTGCCGGCTGTCAACGAGGTCCCCAAGGACTTCTCGGCCACTTTGCTGTGGCAGTTCCGGCTGGCGGCCCTCGCCGTCCAGGTCACCCTGTGGACCGTCTTCGGGCTGGCCTTCGGAGTGCTGGCAGAGCGGGTGCTGGTCCCCAGGCCCGCGAAGGCGGTCGCACCGGAGGAGGGCGCTGCCCGCGGCAAGGCGGCTGCTGTACCCCGTTGAGGCCGCCGAGCCGTGGCGCGGGTCAGTGGTAGGCGTGCACGACGGCGTGTCCCTTGCCGCGGCCGATCATCCACCGGTTGAGGGGCGTGGTGACCAGGAACGCGAGGGCGAGGGAGAACGCCAGCGAGCCCCAGAAGAGGGCGCTGCTCAGGCCCGCGTCCATGGCCCCGGGGATGCTGACGACGACCGTGTTGTCGATCAGTTCCATCACGGCGATGGAAACGGTGTCGGCGGCGAGCGCCACCTTCAGGGCCTGCCGCGCCGCCAGGCCCGCCCGCAGGACGCCACGCATGGTGAGGGCGTATCCGAAGACGAAGGCGAGGGCGATGGACAGTGCCACCGTGGCGGCGTCGTGCAGCCCGGTCGCGGTGCCGATGACCATCCCGAGAACCTCGCCGATCGCGCATCCGGTCAGGCAGTGCAGGGTGGCCTGGGCGGCCATGCGCCAGCTCGGCCCGCGGCCCCCAGGGGCAGCATGTCCGGTGTGGTGATGCTGGTGGGTGGAGTGGTCCATGGTTCCCTCTTTCCAGGACGTCTCTCTCGCGGGCACCCACGTCAACCAGATACCCCCTGGGGGTATTCCCGCCCCTGCGGTACGATCCGCCGGCTGGTCGACGCCCTGGCCGAGTGAGGCTGCCGGGGCGGAAGGGTCAGACGGTTCTGGTCTCGCCCTCGCGGGCGGTGTCGGTGGGCCTCCCGGCGGCCACGGCGGCGCGGGCGGTCGCCGTCTCACGGGTGAGCGCGGGCCCGACGTGGGTGACGAGCAACTCCCGTACACCTGCCTCGCGGGCCACGCGCCCCGCGTCCTCCGGGGTCAGATGGACCTGTTCGCCTTCGCGATGCTCGTCGATGTCCGCCTCGCAGAGGAACAGGTCGGCGCAGGAGGCCAGTTGGGTGAGCGCGGCGCAGGGGCCGCTGTCCCCCGAGTACGCCAGGACGCTCCCCTGGCACTCGGCGCGCAGCCCGTACGCCTCGGTGTCGTGGGCGACGGCGCGGGCGGTGAGGCGGAGGTTCCAGTGCTGGACGGCGTGCTCGTCGTACAGGGGACGGAAATCCATGACCTCGCTCAGGAAGTCCACGTCCGGTCGGCCGAGGAATCCCGCCAGCCGCCTCGCGCAGTCCTGCGGCGCGTACACCGGGACGGGCGCGGGCGGGGTCAGTCCGCCGAAGGCGAAGGCATGGGCGGCGGCGAGCAGATCGGCGCTGTGGTCGGCGTGCAGATGCGAGATCCAGATCGCCGTGAGCCGCGCCGGATCCGTGTGCCGCTGCAACTCGGCGAAGGTCCCCGTCCCGGCGTCCACCCACACCTCGGCGCCCCCGCCGCGCAGCAGGTACCCGGAGCAGGGGCGGCCGGGCCCCGGGTGCGGGGAGGCGGTGCCGAGGACGGTGAGGCTGAGGGGCACGCAAGGAGCGTACGTGGCGCCGTACCGCCCTGCCTCGCGATTACGGCATCGTCGTCCACCCCGGATCCCGCCCGCTCAGCCCCACCGCCCGGTCCAGCAGCGGTGCGCCGTCCGGGACGGGGACGACCGGGCCGAAGATGCCGCCGCGGCCCGGGTCCTCGGCCGCCGCGAGGAGGAAGCCGTACGACGCCTCCAGCGCGGCCGGGTCGGGGGCGTACTCCTGGCCGGTGGCACGGGCCAGGTCCCAGCCGTGGACGACCAGTTCGTCGGCGGCGACCGCGCCCGCGACCGCACCGGGCAGGTCCACGCCGCCGGCGCGGGTCATGCCGGTCCAGGCGTCGGGGTCGCGCCAGGCCTCGGCGAGTTCGTCGAGGACCTTGGGCAGTTCCTCGCGCCAGCCGGGGCCGATGTCCGGCACGGCGGTGTCGGGGCTGGTGTCGGTGGTGACGCCCAGGTCCTTGCGGGCGGCGTCGCGGAAGGCGGTGGCGAGGCCGATCAGGTGGCCCAGCAGGTTGCGCACCGCGTAGTCCGGGCACGGGGTGGCGGCCGAGAGCCGCTCGTCGGTCACGCCCTCGGTGAGCCGTGCCAGGGCACGGGTCTGCGGGCCGAGGTCGAGGGTCGTGTCGGTCATGACGTGCTCCTCCGGGAGTGCGGTACCGGTACGGAGGGTGGACCGGCCGGGGCCGGGAAACTCATCGGTGCCGTTCCCGGCCGGTCGCTTTCCCGAGGCACCTTCCCGATGTCCGGGGGCGCCCGCCGTCTGTGGAGGCATCCCGCACTGCGCCCGCTGGTCATGGCCGGCGGTGCGGCGATGCTGTTCGGCGCCCCGAGCAGCACGACGGCATACGCCGTCGTGGACAGCCTCGGCCACTCCCCCGCGTGCACCGGTGTCCTGTACGCCGTGCAGGGCACCGGCTCGGTGGCGGTCGGACGCTGCGCCGGCTCGGCGAGCGGCGGTTCGCGGTGGGCGGGATCGCCCTGATGGCGGTCGCGGTGGCCGGGCGGGCGGTGCCGTCCGACGCGGTGGCGCCGGCGTGCAGCGCGGGGATCGGGCTCGGGCTGCCGTGCGTGCTGATCGCCGCGTTCACCGCCGTACAGCGCGAGACACCGGGGCCGCTGCTGGGCCGTATGACCGCCACCGCCCACACCCTGATGTTCACGCCGAACGGGCCGGCCGTCGGAGCGGGCCTGGTCGTACTGGTCGACCACCGGCTGCTGCTGATCCTGTTCGGCCTGGCGCTCCTCACCACGACCGCCGCACTCGCTCAGCGCGCGGACAGCGCCGCACGCACCGCCGCCAGGTCCGCGTCCGACGCCAACCCGGCGTGATACAGCCGTAGCTCCGTGGCCCCCTGCTCCCGCGCCCGGGCCGCGTCCGCCGCGAGGGTGTCCGGGCTGCCGCCCATACCGGAGACCACGGTGAAGCCGGCGGCGATCACGGCCCCCGCGCGGCCCTGATCGGCGAACGGCGTCAGCAGCCCCGTGCCGCCCGCGCAGGGCACCACCACGCCGTCCGCCACGGACAGGACGTGCGCGGGGTCCACGCCCGCGTTGGCGCCGCAGTGGTAGGACACCGGGTCCGCGTGCAGCAGGACCTGGAAGCCCTCGGGCGCGGCGGCGCGGACGGCGGCGACCGCCTCCTCCTGGAGCGTGCGGGCGGTCCGGTCGCGCCACGCGCGCGTGGCGGCCGCCGTCTCCGCGCCGAGGAGCCTCTCCACGCCCGCCCAGCCCCCGTCGTCGGCCGCGCCCTGCCACAGGGGCTCCAGCGCGGTCCGTACGGAGGCCGCCAGCGCGTCGGCGTCCAGGCCCTCCTCCGCGTAGCCGGCCCGGCAGTCGGGGCAGAAGCACAGCGCCATCAGGTACTGCCCGGTCTCGCCGAGGCCGACCCCGCCGGTCTTGTCGTGGGCGTGCAGGTGCTGCAGCCCGTACCAGCCGAGGGATTCCAGCTCCGTGCCGCGCGCTCCGGGCCGTACGGCGGCCTCGGCGGCCAGGCCCACCAGGTACGCGCGCGTGGCGGGCTGGGCGATGCAGGGCGCCCAGGGGTAGCGGTCGCCGTAGGCGTTGACGACCGAGGTGCCGGGGTGCTCGGCGCCGAGGCGGGAGTTGTGCGCGAGGACGACCCAGGTGTGGACGTCGAGGCCGGCCGCGACGAGGGCGCCGGCGGCCTCGCCGTAGGCGTCACCGGGGGCCCAGTCGCCGGCCGGGTACGGGCGCAGGGCGCGGTCCGCCCAGCGGTCGGGGTCGACGGGGTAGAGCACCGCCGCGTGCTCGGCGGTGATGATGCGGTGGCGCGGGTGGCGGGGGGTCAGCGCGCGCGTGGAGTGGTAGGCGGCGGCGAGGGTCACCTGCGCCACGCCGAGCGCGGCGATCCGCGCGGGGGCCGCCGGGTCCCCGTTGACGTCCCAGGGGTAGACGAACGCCGACGCCCTCACACGTCCTCCTCGAGCAGCGCGTACCCACGCTCGATCAGCTGGGCGAGCTGCTTGACATGGTCCTCGGCCGGCTCGTGCAGCGGGGGCCGCACCTCCCCCACGTCGAGGCCGCGCAGCCGTACGCCCGCCTTGACGAGGGCGACGGCGTAGCCGCGGCCCTGGGCGCGCAGTTCGACGAGCGGGCGGAAGAAGCCGTCCAGCAGGCGGTGGACGGTCGCCTCGTCGCCCGTCTCAAGCGCCCGGTGGAACGCGAGGGCGATCTCGGGCGCGAAGCAGAACACGGCCGAGGAGTACAGCGTGATGCCGATGCCGCGGTAGGCGAGCTGGGTCTGCTCGGCGGTGGGCAGGCCGTTGAAGTAGAGGAAGTCGCCGGGGGCCTCGGTGCGGACGGCGCTGACGATCCGCTGCATCAGGTCCAGGTCGCCCACGCCGTCCTTGAACCCGATGATCCCCTCGGTACGCGCCAGCTCGACCACGGTCGCGGGCGTGAAGACCGCGTTGTCGCGCTGGTAGACGATCACGGGCAGCTCCGTGGCGGCGGCCACCTCCCGGTAGTGGCGCAGGAGGCCCTCCTGGCCGGGGACGACGAGGTAGGGCGGCATGGCGAGCAGGCCGTCGGCGCCGGCCGCGCGGGCGAGTCCCGCGTACCGCACGGCGAGCACGGTGCCGTATCCGGCGCCCGCGACGACCGGTACGCGTCCCTCCACGGCCTCGACGGCCGCCCCTACGCAGGCCTCGAACTCCTCGGGCAGCAGGGCGTGGAACTCGCCGGTGCCGCAGCAGGCGAACACGGCGGCGGCCCCGGCCTCGACGCCCTGGCGCACGTGCGTGCGATAGACGCCGAGGTCGACGGAACCGTCCGGACCGTACGCGGTGACGGGGAAGAACAGCGGCCCCCGGGGGTCGCGGAGACGAGCGGCGAGAGGGGCTGGCGTCACGGGCTCTCCCTGTCGGTGCATATTTCTGATCAACGTCTACATTTCTGAACGCGCCCACGCTAAAGGCCCCACTCGACGCGGGTCAAGCACGCGAACGCGCTGATACAGGAGCGGATTTCCGCACTCCAACGCCGCACTTGACCACACACACCGGCCCTCCCTAGCGTGTCCATGCATGTGAATGTCGGACAAGAATCCGGACGTGCATGCGTCGATCCAGCCGCCGCCCGAGCCAAGGAGACCCAGGATGCCCGCTCCCCGTACCGTTCTGCTCACCGGCGCCGCCGGCGGGCTGGCCACCCTGATGCGCGGACTGCTTCCGGAGTACGGCTACGACCTGCGCCTGTTCGACGTGCGCCCCGTCGAGGACGCGCCCGAGGCGGTCACCGCGGACCTCGCCGACAAGGAGGCCCTGCGCGAGGCGGTCCGGGGCGTCGACGCGATCGTCCACCTCGCGGGCATCTCCCTGGAGGCGTCCTTCGAGAAGATCCTCAAGGCCAACATCGAGGGCACCTACAACCTCTACGAGGCGGCCCACCGGGAGGGCGTGCCGCGCATCGTCTTCGCCTCCTCCAACCACGCGGTGGGCTTCACCCCGGCCCCCCGGGGCGATGCCCCCCTCATCCCGATCGACACCCCGCGCCGCCCGGACACCTTCTACGGCCTGTCCAAGTCCTTCGGCGAGGACCTCGCGCAGTTCTACTGGGACAAGCACGGCCTGGAGACCGTCTCCGTGCGCATCGGCTCCTGCTTCCCCGAGCCGACCAGCGTGCGCATGCTCTCGGTGTGGATGAGCCCGGCCGACGGCGCCCGCCTCTTCCACGCGGCCCTGACCGCCGAGAACGTCGGCCACACCGTCGTCTACGGCTCGTCCGCCAACACGCGCCTGTGGTGGGACCTGACGACCGCGCGGGCACTCGGCTACGAGCCGCGGGACGACTCCGAGCCGTACGCCGGGAAGCTCATCGCCGAGCACGGCGAGCTGGACCCGGAGAACCCGGCCCACGCCCACCTCGGCGGCCACTTCGTCAACGATCCGCCGATCTGGCCGCACTGACGGCGGGCGCGGCGGAAAAACGACCCTGACAGCGGCGGGGCGGGCACCGAACGGGCCCGCCCGCCGCCGCCTTCGGGCACGGACACCGCCCGATCACACGTCCCCGGCCGAAGCCGCCCAGGTCCGAGGGCGGGCACACCCGACGGCGAACGGGCACACCCGGGCGGTATCGGGCAGGCAACAGACCTGGTCAGCGCCCGAGACCCGCTGTACAACTTCCCCCATGGGCCCCACCGGGCCCGAACGGGCAACACGGCGGGAAGGCGGTGTGAGGCATGAGCGGAAGAACGGCGGAAGAACGCCAGCGGGAGATCGTGCGAGCGGCACGCGCCACCGGCATGGTCGACGTCACCGCGCTCGCCGCCGAGCTGGGCGTGGCCAAGGAGACCATCCGGCGCGACCTGCGCGCCCTGGAGGACCACGGCCTGGTGCGCCGCACGCACGGCGGCGCCTATCCCGTGGAGAGCGCCGGGTTCGAGACGACGCTCGCCTTCCGTGCCACCAGCCACGTACCCGAGAAGCGCCGGATCGCGGCCGCCGCGGCCGAGCTGCTCGGGGACGCGGAGACCGTCTTCGTCGACGAGGGCTTCACCCCGCAGCTCATCGCCGAGGCCCTGCCCGCGGACCGGCCGCTGACCGTGGTCACCGCGTCCCTGCCGGTCGCCGGCGCGCTCGCCGGGACCGAGAACGTCTGCGTCCTGCTCCTCGGCGGCCGGGTCCGCCCCGGTACGCTGGCGACCGTCGACCACTGGACGACGAAGATGCTCGCCGGCTTCGTCCTCGACCTCGCCTACATCGGCGCCAACGGCATCTCCCGCGAACACGGCCTGACCACGCCCGACCCGGCGGTCAGCGAGGTCAAGGCCCAGGCGATCCGCGCCGCCCGGCGCACCGTCTTCGCCGGGGTGCACACCAAGTTCGGCGCGGTCAGCTTCTGCCGGTTCGCCGAGGTCGGCACGCTGGAGACGATCGTGACGAGCACGCTGCTCCCGGCGGCCGAGGCCCACCGGTACTCGCTGCTGGGGCCGCAGGTGATCCGGGTGTGACATCCCGACCCGGTCCGTAGATCAAACCCACTGCCCTCCAGAGCACATCCACGCCATAGCACGCCCCTTATCTCCCTATACGTCCAGGAGCGATCCATGCGAACCCAGAGCCGACGACGGCCGCCGCGAGCCATGCTCGCCCTGGCCGCCGCAGGGACGCTGCTCGCCCCGCTGCTCTCCGGCTGCTGGGTCGGTGCGGGCGGGTCCGGTTCCGGCGGCGACTCCATCAACGTCCTGATGGTCAACAACCCCCAGATGACCGAGCTGCAGAAACTCACCGCCGCCCACTTCACCAAAGAGACCGGCATCAAGGTCAACTTCACCGTCCTGCCCGAGAACGACGTCCGCGACAAGATCAGCCAGGACTTCGCCAACCAGGCGGGCCAGTACGACGTGGCCACCCTCTCCAACTACGAGATACCGATCTACGCCCGCAACGGCTGGCTGCACGAGATGGACACCTATGTCGCCAAGGACCCGGCCTACGACGAACAGGACGTCCTGGGGCCGATGCGCCAGTCCCTCACCGCCGACGACGGCAAGCTCTACGGCCAGCCCTTCTACGGCGAGTCGTCCTTCCTGATGTACCGCAAGGACGTGTTCGACGCCGAAGGCCTGACGATGCCCGCGCACCCCACCTGGACCCAGATCGCCGGCCTCGCCGCCGAGGTGGACGGCGCCAGGCCCGGCATGAAGGGCATCTGTCTGCGCGGCCTGCCCGGCTGGGGCGAGGTGATGGCACCCCTCACCACGGTCGTGAACACCTTCGGCGGCACCTGGTTCGACAAGGACTGGAAGGCACGGCTCGACGCCCCCGCCTTCGAAAAGGCGACGAAGTTCTATGTCGGCCTCGTCCGCGAGCACGGTGAGTCCGGCGCCGCCCAGTCCGGCTTCGCCGAGTGCCTCAACAACATGACCCAGGGCAAGGTCGCCATGTGGTACGACGCCACCTCCGCGGCCGGCTCCCTGGAGGCCAAGGGCTCCCCCGTCAAGGGCAAGCTCGGCTACGCCCCCGCCCCCGTGGAGAAGACCGAGTCCTCCGGCTGGCTCTACACCTGGGCCTGGGGCATCCAGAAGGCGTCCCGCAACCCCGACAAGGCCTGGAAGTTCGTCTCGTGGGCCTCCAGCAAGCAGTACGAGCAACTGGTCGGGGACGAGATCGGCTGGTCGAACGTCCCGGCGGGCAAGCGCGCGTCCACGTACACCAACGCCGCCTACCGCAAGGAGGCCGCCGCCTTCCAGGACATGACGAAGGACGCCATCGAGAACGCCCGCCCGAACGACCCCGGCGTGCAGCCGCGCCCCGCGCCCGGCATCCAGTTCGTCGGCATCCCCGAGTTCACCGACCTCGGCACCAAGGTCTCCCAGGAGATCAGCGCGGCCATCGCCGGACGCCAGTCCGTCGCCTCGGCCCTGAAGAAGTCCCAGCAGCTCGCCGAGCGGATCTCCAAGGAGTACGAGGGACGATGACCGCCACGACAACGGCCCCCGTGGCCGCACCATCCATGCGCACGACCCGCCGGCCCTCCGCCCGGCTGCGCGCCTGGGCCACCCGCGCCCCGCTGCTCCCCGCGCTGGTCTTCATGATCGCCGTGACCCAGCTGCCGTTCGTGGCCACGCTGGTGATCTCCTTCTTCGACTGGAACGCCCTCTACCCCAAGGCCCGCCACTTCACCGGCCTCGACAACTACCACCAGGTGCTCACCGACGCGGACCTGCGCCACTCGGTGTGGACGACCGTCCTGCTCACGGCCGCGGTGGTCCTGATCAGCCTGGTGCTGGGCCTGGCCCTCGCGCTGCTGCTGGACCGGCGGTTCCGCGGCCGGGGCGTGGTGCGCACGCTGCTGATCGCCCCGTTCCTCGTGGTCCCGGTGGCGGCGGCGCTGCTGTGGAAGCACGTGCTCTACAACCCCGAATACGGGCTGCTGAACGGCCTGTTGCACTACGTGGGCGGCCCCCAGCCGGACTGGATCTCGAACACGCCGCTGCTCGCGGTCGAGGCCTCCCTGGTGTGGCAGTGGACGCCCTTCATGATGCTGATCCTGCTCGCCGGCCTGCAGAGCCGCGACCAGCAGCAGATCGAAGCGGCGAGAGTGGACGGCGCGAGCGACTGGCAGATATTCCGCCATCTCACGCTTCCGCACCTGCGCCGCTACCTGGAGCTGGGCGCGCTGCTGGGCTCGATCTACATCGTCCAGAACTTCGACGCGGTCTTCACCATCACGTCCGGCGGTCTGGGCACCGCCAACCTGCCCTACACCGTTTACCAGAGCTTCTACCAGGCCCATGAGAACGGCCTCGCCTCGGCCGCGGGCGTGCTGGTGGTCATCGGCTCGATCGTCATCGCGACCTTCGCCCTGCGCGTGGTGTCGTCCCTGTTCCGCGAGGAGGTGTCCCGCGCATGAGTGCCATCGCCGTACGCGTCAGGAAGCACCGGGGCGTTGGCCTGGGCCTGCTGGCCTGGCTGGCCGGCATCGTCTTCTTCCTGCCCATCGCCTGGATGGCGCTGACGTCCTTCCACTCGGAGCAGGACGCGGCGACCAACCCGCCGTCCTTCGCGGCGTCGCTGACCCTCGACGGCTACCGCGAGTTCTTCGGCACCGGCGGCGGGGCGAGCCCCTGGCCGGCGCTGGTCAACTCCACGGTGGCGTCGGTGGTGTCCACGCTCTGCGTCCTGCTGCTGGCCCTCCCGGCGGCGTACGCGCTGTCGATCCGGCCGGTGAGGAAGTGGACGGACGTCCTGTTCTTCTTCCTCTCCACGAAGATGCTGCCGGCGGTGGCGGGCCTGCTCCCGATCTACCTGTTCGCCAAGAACACAGACATGCTGGACAACATCTGGCTGCTGGTCATCCTCTACACCTCCATGAACCTGCCGATCGCGGTCTGGATGATGCAGTCCTTCCTGGCCGAGGTCCCCGTGGCGGTGATCGAGGCGGCCCGGGTGGACGGCGCGCGCCTGCCGACGATCCTCGCGCGCGTGGTGGCCCCGATCGCCCTGCCCGGCATCGCGGCGACGGCCCTGATCTGCTTCATCTTCAGCTGGAACGAACTGCTCTTCGCCCGCGTGCTCACCGGCGTGGTGGCCGAGACGGCCCCCGTCTTCCTGACCGGCTTCATCACCAGCCAGGGCCTGTTCCTGGCCAAGGTGTGCGCCGCGTCGCTCGTCATCTCCCTGCCGGTGCTCGCCGCGGGGTTCGCCGCCCAGGACAAGCTGGTCCAGGGCCTGTCGTTGGGAGCCGTCAAATGAAGGCCGCCGTCATCGAGTCCGTGGGCCGCGCCGTCGTCACCGAGGTCCCCGACCCGACGCCCGGCCCCCGCGACGTCGTCGTCGAGGTCGCGGCCTGCGGGCTGTGCGGCACCGACCTGCACATCCTTCAGGGCGAGTTCGCGCCCAAGCTCCCGATCGTGCCCGGCCACGAGTTCGCGGGCGAGGTGGTCGGGGTGGGCACCCAGGTCACGGAGGTGTCCGTCGGCGACCGGGTGGCGGTGGATCCGTCCCTGTACTGCCACGAGTGCCGGTACTGCCGTACCGGCCACAACAACCTCTGCGACCGCTGGGCGGCGATCGGCGTGACCACGGCAGGCGGCGCGGCACGCTACGCCGTCGCCCCGGTCGCGAACTGCGTACGGCTGCCCGAGCACGTCCGCACCCAGGACGCGGCCCTGGTGGAGCCCCTGTCGTGCGCGGTGCGCGGTTACGACGTACTGCGCTCACGCCTGGGCGCGCACGTGCTGATCTACGGCTCCGGAACCATGGGCCTGATGATGCTGGAGCTCGCCAAGCGCACGGGCGCGGCGAGCGTGGACGTGGTGGACGTGAACCCGGCCCGGCTGGAGACGGCGCGTCGGCTGGGCGTCTCCGCGTCGGCGGTGAACGCGGACGAACTGGACCGGCCGCAGGGCTGGGACGTCGTCGTCGACGCGACCGGCAACGCGGCGGCGATCCAGGACGGCCTGGACCGGGTGGCCAAGGCGGGGACGTTCCTGCAGTTCGGGGTGGCCGACTACGCGACACGGGTGACCATCGACCCGTACCGCATCTACAACCAGGAGATCACGATCACCGGCTCCATGGCCGTCCTGCACAGCTTCGAACGCGCGGCCGAGCTCTTCGCGAACGGGGTGCTGGACCCGGAGGTCTTCATCAGCGACCGGATCCCGCTGGAGCGCTACCCCGAGGCGCTGGAGCAGTTCGCGGCGGGGGTGGGACGCAAGATCGTGGTGGTGCCGCAGGGGCTCGGCTCCAGCCCGTCCGGCGTTTGAGGACGAGGCCCGTTCAGGGCCGAACGGGGGTTGGGGTGAAGTCCCCAGCGGCAGGGGGTCCGGGGCTGCCCCCCGAAAACGGGGCGCAGGCGACGCAGCCCCCGCCACGGTCCAGGTGCGGAGCCCCTGGTGGGGTCGAAGGGGCGGAGCCCCTGGAGACGGGACGGGTAGGGGCGGCGGGGGCGAAACCCGTCGGCCCGCCCGCCGGCGGCCCGCGGCGGTCACTCCCCCGATTGACCGCCGGGTAAGGGAACGGTAAAGCGGGTTCGATCGTTCACCCGGCATGACAGCTATGACCCCTGGCTCGAACATCCCTCTGTCCGTCTCCCGCGTGGCGGTGGACGTCGCCGCGCCGGTGCGGCTCGACGTGTCGGGCCTGCTGCTGACCGCCGACGGCAAGGTGCGCTCAGACGACGACTTCATCTTCTACAATCAGCCCAGCGGGCCCGGCGTGACGTACCGGTCCGGCGGCGGGACCGCACCCGACGCGATCATCGTCGACACCGCCGCCGTCCCGCCCGGCATCGAGAAGATCGTCGTCACCGCGAGTCCGGACGCCGCGGGCCAGACCTTCCAGGGCATCGAGCCCACGGCGACCATCCGCAACGCGGACGACGGGTCCGCTCTGGCCACGTTCACGCCACCGCAGCTGGGCACCGAGACGGCGCTGGTGGTCGTGGAGATCTACCTGCGGGGCGGGCAGTGGAAGGCCCGTGCCGTCGGCCAGGGCTACGCCAACGGGCTCGCGGGCATCGCGACCGACTTCGGCGTGACGGTGGAGGAGCCGGCGCCGGCCCCGGCACCCGCTCAGACCCCGCAGCCGGTCACCGCTCCCCCCGCGCCGGTCACCGCTCCCCCCGCACCCGCGGTACCCCCGGCCCCGCCCGCGCCGCCCGCCCCCGGCGCCGGCAAGGTCAACCTCGACAAGGGCCGGGTCAGCCTGCAGAAGAACCAGACCGTCTCCCTCGTCAAGGGCGGCCGGCCGCTGCTGTCGCAGGTCAGGATGGGTCTCGGCTGGGAGCCCGCGTTCCGCGGCAAGGACATCGACCTGGACGCGTCGGTCATCGCCTACGGCCCGCAGCGCAACCACATCGACAGCTGCTACTTCGGCAAGCTCACGATCCTCAACGGCGCGGTCAAGCACTCCGGTGACAACCTCACCGGCGAGGGCGGCGGCGACGACGAGGTGATCGCGGTCGACCTCGGGCGTCTGCCGCAGGAGGTCACCGGCCTGGTCTTCACCGTGAACTCCTTCTCGGGCCAGAAGTTCACCGAGGTCGCCAAGGCCTACTGCCGCCTGCTGGACGCGGCGACCGGCGAGGAACTGGTCCGCTTCGACCTCACCAGCGCCGAGCCGCAGACGGGTGTGATGATGGCCAAGCTCGTCCGGCAGTTCTCCGGCGAGTGGGACATGACCGCGATGGGCGACTTCGTCAAGGCCCGCACGGTACGGAACATGGTGCAGCCGGCCGCTCAGGCCCTGTAAGCACTGGCAGGAAGCCCTCGTACCAAGCCCTCGTACGATGCCTGCGGGTGCCCCCGGCTCCCGGGGGCACCCGGCGCTCACTTCTCGGCGCCGGGCCGCAGCCCCTCCGTCAGCAGGGACAGATACCGGCGGATGTGCCGGCCCTGCGCGTTCGCCAGCTCGGACGCCGTCGCGATCCCGTGGGCCAGCCTCAGGACCTCGATCGGCTCGATGTCGGCCCGCAGGGTTCCCTCCGCCTGGGCCGCCTCCACCAGCCGGGTCGCCGCGTTCCGCATCAAGGTGCCGCACGCCGTGAGGGCGGCGGAGCCGGTTCCCGCCGTGACGGCCGAACCCTCGCTCCGCACCACCGTCATCCGCCTGGCTTGGCACCGCCCTCCTCGTCGTCGTCACCGCCTACCTGTTGGTCGGCTTCGACTCCACCGTCGTCAACGTAGCGCTGCCCGGCATCCAACAGGACCTGGGCTTCAGCCGCACCGGTCTGTCCTGGGTCCTCAACGCCTACACGCTCGCCTTCGGCGGCCTGCTGCTGCTCGGCGGACGCACCGGCGACATCCTCGGCCGCCGCCGCACCCTCACCGTCGGCGTGCTGCTCTTCGCCGGCTCCTCCCTGCTCGGCGGGCTCGCCACCGACAGCGCCTGGCTCCTCGCGGCCCGCGCGCTGCAGGGCGTCGGCGCCGCCCTCATCGCGCCCAGCACCTCGGCATCTACTCCTCCATGGCCGGCATCGGCGCCTCCGTCGGCCTGGTCCTCGGCGGCATGCTCACCTCCTGGGCGTCCTGGCGCTGGTCCCTCCTGAGCAACGTGCCCATCGGCATCGGCGTCGCCGTCGCCCTGCCCCGCTTCCTCACCGAGACCCCGCGCCACGCGGGCCGGTTCGACACGGCCGGCGCGCTCGCCGGAACCGCCGGGACGACCTCGCTGGTGTACGCGTTCATCCGGGTCTCGGAGACCGGCTGGAGCGACACCCAGGCCATGCTCGGCTTCGGCACCGCCGCCGCGCTGCTGGCCGGGTTCGTCCTCGTCGAGTCCCGCGCCGCCCAGCCGATCATGCCGCTGCGCCTGTTCGCCGACCGCAACCGGGCGGGCGGCTACACCGGCGTCCTGCTGCTGCCCGCGGGCATGTTCGGCGCGTTCTACTTCCTCACGCTGATCGGCCAACACGTCCTGGGCTTCAGCCCGTTGCGCGCCGGGTTCGCCTTCCTGCCGATGACGCTGGCGATGTTCACGGTCGTCCGCTTCGTACCCCGGCTGCTGGCCCGCCTCGGCGCCAAGCCGGTCCTGCTGACGGGCATGGCGCTGGTGGTCGCGGCGAGCCTGTGGCTGTGGCGGCTCGGCCCGGGCGACGGCTATGCGACCGGCCTGCTCGGCCCCCTGCTGCTCTTGGGCATGGGCGTCGGCCTGAGCTTCATGCCGCTCAACGCGACGATCCTCGCGGCGGTCGAGCCACGCGAGGCGGGCGCCGCATCGGGTCTGCTGCAGACCCTCCAGTGGCTCGGCGGCACGCTCGGACTCTCCGTCCTGGTCACGGTGTTCGGCACGGCGACCCGGCACGCCACCGGTTCCCCGGCCGAGATCCTGACCCACGGCGCGTCCCGCGCCTTCGGCGTCGGCGCTGATCGCGCTGGGCGCGCTGCTGGTGTCGGCGTTCGTGATCAGGGGGCGGGACGAACGGCCGTGAGTGGGTGTGGCCCGCACCCCGCGGAGAAGTGCGGGCCACGCCTGCGCTCAGGCCGCCCAGGGCCAGTCGGCGTCCCGAGCGGCTTCGAGCAGGGACACCATCCGGAAAGCCGCGTCCGAAAGCCCCCCGAAGGTGTGCCGGTTCCCCTTGCCCGACGGCCCGTGTCCCGCCCGGTAGCCCTCCAGGTTCCAGGTGTAGACCGGGACGTCGGCCGGGACCTGCTCGGTCGGGTCGCCGTAGTAGCTGTGCGCGTACTGCTCGTCGGTGACGATCAGCACTCGGTCGTGCTTGCGGTAGTGCTTGCGCACGGCCGCCGTGGTGTCGGTGCCGCCCAGGTTGCCGAAGCGTCCCAGGATCTTCAGCACCGACTCGCCCTTGGTGAACCGCACGCGCCGGCTCGTCGTCCCGAACTCGACGAGGTCCGCGTCCGCCGCGCGCAGTGCGAGCGCCGTGCCGAAGACGGCCGCCGCGTCGGCCCGGGTGAGCTGCGAACGGTCGGACACCTGCGAGTAGAACATCGAGCCCGAGCGGTCCACGAGCACCAGCGTCCGGCCGGGCAGCGCGGGCACGTTGGCCAGCGAGTGGCCGAGCGCCTGCTCCAGCGGGTACGACCAGCGCAGCGAGGGCGCGTGCTGGTATGCGGCGAGATACCGGAAGGGGAACTGCCGCGAGCGCGCGACCTCCGCCGGGTCGCTGATCCTGGCCGCGACCCGGGCCGCGACCTCGTCCGAGACCCCGGCCTCGTCGAAGTTGCGCAGGTTGCGGGCGAGCGCCATCGACCCCATGGACGGGATCACGGACTCCCAGGCCGCCTTGTCCATCGGTCCCTGGAGCCAGCCGGCCAGGGCCTCCCAGGTGAGGCCCGCCGCCGCCAGCCGCTCGGCGCCGTCGGGTGCCGTGACGACCGCCCGCCGCCGCTCGGGCGGCAGCGCCATCAGCTCGCGGTGCGCGGTGAGCACGGGGCTCGACGCGGGCGGTACGGCGGTGTCGGGGTGGTGACGGCGGTCGAGGGCGTACTGGAACAGCTCGCCCTGCCACGGCTTGTCCGGATCCGGCGCAGCGTGCACCAGGTTGAGGATGTCGCCGAAGCGGTAGCCCTTGGAGGCGGTGTCGTACTTCAGCAGCGACTTGCCGTGGTAGAGGCGGCGTACGGCGTCGGCGACCCCGCGCTTGACCGGCTTGGGGAGGGCGCGGCCGTACGTCGCCGTCCAGTACGCGAGCAGCTCGCCGGGCTCGTCCGGGCGCTGGAGTACGCGGTCCACGACGCGGCGGTTCGACGGACCGTCGGTGACGCCCGCGTCCAGGCGCGCCTTCACGTACTCGGCGGCGCCCACGATCGAGGCCGTGCGCATGTTTCCCTCGCCGCGCAGCCAGCCGAGCAGGCCGGCCGTCCAGGACGGGTCGGTGACGGCGAGCTCGCGCACGAGCGTGGCGAACCGGTCGTCGCGGTCGGCGCCGGTCTCGTAGAAGGTGTTCTGCCCGACCAGGTTGGACACGGCGAGCAGGAAGAGCTCGGAGCGCGCCTCACGCTCGCGTCCGCGGCCGCCCTCGTACGTACGCAGGACGCGCCCCGTGGAGGTGACGCGGGAGGTCGGCCGCGCCTTGGCGGCCTTGGTGTTGAACCGGGCCATGGTGAATTCCCCCGAATTCGTGGTTGCGTTGGTTTCGGGGGGAGGCGCAGCAAAAGGAGGATGCCCGAGGACAGAATTCGGCGACGGCACATAATCAGGCGCGTCTTCCATTTCCGCCACATCGACCCTGGGTCGATGACGGGATTCGAACCCGCAACATACCTGATCCACGAAGTACCCGTTGCCTTCGCACCGGGCACCCACCATGAGCTGCGCCTCCCGAGATCAGTTCCGCACCGGGAGGTGCGCGTGAAGTTGTGGTGTCCAGAGATCGAGGTCGGCGGAACCGACGTGTGGTGCTCTAACCCCTGAGCTACACCGGCTCGTTGTGCCGGTGGCGGGACTCGAACCCGCGGCCGCCCCATTATGAGTGGAAGTAGGTCCTGCCTTCGCACCTGGACATGCATCACTCTAGGAGGCGACCCGCGGGACGAGCGAGCGAATTAATTACCGCTTCTGGCGCTTCCAGGGGCCCGTGATGGCGAGCATGACGCCGGGATCCTGGATGTTGGCGAACAGGGTGCTGCCGTCGGGTGAGAAGGTGACGCCGGTGAACTCGCTGTACTCCGGCTCCGCCTCGGTGCCGATGTTGAGCTCGTTGCGGGCGATGGGGTACGTACGGCCGCTGTCGGTAGCGCCGAACAGGTGCTGGACGCCCTCGCCGTCCTCGGCGATGACCAGGCCGCCGTAGGGGGAGACGGTGATGTTGTCGGGGCCGTCGAAGGCGCCGTCGGCGGACGGGTCCGGGTTCACGCCGAGCAGGACCTTCAGGGTCAGCGTGCGGCGCCCGGGGTCGTAGAACCAGACCTGGCCGTCGTGCTGGGCGGGGCTCTCCTCGCGGGCGAAGGAGGAGACGATGTAGGCGCCGCCGTCGCCCCACCACATGCCCTCGAGCTTGCGGGCTCGGGTGATCCGGCCGTCGGTGAACTGCTTGCGGACGGAAGTGGTCCTGGCGTCACGGTCGGGGACGGTCACCCAGTCCACCCCGTACACCGTGCCGGTCCTCGTCGCCCGGGAGAGGTCGTCGACGAACTTGCCGCCGGAGTCGAAGCACTTGAAGGCCTGGAGCACGCCCGCGTCGTCGGCGAGGGTGCGCAGCATGCCACGGCCGTGGTGGAAGCCCTCCGGCGGGGTCCAGCGGTACAGCAGGCCGTTGGGGCCGGACGCGTCCTCCGTCAGGTACAGGTGGCCGCGCCTGGGGTCGACGACGACGGCCTCGTGGGCGTAGCGGCCGAGCGCCTTGACGGGCTTGGGGTCGCGGTTGGCGCGGCGGTCGGCGGGGTCGACCTCGAAGACGTACCCG
Source organism: Streptomyces sp. NPDC051636 (assembly GCF_044453765.1). Taxonomy (NCBI): domain Bacteria; kingdom Bacillati; phylum Actinomycetota; class Actinomycetes; order Kitasatosporales; family Streptomycetaceae; genus Streptomyces; species Streptomyces sp. NPDC051636. The sequence continues at coordinate 597,253 of NZ_JBITDA010000001.1, read as the reverse complement.
TGGTCCTTGGTCATGCCGTTCTGGCCGGCCTTGTCCTCGGTCTCCTCGCAGGTCAGCCACGTGCCCCACGGGGTGTTGCCGCCCGCGCAGTTGGTGGAGGTGCCGGCGATGCCGACCCACTCGGCGACGTGGTCGCGGCGGACTTCGACGACCGTGCAGCCACCGGAGGCGGCGGGGTCGTAGACGAGGCCCTCGGTGAGCGGCACCGGGTACGTCCAGTTGGCGCGCGGGCCCTTCAGCTCGTGGTTGTTGACCAGGAGAGTGGCGCCGCGCGGGCCGCAGAACGTGGAGGTGCCGTCGTGGTTGGAGGGGGTGAACTCACCCGACTCCAGTTTGGTCCTGCCGCTGTAGGTGATGATCCGGTACTTGAAGCCGGCGGGCAGCGCCAGGATGCCGTCGGGGTCGGGGATCAGCGGCCCGTAGCCGACTCCGCCGTGCGCGCCGGCCGCCTCACCGCCCGCCTCGGTGTCGGTGGACGCGAGAGCGCCCGGCGCGGTGGCGAGGGCGCCGACGCTGCCCGCCAGTGCGACTCCGGCACCGGTGATCGCGGATTTTCTGGCGAAGTCCCTGCGGGTGAGCGACATGGTGTCTCCTGTGACGGTGTGCGTGCCGTGGAGGGTGGCGGACCTCGGGTCGGCGAAACAGTCCCGCCCGTCCCTGAACGGGAGTTGAACACCGGACGACTTCACCGGGCCCGCTTCCATGAATCCGTAATTACTCACCCACGGCCCGCAAAAGTCCCGCCGACTTCCGGCCGTTGCGGAAGACTTCGCTCGTTCGGCGTGCGACTGAGGCTGCCGCAGCCGCGACGGGTGACCTCAACCGCCGCGCTGCGACCGCGCCTTGAACGCCGCCTTCCTGGCCTCCTTCGCCACCCGCTTGTCGGGGTGGAGCCGCCCCATCGCCTCCAGGACGTCCGCCGTCGCCGGATGTTCCACCCGCCAGGCCGCCGCGAAGAAACCGCTGTGCTGGCGGGCGAGGCCCTCCACGAGGGCCTGGAGTTCCTCCGAGTTGCCCTCCGCCTGGAGCTGGGCGGCGACCGTGTCGATGGTCAACCAGAAGACCAGTTCCTCGGAGGGCGGCGGTACGTCGGCGGCGCCGTGTTCGCTCAGCCAGACCCGGGCGAGACCGCCGAGTTCCGGGTCGTCGAGCACGTCGCGCAGCGCCGGTTCGGCCTGGGCGCCGACCAGGGAGAGCGCCTGCTGGCAGCGCAGCCGGCGCAGCGGCGCGCCGGGGTCGCCGCCCCGCGCGGCGGCCAGCAGCTCGCGGGCGGCGGCGAGGGGTTCGCGGCGGGCGAGCCACTGCTCGGTCTCGGCCTGGGCGGCGGCAGGCGGGAAGGCGGAGGTGCCGTCGAGCAGGACGTCCGCGCCCTTGTCCGCGAGTTCGCCGACGGCGGGCGCCTCGAACCCGGCCTCCAGCAGCCGCGCCCGCAGCCCGTACGCGCCGAGCGGGGTCAGCCGGACCATGCCGTACCGGGTGACGTCGGTGTCGTCGACCGGTCCGGACGGCTCCCCGGCGGTTCCGTCGGGGCCGTCGGCGTCCGTCATCAGGGCCTCGTCGACCGGCTGGTACTCCACGAGCCCTATCGGCTCGAGCACCCGGAACTGGTCGTCCAGCCGCATCATGGCGTCGGAGACCTGCTCCAGTATGTCGTTGGTGGGCTCCCCCATGTCGCTGGGCACGATCACCGAGGCGGCCAGCGCGGGCAGCGGGACGGGGGTTCCGCCGGGGCCGTCCTCGCTGACGGTGAGCAGGTAGAGGTTGCCGAGGACGCCGTCGAGGAAAGCGGCCTCGGCTTCGGGGTCCCAGTCGAGTGACGAGAAATCGACCTCGCCGCCGGCGTCCATGGCGTCCACCAGACCGTCGAGGTCGGGCACGCTCGCGTCGGCGACCACGGTCTCCAGCGCGGCGAGCCACACCGCGAGGACGTCGTGCGGGGAGCCGCCGGTGAGCAGTGCGAGATCCTGCCCCGCGGCCACGGTCCCGGCCTCCTCGTCGGTGATCTCGACCAGGCCGGCGTCCAGGGCGACCCGCCAGGCCTCGCCGGCGAGCGCGGCGGCGTCGTCGCCGCTCAGTGACAGCGCTTGTGCGGCGGCCGGGAGCTGCTCGTCGACCAGCCCGCCCCCGGCGTCCACGCGGGTTTCGGGTCCGGCCCAGCGGGCGAGCCGGGCGGCCCGGGAGAGCAACGGCGTGGACAGCGCGTCGCGCGCCAGCTCCGCTTCGGGGTGCAGCCGCACCGGCGGCAGGGGGGAGCTGTCTGACATCGGCGGGTTCTCCTCGGACCTTGAAAGGCTTCAGCCGCTCAGCCTAGACGGATTTCGACCCATGCCGCCCGGTTCATCTCCCCGACGGGAGCCGTACATGGCCGAAACCTTGACAACTGGCCTGACCAAGCAGGAGATTGACGCGCGTAGAAGTCGGGGGACAACTGTTCACTCACGCGTTCCTCCGTTTCTACGCGTGTCATGCACGCTCCACTCAGGGCACGCTGTCCCACCCTCGTCCCGGCGCTCACGCATGTCCCCGGAGGGATCCCTTGCCGAGCAGGTCTTCCGCGCGCCTCGCCGCGCTCACCGTCGCCGCCGTCTGCAGCGCGGCGTCCACCATCGCCCTCACCTCGCCCGCACACGCGGACTCCGTGCGCATCCACGGCATCCAGGGCACCACCCGAATATCGCCGTACGCCGGCCAGAAGGTGACGGACGTGCCCGGCGTCGTCACGGCCACCCGCACCTACGGCTCGTCCCGGGGCTTCTGGATCCAGGACGCGGTCCCGGACGACAACCCGGCGACCAGCGAGGGCGTGTTCGTCTTCACCAGCTCCACCCCGAAGGTCGCCGTCGGCGACTCGGTCACGGTCACCGGCACGGTCTCGGAGTACGTGCCCGGCGGCGCCTCGACCGGCAACCAGTCGCTGACCGAGATCACCAAGCCGGCGGTCACGGTCCTGTCCAGCGGCAACACCGTCCCGGCCGCCACGGTGATCGACGCCGAGTCGGTACCGGCCGAGTACACCCCGGCCGGCGACACCGCCGCGAGCGGCTCCGTCAACGGACTGGCCCTGGACCCGTCGAAGTACGCCCTGGACTACTACGAGTCCCTGGAGGGCATGAACGTCCAGGTCGCCGACGCCCGCGTGGTCACCGCGACCGACCCCTACAGCGAGCTGTGGGTCACGGTGAAGCCGCACGAGCACCGCAGCCGCCGCGGCGGCACGGTCTACGGCTCCTACGACTCCCAGAACACCGGCCGCCTGCAGATCCAGTCGCTCGGCCCGACCGCCGACTTCCCGAAGGCGAACGTCGGCGACACGCTGACCGGCACCACCACCGGCCCGCTGGACTTCAACCAGTACGGCGGCTACACCCTGGTCGCCGGCCGGCTCGGCACCCTGAAGAGCGCGGGCCTGGAGCGGGAGACCACCCGCAAGCAGTCCCGCGGCGAGCTGGCGGTGGCCACCTACAACGTCGAGAACCTCGACCCGTCCGACGCCACCTTCGAGGAGCACGCCTCCGCGATCGTGAACAACCTCCAGTCGCCGGACATCGTGTCCCTGGAGGAGATCCAGGACGACAACGGCGCCACGGACGACGGCACGGTGGACGCGAGCGTGACCGTGAACAAGCTGATCGACGCGATCGTGGCGGCCGGCGGCCCGAAGTACGGGTGGCGCTCGATCGACCCGGTCAACGACCGGGACGGCGGCGAGCCCGGCGGCAACATCCGCCAGGTGTTCCTCTTCAACCCCGAGCGGGTGTCCTTCACCGACCGCGCGGGCGGCGACTCCACCACCGCGGTCGGCGTCACCAAGGAGCACGGCAAGGCGCGGCTGACGGCCTCGCCGGGCCGGATCGACCCCGCCAACGCGGCCTGGACCTCAAGCCGCAAGCCGCTGGCCGGGGAGTTCGTCTTCCGCGGCAAAACGGTGTTCGTGATCGCCAACCACCTCAACTCCAAGGGCGGCGACCAGGGCCTGACCTCGCAGTACCAGCCGCCGGTGCGCAGCTCGGAGGTCCAGCGGCACGCGCAGGCCACGGCGGTGAACGCCTTCGTCAAGGACATCCTGTCGGTCCAGAAGAACGCGGACGTCATCGCGCTCGGCGACATGAACGACTTCGAGTTCTCCGGCACCACCAAGATCCTCGAGGGTGACGGCGAGCTGTGGTCGGCGATTCTGTCGCTGCCGAAGAGCGAGCGCTACACCTACGACTACCAGGGCAACGAGCAGGTCCTGGACCAGATCCTGGTCAGCCCCTCGATCCGGCGCGGCTGCGACTTCGACTACGACAGCGTGCACATCAACTCGGAGTTCAACGACCAGATCAGCGACCACGACCCGCAGGTCCTGCGGTTCCGCCCGTAGCACCCGCGGGCCGAACGGAGAAAAGGGGTCGCGGGCTCAGGTGAGGATCCCGCGATCCCTCCCGGTCGTCGCGCCCGTTCAGCGGCGGGCGTGGCGCTGGCGCCACCAGATGCCTGCCACGACGAGTGCCGCGCCCGCCGCGCCGACGACCAGCGTCGGCACCGGGTGCCGCGTCCCCGCCTTGACGAAGGTGCGCGCCGGGCGCGGAACGCGCCGCTCGACGGCGTGCCCGGCGTGGCCGGCCGAGTCCTGGACGGCGTGTCCGGCCCGGCCCGCCCGCTCCTGCACGGTGTGACCGGCCCTGGCCGCCCGCTCCTGCACGGTGTGACCGGCCCTGGCCGCCCGTTCCTGGACGGTGTGACCGGCCTGCGCGGCGCTGCTGCGCAGCTGCACGGTCATCGCGCCCGCCTTGTCCCTGAGGTCGGCGGCCCGGGCCAGGGCACGCCCCTTCACGTCCACCCTGGCCGCCAACTCCTCGACCGTGCTGCCGAGCTGGCTCCTGGTGCGCTGGATCTGCTGCCGAAGTTCGTCGGGGCCCTTGGCGCCGGCCCCGCCGGGTCCGCTCCTGTTCGTCATCGGTGCGCCCTTTCCCTGATCTCGTCGACGTCTGCCTTGACGCTGCCGAGCGTCTCCTCGGGCGTGGGCGGTGCGGCGCGCCGCAGCTGGGCGCGGCCGGTCGCGGCGAGCAGGCCGGCGACGGCGAAGAGCACCGCCGTGACGATGAGCGCCGCGGCCCACACGGGCAGCGTCAGCGAGAGGGCGGCGACGGCCGTGGCCGCCAGGCCCAGCAGGCCGGCGTAGGCGACGGCGCCCGCCGCGCCCAGCAGTCCGCCGCCGCGCCCGGCCCGCCGCCCCTTCTCGGCCAACTCCTCCTTGGCGAGGGCCACTTCCTGCCGCGCGAGCTGGGAGAGCTGTTCGGTGGCCCGGCCGACGAGTTCGCCCACCGAAGAGTGCTCGTCGGTCGTGGGCCGCACGTGCGTGGTCCCGGTCACGGTGTTCCGCCTCCTCTCGGTCCGGGACATCCGGGTACCCCGGCCGGTGACCGTTAAAGGGGGCGGTCAGACCGTCGAGGGGGCGCGGTCAGCCCTGTGCGGGCGGGCGCCGGTCCTGCCCTCCTCCCCCCGCCCCGCGCTCACCGAGCCGGGCCAGCTGGCTCTGGAACCAGTCGAGGCGGGCCTGCAACAGGGCCGCCTCCGCGACCAGTTCGGGCACGCCGAGTTCCCCGGGCCCCGCCGGGCCGTCGCCCGGTGCCGGGCCGGCGCCGCCCGCCACCACCCGCAGCCCGTCCCCGGCCAGCCGGGCGAAGGAGGCGAGCGAGAGGGACGTACGGCCGCGCAGGCACAGCGGGCAGGAGGCGGCCAGGGCGTGCCAACCGGACCTGCCCCAGCCCGCGTCGGCGAGCGCCGCCGGGGGCGCGCCGCAGGCGCAGGGGCCCACGGTGGCCGTGCGTACCCGCTGCCGGGCGTAGCGGAAGCCGCGCTCGAAGCGGATGTAGGCGCCGAGGACGGAGACCTCCAGCAGGACCGCCGCCCGGTGCTCGGTGGTGCACAGCAGCGCCTCGGCGGTCGTGCGGTCGTGCACGCAGTGGAAGCCGCAGTCGCACAGCCGCGCGGGCGGGCGGTGCCGGCGGCCGTAGACGCAGGACGCGTCGTCCACGACCGCGTACGGCAGCGCGCCGCCGAGCGACACACCGGTGAACCCGGCCCGGGTGCCGTCCTGGGACAGCACCGGGTGGGCGATCTTGTATCCGGTCGGCGGCTCCGTCGGGCGTTCCGTGGGGAGCCGCAGCCTCATCGCGCGGCCGGGACCTCTTCGGGCGCGGAGGCCTGCGGTTCGCGGATCTCCTCGGGGACGTCGCGTTCTTCCTCGTGCACGAGTGGCCGTTCCTCGGCGACTCCGGTGGCCAGTGCCTTGCCGAGCTTCATGGCGCCTCCCATGACCTGCGTCGGTGACCGTCTGGCCATAGTGACCCATGAAGGGCCGAGTTGGACACAGGGCGTGGCGCGCACCGATGGACGGTGAAGCAACGCTTACCAATACCTGATAGAAGAATTAAGTAGAGCTTCACCATCATCGCGCCGAGACTACTCCCATGACGACCACCCCGCACCCCTCCCCGCGTCCCTTCGGCCGCACGCTCTGCGCGATGATCACGCCCTTCACCGAGGCGGGCGCGCTCGACCTGGACGGCGCCGGGCGGCTGGCCGAGCGGCTGGTGGCGGAAGGCTGCGACGGTGTGGTGCTGAGCGGCACGACCGGGGAGTCACCGACCACGACCGACGCCGAGAAGGCGGCGCTCGTCTCGGCCGTCCGGGAGGCGGTGGGCGACCGGGCGGCGATCGTGGCGGGCGTGGGCACTTCCGACACCCTGCACACCGTGGAGCTGGCCCGGGCGGCCGAGAAGGCCGGCGCGGACGGGGTGCTGGTGGTGACGCCGTACTACAGCAGGCCGCCGCAGGACGCGGTGGAGGCGCATTTCCGTCAGGTCGCCGACGCGAGCGGCCTGCCGGTGATGCTGTACGACATCCCGGGCCGCACCGGCACCCGCATCGCTCCGGAGACGATGATCCGGCTCGCCGACCACCCCCGGATCGTGGCCGTCAAGGACTGCTCGTACGACTTCCTCGGCACCCAGAAGGTGCTGGCGCGGACCGGGCTGGCGTACTACGCGGGCTGCGACGAGCACATCCTCGCGCTGTACGCGGTGGGCGCGGCCGGCTACGTCAGCACGGTCGCCAACGTCGTCCCGGCCGGGCTCCGGGCGGTCCTCGACGCGTTCGAGGCGGGCGACACCCCCGTGTCCGCCCGCCTCCAGCAGCGCGCCACGCCGTTCATCGAGCTGATGATGGCGTCCGGCCTGCCCGGCACGGTCACCGCCAAGGGCCTGCTCAACGCCCTGGGCCTGCCGGCGGGCCCGGTCCGCGCCCCGCTGCGCCCCGCCGACCGCGAGACGGTCGACAGACTGCTGGCGGCCTACGAGGAGTTCACGGCCAGCTGATCGGCGCGCGCCGGTCAGGGCTGGGCGAAGACCGGCTGCCAGCGTCCCGCGGCCCCGTCGTTGCCCTTGCGGAAACCACTCAGCGGTACGACCTTGTCGCTGCCGATGGTGACCAGCACGAGCCGGTTGTGGAACTCGTTCGAGCCGGGCGTGATGTCCCAGGCGATGAGCGACTTCTCACCCACCCAGGCGAGCAGCTGCTGCCCGCGCACCTCGGTCTTCTTGCCGGTGGCGGCGTCGAGGATCCAGGAGGAGGTCTTCCACTTCTTGCCCGCGAAGTCACCCGCGACGAGCTTGCCGCTCGGCGACTTCCCCGCGTCGACGAACCAGTCCAGGTACTTCTCGCTCGCCGGAACGGGGACCTCGGCACCCTCGAGGTCGTAGAACTGCTTGCCGATGTCTCCCATGGGGTTCCCGGCCCAGACGAACCGGCCGTCGTCGCTGAGGGCGAAGTCCTGGCGGGCGTTGAGGAAGCCGCTGCTGTCGACCTTGCTCCAGGAACCGTTGCCGGAGGCCACGTCGAGGACGTAGAAGCCGGTGCGGGGCGAGGTGGACGGCGCCTCCCAGCCGTCGGATCCCGCCATCTTGATCCGCCGGTCGGGATTCTCGCCGTAGGTCGTCGCGACCAGCTTGCGTCCGTCCCGCGAGAACGCGAGGCCCCCGACGCCGTGGTCGACCGGAATCCACCGCTTGACCTCGCCGGTGGTCAGGTCGAGCAGGCCGATCCGCGAGGCGGGCAGGTTCTGCTCCAGTACGGCGGCGGTCTTCATGCCGGGAGCGACGGCGACGTAGGACCACTTCGTGGTCTTCACGTACTTTCCGGTCTTGTGGTCGAGCAGCCAGTAGGTGCGGACGGAGACCGCCTCGTCGGCCGACTTCTCCACGGTCTTCTGGATGTAGTAGGCGGCCAGTGTCGTGCCCCCGGCGGAGATCAGCCGGCGCGGCGGCGACTGGTCGGGGTGGGCGACGACCCGGCCGTCGGTGACGTGCGCGGGCCGCACGTCACGGCCGCCGCCGCTGTCCAGCAGCGGCACCCCCACGGCCACGGCGACCACCGTCGCGGCGGACGCGGCGAGGCAGGCGACGGTCCGGGTCCGCCGGCGCCGGCGCAGCACGAGCACCCGGTCGGCCAGGGTGCCGGACGGCGGTTGCGTCTCCCCCGCCATCTCGCGCAGGGAGTCGCGTACGAGTTCCTCGACGTTCACGGACGCACCTCCACGGGCGAGAAGTCACGGGACGGCAGCTGCTCGGCCCCGGCGGGGCCGAGCGCGGCCAGCTCGGGCGCGAGGGCGCGCAGCCGGGCCAGGGAGCGGTGGGTGGTGGACCGTACGGTGCCCACGGAGCAGCCCAGCAGGCGGGCCACCTCGGCCTCGGGCAGGTCCTCGAAGTAGCGCAGCACCAGCACCGTGCGCTGCCGCGCGGTGAGCCGGGACAGGGCCGCGCGCAGCACGAGACGCAGCTCGGCGGCGTTCGAGGCGTCCGGGGCCGCAGCGCTCTCCGGCGGTTCGGCGACGCTGAGTTCACGCCGGCGCCACTTCAGCCGCCAGCGGCTGATCTGCTGCCGGTACAGGATCTGCCGTACGTAGGCCTCGGGCTCGTCGATCCGCTGCCACCGCCCCGCCGCCTTGACCAGCGCGTTCTGCAACAGGTCCTCGCCGGCGTGCCGGTCCCCGCCGGTCAGCAGGACGGCCGTCCTCAGCAGCGCGGACGACCGGTTCGCCACGAACTCACGGAAGCTCTCCTGCGCTTCGGCATCCATCGTCACCTTCTCTTTCCCCCGGGCGGACCCGGTGTCCGGTCCCTGTATCCCTTGTGACGCGGCCGGCCGCCTGCCGCTATGCCTGTGCTGCCGGGAGGAAATCTTCCGCCGGTCCACGGCGCCCGGTGCCGTACGTTGTCCCCGTGAGCCGCCCCCTGCTGTACCTGGACGTCGACGGCCCCCTCAACCCCTACGCGGCGAAGCCCGAGCGGCGCCCCGAGGGCTACACGACGATCCGGGTGGCCCTGCACCCCGGCCGCGCCCTGCGGGTCTGGCTGAACCCGGCCCACGGCCCGGCGCTCCTGGACCTCGGCTACGACCTGTACTGGGCCACCACATGGATGGACGCGGCCAACCGCTGGATCGCCCCTGTCGTCGGTCTGCCCGCACTGCCGTACGTCGACTTCGGCGCGGGCCTGTTCGCCACGCGCCCCGACGGCGTCCACTGGAAGACGGAGGCCATCGTCGACCACGCCGCCGACCGCCCCTTCGCCTGGGTGGACGACGAGCAGAGCCCGGCCGACACGGAATACGTGACGGCCCACCACCGCGGTCCCGCGCTGCTCCACCACGTCGATCCGGGGCTCGGGCTGCGCGAGGAGGATTTCACCGTGCTGGCGGACTTCGCGACGTCCCTGCCGACATGACGCAGCGCCCTCCCGCACAGGGCGGAAGGGCGCTGCGGGGCCGCTGCCGTCAGTTGTGGCTGTGCAGTACCTCGTTCAGCCCGCCCCACACCGCGTTGTTCGGGCGGGCCTCCACCGTGCCGGTGACCGAGTTGCGGCGGAAGAGGATGTTGGAGGCGCCGGAGAGTTCGCGGGCCTTGACGATCTGGCCGTCGGGCATGGTGACGCGGGTGCCCGCGGTGACGTACAGGCCGGCCTCGACCACGCACTCGTCGCCGAGGGCGATGCCGACGCCCGCCTCGGCGCCGATCAGGCAGCGCTCGCCGATGGAGATGATCACGTTGCCGCCGCCGGACAGGGTGCCCATGGTGGAGGCGCCGCCGCCGATGTCGGAGCCGTCGCCGACCACGACGCCCGCGGAGATGCGGCCCTCGACCATGGAGGTGCCGAGGGTGCCGGCGTTGAAGTTCACGAAGCCCTCGTGCATGACCGTGGTGCCCTCGGCGAGGTGGGCGCCGAGGCGGACCCGGTCGGCGTCGGCGATGCGGACGCCCTTGGGGGCGACGTAGTCCGTCATGCGCGGGAACTTGTCGATCGAGGTCACCTGGAGGTGCAGGCCCTCGGCGCGGGCGTTGAGCCGCACCTTCTCGATGTCGTCCACGGCGACCGGGCCCAGCGAGGTCCAGGCGACGTTCGCGAGGTGGGCGAACATGCCGTCCAGGCTCTGGCCGTGCGGCTTGACCAGCCGGTGCGACAGCAGGTGCAGGCGCAGGTAGACGTCGTGCGCGTCGATCGGCTTGTCGTCGAGCGAGGCGATGACCGTGCGGACCGCGATCACCTCGACGCCCCGGCGGGCGTCCGGGCCGGTCGCCGCGGTCGCGCCACCGCCGAGCAGCTCCGCGGCCTGCTCGGCGGACAGCCGCTCGGTGCCGGCGGGGCCGGGTTCCGCCACCAGCTCGGGTGCGGGGAACCAGGTGTCGAGGACGGTACCGTCGGCGGCGATCGTGGCGAGGCCGGCGGCGACGGCACCGGTGGTGCGGGGAGCGTTCGTGTCGGTCATAAGGGCAACCTAACGTGGCCGGGGCGGCTTGGGCGAACCGTGTCTCACGTGCCGGGCCGGCACATACCGGTCCGCGCTGCGAGGGCGCCCCCGCAAGGACCGGCGCCGGCGGTGGCTCAGCCCGGCGATGCCCTTCCTGCCGGCCACCCGGGGGCGCCGCGACGGTGATCCGCTGCCGCCGCTCGGGGCCGTACCGCCGCGGCATCGGTGCGCCCCCGGATCGAGCACCACCACTCCCCCGGCGACCGGCAGGATCCCGGTGGTGCCGAGCCTGCTGAAGCCGTCGCCCTGTGCTCGGTCACCGGGCCCGGCTCGCGCAGCCGGGTCAGGCGGTCGAGCGTCCGCCGCTTGGCGCGGGCCTCGCGGCGCAGGGCGGCGACGCGGTGGTAACGGAGCCGTTCGGCCGGGTCGGGCCGGACCGCGCCGCGCGGCTCGCAGCCGTGCCGGGCCAGTCGTCGCGGCGGGCCGGGGCGGAGAGCCGGCTGTGCGACGCGGTGCTCGGCGCAACGACGGCTCGTCCCTGTTCCGGCGGGACGCCACCTTCTGCCCCCGGGCGTCCTCGTTCTCCGGCGCGGTCATGCTGGAGTCGGTCAACTACCCGGGCCGCTTCCTGCGCCACCAGGACCTCCAGCTGAAGCTGGACCCGTACCAGGACAGCGACCTGTACCGAGCCGACTCGGCGTTCCTGCTGGTGGACGGGCCGGCCTGAGCACCGGCAAAAGAAACGGCGAGGTCCGGTCGGACCTCGCCGCTCTTCACGCATCGAACGCTCAGACGTTGAAACCGAGCGCACGCAGCTGCTCGCGTCCGTCGTCCGTGATCTTGTCGGGGCCCCACGGCGGCATCCAGACCCAGTTGATGCGCAGCTCGCTGACCAGGCCGTCCGTGGCGGACTTGGCCTGGTCCTCGATGACGTCGGTCAGCGGGCAGGCCGCCGAGGTCAGGGTCATGTCGACGGTCGCGATGTTGGAGTCGTCGATGTGGATGCCGTAGATCAGCCCCAGGTTGACCACGTCGATGCCCAGCTCGGGGTCGACGACGTCCATCAGGGCCTCGCGGAGTTCCTCCTCAGAGGCCGGCTTCATCTCCACGGTGTCACTCATGCCGTCTTCCTTTCGGCGTCGGCTCCGCCCAGGGCCTGGGCCGTCGCGTCCTTCCACGCCATCCAGCTCAGGAGGGCGCACTTCACCCGCGCCGGGTACTTGGAGACACCGGCGAACGCGACCGCGTCCTCCAGGACCTCCTCCATCGCGTCGTCGGGCTCGATCTTGCCCTTGGACTGCATCAGCTCCAGGAAGGTCTCCTGGATCTTCCGCGCCTCTGCCAGATCCTTGCCGACCAGCAGTTCGTTCAGCACGGAGGCCGAGGCCTGGCTGATGGAGCAGCCCTGGCCCTCGTAACTGACGTCCTCGATCGTCGTGCCGTCGTACTTCACGCGGAGGGTGATCTCGTCGCCGCACGTCGGGTTCACGTGGTGTACCTCGGCGTCGCCATCCCGCAAGCCCCGCCCGTGCGGGTTCTTGTAGTGATCCAGGATGACTTCCTGGTACATCGAGTCCAGCTTCACGGTTTCAGCACGCCCTTCAGCCGAAGAAGTTCCGTACGTGCTCCAGGCCGTCGACCAGAGCGTCGATCTCGGCCGGCGTGGAGTACAGATAGAACGACGCTCGCGTGGTCGCGGGAATTCCGTAGCGGAGGCAGACGGGCCGCGCGCAGTGGTGGCCGACGCGGACCGCGATGCCCTGCTCGTCGAGGACCTGGCCCACGTCGTGCGGATGGATGTCGCCCAGGGTGAAGGAGATCGCCGCGCCCCGCTCCTCGGCCGTGGTCGGGCCGATGATCCTGAGGTCGGGGACCTCCGCCAGCTTGCGCACCGCGTACTCGGTGAGCGCGTGCTCGTGGGCGAGGATCTTGTCCATGCCGATCAACGACAGGTAGTCGATCGCCGCTCCGAGGCCGACCGCCTGCGCGATCGGCGGGGTGCCCGCCTCGAACTTGTGCGGCGCCGGGGCGTACGTCGAGGAGTGCATCGACACCGTCTCGATCATCTCGCCGCCGCCGAGGAACGGAGGCAGGTCCTCCAGCAGCTCCTGGCGTCCCCACAGCACGCCGATGCCGGTCGGGCCGCACATCTTGTGGCCGGTGAAGGCCACGAAGTCGGCCTGGAGGGCCTGCACGTCCAGCGGCATGTGCGGCGCGGCCTGGGAGGCGTCGACGCAGACCAGCGCGCCGACCTCCTGGGCTCGGCGGACTATCGCCTCGACCGGGTTCACGGTGCCCAGGATGTTCGACACCAGCACGAAGGAGACGATCTTCGTCTTCTCCGTGATGATCTCGTCGATGTTGGACAGGTCCAGGCGGCCGTCGTCGGTCAGGCCGAACCACTTCAGCTTCGCGCCCGTACGCTGCGCGAGCAGCTGCCAGGGCACGATGTTGGAGTGGTGCTCCATCTCCGTGATGACGATCTCGGTCTCGTGGTCCACCCGGTAGGGCTCGTCGGCCCAGCCGAGCATGTTCGCCACCAGGTTGAGCGACTCGGAGGCGTTCTTGGTGAAGATCACCTCGTCGCGGCTCGGCGCGTTGATGAACGCGGCGACCTTGTCGCGCGCGCCCTCGTACAGCGCCGTGGCCTCCTCGGCGAGCACATGCACACCGCGGTGGACGTTGGCGTTGTAGCGCTCGTAGTAATCGCTGAGAGCGTCCAGCACCTGGCGCGGCTTCTGCGAGGTCGCCGCGTTGTCCAGGTACACGAGCTTCTTACCGTCGTGGACCTGCCGGTCCAGGATGGGGAAGTCCTTGCGGATCGCCTCGGTGTCGAGGAGGCCCGGCAGCTGTGTCACGCGGATGCGCCACCCTTCGTGTATGCCTCGTAGCCCTCGTCCTCCAGCTTGTCGGCGAGCTCGGCGCCGCCGGACTCCACGATCCGGCCGGCGGAGAAGACGTGGACATAGTCGGGCTTGATGTAGCGCAGGATGCGCGTGTAGTGCGTGATCAGCAGGGTGCCGACCTCGCCGGTCCCGCGGACGCGGTTCACGCCCTCCGACACGATCCGCAGCGCGTCGACGTCCAGGCCGGAGTCCGTCTCGTCCAGGATCGCGATCTTCGGCTTGAGCAGCTCGAGCTGGAGGATCTCGTGGCGCTTCTTCTCACCGCCGGAGAAGCCCTCGTTGACGTTGCGCTCGGCGAAGGACGGGTCCATGTTGAGGCGCTCCATGGCCTCCTTGACCTCCTTCACCCAGGTGCGCAGCTTGGGGGCCTCGCCGCGGATGGCGGTGGCGGAGGTGCGCAGGAAGTTGGAGACCGAGACGCCGGGGACCTCGACCGGGTACTGCATCGCCAGGAACAGGCCCGCGCGGGCGCGCTCGTCGACGCTCATCTCCAGGACGTCCTCGCCGTCGAGGGTGACGGTGCCGCCGGTGATCGTGTACTTCGGGTGACCCGCGAGCGAGTAGGCGAGGGTCGACTTGCCCGAGCCGTTGGGGCCCATGATGGCGTGCGTCTCGCCCTGCTTCACGGTGAGGTCGACGCCCTTGAGGATCTCCTTCGTGGCGTTGTCGGCCTCGACGGTGACGTGCAGGTCTCGGATTTCAAGCGTTGCCATGGGTGCCTCAGGACTCCTGGGTGAGGGAGACGAGAACGTCGTCCCCTTCGATCTTTACGGGGTATACGGGGACGGGGCGCGTCGCGGGCAGGCTGTCGGGCTTGCCGGAGCGGAGGTCGAAGCGCGAGCCGTGCAGCCAGCACTCGATGTGGCAGTCGTCGACCTCGCCCTCGGAGAGCGAGACGTTCGCGTGGGAGCAGACGTCGTTGATGGCGAACACCTCGCCCTCGGTCTTCACGACCGAGACCGGCGTGCCGTCGAGTTCCACCCGCTTCGGGGTGTCCTCCTCCAGCTCGCCCAGCCCGCAGACGCGTACGAATGCGTCGCTCATGCGACCGACGCCTCCAGCTCTTCGTCGATCTTGGCGATGAGGCGCTCCTCGATGTCCGCGACGCCGATCTGCTGGACCAGTTCGGCGAAGAAGCCGCGGACGACGAGGCGGCGGGCCTCGTGCTCGGGGATGCCGCGGGCCATGAGGTAGAAGAGCTGCTCGTCGTCGAAGCGGCCGGTGGCGCTGGCGTGGCCGGCGCCGACGATCTCGCCGGTCTCGATCTCCAGGTTCGGCACCGAGTCGACCCGGGCGCCGTCCGTGAGGACGAGGTTGCGGTTCATCTCGTAGGTGTCCGTGCCCTCGGCCTTGGCCTCGATGAGCACGTCGCCGATCCACACCGCGTGGGCGTTGTCGCCCTGGAGCGCGCCCTTGTAGGCCACGTTCGACCTGCAGTGCGGGGTGTTGTGGTCGACGAGGAGGCGGTGCTCCTGGTGCTGGCCCGCGTCGGTGAAGTACAGACCGAACAGCTCGGCCTCGCCGCCGGTGCCGGCGTAGGCGACGCGCGGGTGCAGCCGTACGAGGTCGCCGCCGAAGGTGACCACGAAGGACTTGAAGGTGGCGTCCCGGCCGACCAGCGCGTTGTGCTGGCCGACGTGGACGGCCTTGTCGTCCCAGTCCTGGACGGAGACGACGGTCAGCTTGGCGCCGTCGCCCAGGATGTAGTCGACGTTGGCGGCGAGTACGGCGTCACCGGTGTGGTCGATGACGACGACGGCCTCGGCGAAGGCTCCGAGCTCCACGACCTGCTGGCCGTAGGCGACCCCGCCCTCGCCGTGCACGGCGATGCGGATCGGCTCGGTGAGCACCGTCTCCTTGGGGACGGTGACCACGCCGGCCTTCTCGAACGCCGAGTACGCCTGGGCGGCGACGCGGTCCACGGGGGTGCCGGCCCTGCCGAGGCGCGCGTCGTCGCGGCCGACGGTCTCGACGGTCACGCCCTCGGGGGCCTGGACGTCCACCTTCACGCCGTCGCCGGTCGCGACCGCGGTGCCGTCGTGCAGGCCGCGCAGCCGCTCCAGCGGCGTGAACCGCCACTCCTCCTCACGGCCGTGGGGGACCGGGAAGTCCGCCACGTCGAAGGACGGGGGCGCACTCATGCGCGTGGCGACGGTCGACTCGGCGGCCACCGCGATCTGGCCCGCGGTGGTGGACCCCACGGGGATGTTCTGAGCCTCAGCCATGGCTGTCGGTCTGCTCTCTTTCCTACGTCAGAATTCCGCTAGCTGTTTTCCGGAGGACGGGCCTCAGCCGACCGCGCCTTCCATCTGCAGCTCGATCAGCCGGTTGAGCTCGAGGGCGTACTCCATGGGCAGCTCCTTGGCGATGGGCTCGACGAAGCCGCGCACGATCATCGCCATCGCCTCGAACTCGCTCAGACCGCGGCTCATCAGGTAGAAGAGCTGGTCCTCGGAGACCTTGGAGACGGTCGCCTCGTGGCCCATGGACACGTCGTCCTCCCGGACGTCCACGTAGGGGTACGTGTCGGAGCGGGAGATGGTGTCGACGAGCAGCGCGTCGCACAGCACGTTGGACTTCGAGCCGTGGGCGCCCTCGCCGATCTCGACGAGACCGCGGTAGGACGTACGACCGCCACCGCGCGCCACCGACTTGGAGACGATGTTGGAGGAGGTGTTCGGCGCCATGTGGACCATCTTGGAGCCGGCGTCCTGGTGCTGGCCCTCGCCCGCGAAGGCGATGGACAGGGTCTCGCCCTTGGCGTGCTCGCCCATCAGGTAGACGGCCGGGTACTTCATCGTCACCTTGGAGCCGATGTTGCCGTCGATCCACTCCATGGTCGCGCCCTCGTACGCCACGGCGCGCTTGGTGACCAGGTTGTAGACGTTGTTCGACCAGTTCTGGATGGTCGTGTAACGGCAGCGGGCGTTCTTCTTGACGATGATCTCGACGACCGCGCTGTGCAGGGAGTCCGACTTGTAGATCGGGGCCGTACAACCCTCGACGTAGTGCACGTAGGCACCCTCGTCGACGATGATCAGGGTCCGCTCGAACTGGCCCATGTTCTCCGTGTTGATGCGGAAGTAGGCCTGGAGCGGGATCTCCACGTGGACGCCCGGCGGGACGTAGATGAAGGAGCCGCCGGACCACACGGCGGTGTTCAGCGAGGCGAACTTGTTGTCACCGACCGGGATGACCGTGCCGAAGTACTCCTTGAAGAGCTCGGGGTGCTCCTTCAGGGCGGTGTCGGTGTCGAGGAAGATGACGCCCTGCTCCTCCAGGTCCTCGCGGATCTGGTGGTAGACGACCTCCGACTCGTACTGGGCCGCGACACCGGCGACGAGGCGCTGCTTCTCCGCCTCGGGGATGCCGAGCTTGTCGTACGTGTTCTTGATGTCCTCGGGCAGGTCCTCCCAGGACTCCGCCTGCTTCTCCGTGGAGCGCACGAAGTACTTGATGTTGTCGAAGTCGATGCCCGACAGGTCCGAGCCCCAGTTCGGCATGGGCTTCTTCTCGAAGAGCCTCAGGCCCTTCAGGCGCAGCTTGGTCATCCACTCCGGCTCGGACTTCTTCGCCGAGATGTCGCGGACGACCTCCTCGTTCAGACCGCGCCTGGCAGAGGCGCCGGCCGTGTCGGAGTCGGCCCAGCCGTATTCGTAATTGCCCAGGCCCTCGAGCTCGGGGTGGGCAGTCTCCGTGGGGAGAGTCATGCGGGGTTCCTCCCGGCCGTGCTTGCAGATGCGTCGGTTGCGTCAGTGGAAATCTTGGGGATGAACGTCGTGCAGACGCCGTCGCCGTGGGCGATGGTCGCCAGTCGCTGGACGTGCGTTCCGAGCAGCTCGGCGAAGATCTCCGTCTCCGCCTCGCACAGCTGGGGGAACTGCTCCGCGACGTGGGCGACCGGGCAGTGGTGCTGGCAGAGCTGCTCGCCGACCGGTGCGCTGCGCGCCGTAGCAGCGTACCCGTCCGCGCTCAGGGCCTTGGCCAGCGCTTCGGTGCGCTTGTCGGGGGTGACACTCTCGATCGCCTTGCGGTACGCGCTCGCCTGCGCGGTGATCCGGGCCCGGGCGAAGGCGGCGACCGCCTCCCGGCCGCCCTCGCGCTCGGCGATCCAGCGGAGCGCGTCCGCGGCGAGCTTGTCGTACGACTGGTCGAAGGCGTCGCGGCCGCAGTCGGTGAGCGCGAAGACCTTCGCGGGCCGGCCGCGCGTCCGAGCGCCGTACACCCGCTGCTCGCGCGGCTCGACGACGTCGTCGGCGACGAGCGCGTCCAGGTGACGTCGTACGGCCGCCTGGGTGAGTCCCAGCCGTCCGGCCAGCTCGGCGACGGTCGACGGCCCGTGGTCCAGGATGGACCGCGCGACCCGGTTGCGGGTGGACCGCTCCCCGGTCGCGAGCTCCTCCTGAGGGGCCCCCGTGGGGGTCTCCCGAGCCTCGCCGACGTTTTTCACAACGCCATTGTTGCGTAATTCCTCAGAGGCAGGCAAGCCGCGTCCGCGCCGGTGGACGGTGCCCTGCGTCACTTAGGTTCACCTAATCCGACCTGCGGAAACGATCTTCTGACCGATCAGACGGGTGGCGGGCCCGAGCGTGGTCCGAGAGACTTCCGGACCATGCCCATACCCCCTCCGACCGGCCCTCTTGTCACCCGCGACACGGTCTCCGCCCAGTTGCGCCTGCTCGGCGTGGAGACCGGCGAGATCCTCCTCGTGCACGCCTCATTGAGCTCACTCGGCTGGGTCAACGGAGGCGCTGTCGCCGTCGTCCAGGGTCTGCTCGACGTCCTCGGCCCCGAAGGCACGCTCGTCGTCCCCGCCCAGTCCGGCGACCTGTCGGATCCGGCCGTGTGGGGCAGTCCGCCGGTGCCCGAGGAGTGGTGGGAGCGGATCCGGGCCACCATGCCGGAGTACGACCCGCTGATCACGCCCTCGCGCGGGGTCGGCGTGATCCCGGAGACCGTACGGACCTGGCCGGGCGCCCTGCGCAGCGCCCACCCGCAGACCTCCTTCGCCGCCCTCGGAGCGCGCGCGGCGGAGATCGTCGAGGGTCACGCCCCCGACTGCCGGCTCGGCGAGCGCAGCCCGCTGGCCCGGCTGGAGGAGCGGGGCGCCCGGGTGCTGCTGCTGGGCGCGGGGTACGAGACCTGCACCGGCTTCCATCTGGCCGAGTACCGCATCCCGGCGCCGCTCGTCCGGGTCGGCCGGCCGGCTCCCGGCGGGGGGTGGGAGGCGGTGACCGAGGTGTCGATCAGCTCGGACCGGTTCGACGAGCTGGGTCACGACTTCGAGCGGGACCGTCCCGTCGTACGGGGGAAGGTGGGCGCGGCCGACGCACGGCTGTTCCCGGTGGCGGACGCGGTGGCCTACGCCGAGCGGTGGCTGGCGCTGCACCGGCCCCGCGAGGAGGAGTTCCCGTACCCGCCCGCCTGAGCCGCGGCCCGGCTACCTAGACTCTGGACCCATGCGAAGCGAGCCCGTGGTCCAGGTCCAGGCCCTGGTGAAGCGGTACGGCACGAAGACCGCGGTGGACGGCCTCGACCTGGTGGCCCAGGCGGGTGTGACCGCCGTCCTCGGCCCCAACGGGGCGGGCAAGACGACCACGGTCGAGACCTGCGAGGGGTACCGGAGACCGGACTCCGGCACGGTGCGCGTCCTGGGCCTCGACCCGGTCAGAGAGTCCGCCGAGCTGCGCCCCCGGATCGGCGTGATGCTGCAGTCCGGCGGTGTCTACTCCGGCGCGCGGGCGGACGAGATGCTGCGCCACGTGGCCAGGCTGCACGCGCATCCGCTGGACGTGGACGCGCTGATCGAGCGGCTGGGGCTGGGCTCCTGCGGCCGGACCTCGTACCGGCGGCTGTCCGGCGGCCAGCAGCAGCGGCTCGCGCTGGCCATGGCCGTGGTCGGACGCCCTGAACTGGTGTTCCTGGACGAGCCGACGGCCGGGCTCGACCCGCAGGCCCGCCGGGCCACCTGGGACCTCGTACGGGACCTGCGCGCCGACGGCGTCTCCGTGATCCTCACGACCCACTACATGGAAGAGGCCGAGCAGCTCGCGGACGACGTCGCGATCATCGACGCCGGCCGGGTCGTCGCCCAGGGCTCCCCCGAGGAGCTGTGCCGCGGCGGCGCCGAGAACACGCTGCGGTTCACCGGCCGCCCCGGGCTCGACGTGGGGTCCCTGCTGAAGGCGCTCCCGGCCGACTGCACGGCCGCCGAGCTGACGCCGGGCTCCTACCGGGTCGTGGGCAAGGTCGATCCGCAGCTGCTCGCCACGGTGACCTCGTGGTGCGCCCAGCACGGGGTGATGCCGGACCGGATCTCGGTGGAGCGGCACACCCTCGAAGACGTCTTCTTGGAGCTGACCGGCAAGGAGCTGCGCTCGTGACCGCCACCGGTACGTACACCCCGAAGCCCGGGGCGGCCCCGCTCCCCCGCATGATCGCGGCCCAGGCGGCGCTGGAGACGAAGATGCTGCTGCGCAACGGCGAGCAGCTGCTGCTGACGGTCGTGATCCCGACGCTGCTGCTCGTCCTCTTCAGCGCCGTGGACATCGTGGACACCGGCGCGGGTGAGGCGGTCGACTTCCTCACCCCCGGCATCCTGGCGCTCGCCGTGATGTCGACGGCGTTCACCGGGCAGGCCATCGCGACGGGCTTCGAGCGGCGCTACGGCGTGCTGAAGCGGCTGGCCTCCTCCCCGCTGCCCCGCTGGGGCCTGATGACCGCGAAGACGGCGTCCGTGCTGGTCACGGAGGTCCTCCAGGTGATCCTGCTGACGGTGATCGCCTTCGCGCTGGGCTGGTCGCCGCACGGCAACCCCCTCGCCGTCCTGCTGCTGCTGATCCTCGGCACGGCCGCCTTCTGCGGGCTCGGCCTGCTGATGGCGGGCACGCTGAAGGCGGAGGCCACGCTCGCCGCCGCGAACCTGGTCTTCCTGCTGCTGCTCGTGGGCGGCGGGGTCATCGTCCCGCTCGACAAGTTCCCCTCCGGCGTCCAGCACGCGCTGGGGCTGCTGCCCGTCTCGGCGCTGTCCGACGGGCTGCGGGACGTGCTCCAGCACGGGGCCGGCATGCCATGGGGCGACCTGGGGATCCTGGGCGGGTGGGCGGTCGTGGGGCTGGCGGCGGCCGGAAGGCTGTTCCGCTGGGAGTGACCCTCGTGAACGCGTGCACAAGCGGCGGCCTACGATGGGGTACGTGCCAAAGCTGACCCCTGCCGACGCCCAAGCGGCCCTGCGCAACCCCCTCTCCTTCATCGCCGCACGCTGGACGCCCGGCCCCCGGACGGTCCGGCGGGCGGCGCTGGCCGCCCTCGTCATGTCGGTGGTCATCGTGGTCACGGGCGGTGCCGTACGGCTGACCGGCTCGGGCCTGGGCTGCCCGACCTGGCCCACCTGCACCGACGACTCGCTCACCACCACCCGGGCGATGGGCTTCCACGGCGCCATCGAGTTCGGCAACCGCATGCTGACGTACGTGCTGTGCGCGGCCGTCGGGTGGGCGATCATCGCCGCGCGGGCGCAGAAGCCGTGGCGCCGGAGCGTGACCCGCCTGGGCTGGGCGCAGTTCTGGGTCGTCATGGGCAACGCCGTGCTCGGCGGCATCGTGGTCCTCGTCGGCCTCAACCCGTACACGGTCGCGGCCCACTTCCTGCTCTCCTCGGCGCTCATCGCCGTCGCCACGGTGATGTGGCAGCGCACCCGCGAGGGCGACGGGGCGCCGCGGCCGCTGGTCGGCAAGGCCGTCCAGCAGCTGGTGTGGTTCCTGCTCGCCGCGTCCGTGCTGCTCGTCGCGGTCGGCACGGTGGTGACCGGCGCGGGTCCGCACGCGGGCGACTCCGAGGAGGTCGACCGCATCCCGATCGACTGGGAGACCGTCGCCAAGCTGCACGCCGTGCTCGCCTGGATCGTGGTGACGCTGACCTTCGCCCTGTGGTTCGTCCTGAAGGCGGTGGACGCGCCCAAGGGGCCGCTGGACCGGACGCGGGAGCTGTTCGTGATACTGCTCGCGCAGGGCGTCATCGGGTACGTCCAGTACTTCACGCACCTGCCCGAGGTCCTGGTCGGCCTGCACATGCTCGGCTCGTGCCTGGTGTGGATCGGGGCGCTGCGCGTGCTGCTGGCGTTGCGCGAGCGCCCGGAGGCCGTGGCGGACGTGCCGGGTCCGGCGACCGGGGCGACGGTCGGCACACGCGCATGAGTCACCCGTGGGCAGCGACGAGCCCGTCGATCGCCGGGCCCAGACAGCTCCTGGTCAGCTCGCCCCTGCGCGCCGTCCACTCCCGGGTGGGGGGCGCCGGTCGCGCGTACCGCCGTCGACCGATGTCCTCCACCACCTCCGCCGGCGCCCCTGGGGCGGGCAGCAGGTCCAGGGCCTCCCGCTTCGAGATCAGCCGGCCCTGGCGCAGCGTGGCGGTCGCCCGGGCGAAGGTCAGCAGCCCCAGGTCCACCCAGACGTCCTGACGCCACAGTCGGGCCCTGGCCACCGCGGGGCGCCAGAAGTCCCGCTGGTCACGGACGACGAAGTCACCCAGCTCGCGGTCCGGCACGGGCGGGAGCAGCTCGGCCGGCGGCGGACCGTACAGCACCCGTCCGAAGGCGTGCAGCTCCCGCCGGGTGACGGGGGTGACCGGTCGCCGCATCACGTGGTCGTGCGCCCAGGTCAGGTGCGAGCGCCCGGCGTCGGTCAGCGTGGCCGGGGTGAGATAGCTGCAGTGCAGCCTGGCCGCGAGCGGCTCGGCGCGCAGGCGGCGGTGCAACAGGACGGCCCTGCCTGCGGTGCGCGGCGTGACCGGACCCGGGAGGAAGGACCGTGATCAGGTCCAGGTCGCTGCGGCCCTCCTGGTAGTCGCCCCCGGCGTACGAGCCGTGCGCCCAGACGGCGACGGGGTCGAGCCGTCAGGGCACCGAGAAAGCGGTCGAGCAGGACGTCGGTCGGCTTCCGATCACCGGTCGGCATACGCTCAGTCTCCGCAGCTCAGTCCAGTCCGTAAACCCTGCGCGCGTTCCCTTCCGCCACCATTCCGGCCACCCGCTGCGCGTCCGCCAGGGACCACGCGCCCTCGGTCACCCAGGTGCCCAGCACCCGGCCGAGGGCCTCGCGGAACAGGCGGGCCGCGACGACGTGCAGCTCGGGCAGGCCGTGGGCGCCGCTGGAGAAGAGGATCTTGCCGAAGGGCGCCAGCTCCAGGACTTCGGCGAGGATCGTCGCGGCGCGGGCGCCGGTGCGGACCAGGGCGGCGCCCGAGTCGGCGTAGACGTGCGGGAAGACGCCGGCCAGGTGGGCGGCGTGGCGGTGGTACGGGTAGCCGTGCAGCAGGACCAGGTCGGTGCCGAGGCCCGCCGTGGCCCGTACGAAACCGGTCAGCAGGACCGGGTCGGTGCGGTCGATGCGGGCGCCCGGTTCGCCGAGCCCGGCGTGCAGCTGGAGCGGCGGGCCCGAGGCGACCGCGATCCACAGCAGGTGCCGCAGCAGCACCGGGTCGCTCAGCTGCCCGCCGACGCGCCGCCCGGCCAGCCAGCGGCCCGCCGCGCCCCGTACCTCCCCCGGCCCGGGCGGCTCGGGCGCCAGCGCCAGCCCGTGCCGCAGGCCCGCCACCGAGGTGAACGCGACGGCGTGCGCGGCGGCGCCGTGCACCGACTCGGCGAGGTTGGCGAGAAACGACTCGACCGTGCCGGAGGTGTCGGCGACCTGCTCCGCGAGCAGTTCCAGGCGGACGATCTCCCGGGCCTCGGCACCGCTCGCCGACGCCATCTCGGCGGGGCCGGTCAGGTCGCCCGGCAGGCCGGTGTCGACCAGGTACGTCGTGATGCCACTGCCGCGCAGCAGGCGGCGGTCCACCTCCAGCACGCCCAGTTCCCGTCGCCGGGCGAGATACCGGGCGGGAGGACAGTGCGGCTCCAGGCCGAGCAACGGCGGACACCAGCGGCGCACGGCGAAACCGGTCTGCGTGTCGAAGAGCGTGGTACCGGGCGCGGGCGGCCCCTCGGTGCGGGCCAACTGGGCCTCGAACGTGCCGAGGCCCAGCTCCGCGCGCAGGACGCCGTGGCAGTACTGGTCCACCAGGGACGGCGTTTCGATCATCCGGACTCCCCGTGACTGGACCTCGTCCTCCCACGGTCCTAACGGGTGAGCCGGGTGTCAGGTGTTGCTCAGGAGTTGCTCGGCCCGCCCACCTGGATTCCGGCCATCCGCGCCCACTCGTACCGGCCCGTCTTCACCTTGGCCGCGAACTCGCCGTCGAACGTCTCGTGGACGGTGATGCCGGCCTTCTGCACCGCCTGCTCGGCGATGGCGTGGCTGGGGGCCACCAGGTCGCCCCAGCCGCCGTCCTCGCCGACGAGCACGATCCGGGCGCCGCGCTCGCCGATGTGGGCCACCTGGCCCTCGGCCCCGCCGTGCGCCTTGGAGAAGGCGTGGATCTGCCGGGCGAGGCGCGCGGCCTTGCGCTCGGCCTTCGGGTCAACCTGCTGCGTGTCTGCCATGGCCAGGATGCTACCGACGAGTAGATCAAACGGGTACGGGCGGGGCCTAACGGAGGAAGGGGTCCACCGCCACGGCCACGAACAGGATCGACACGTAGGTGATGGACCAGTGGAAAAGGCGCATCTCCTTCAGCTTCGCTCCCGTCACCTCGGCCTTGGCGCGGTTCTGCAGGGCGTGCGCCTCCCACAGCCAGAAGCCGCCGGCCAGCAGGGCGACCGCCGTGTAGAACCAGCCCGTGTAGCCGAGCGGGGTCAGCAGCAGCGACACGACGACCATGACCCAGCTGTAGAGCACGATCTGCTTGGCGACGACCTTGTTGGAGGCGACGACCGGCAGCATCGGCACGCCGACGCGCGCGTAGTCCTCCCTGACCTTCATGGACAGCGGCCAGTAGTGCGGCGGCGTCCAGAAGAACATCACGAGGAAGAGGACGACCGGCGCCCAGGACACGGAGTCCGTGACGGAGGACCAGCCGATCAGCACCGGCATGCAGCCGGCGATGCCGCCCCAGACGATGTTCTGCGAGGTGCGCCGCTTGAGGAGCATCGTGTAGACGACGACGTAGAAGAGGAGCGCTCCGAGCGACAGCCAGGCCGACAGCCAGTTGACGGTGAATCCGAACAGCAGCGTCGAGACGACCGCCAGCGTGATGCCGAAGGCGAGGCACTCGCGCGGGCTGACCATCCCGGTGACGAGCGGACGCTGCGAGGTGCGGTCCATCAGCGCGTCGATGTCCCGGTCGATGTACATGTTCAGCGCGTTGGCGCCACCGGCGGAGAGGTAGCCGCCGAGGCAGGTGAGCAGGACCAGCGTCAGGTCCGGCACACCCCGCTGCGCCAGGAACATCACCGGAACCGTGGTGATGAGCAGCAGCTCGATGATCCGCGGCTTGGTCAGAGCCACGAACGCCTTGACACGGGCCCCGAACGGCCGGTGAACCGGGCTCTCGCTCGCACCGAGCTCCCCCACAGCCTTCAAGGCGTGGGAGGTGCCCCCACCCGCTGGACGGGATTCGACGGCCGTCACGCACACCCCTGACAGAGACATCCCAGCGAGCCCCTCCGTGTGAACCGGTGGTTGAGGCTCGCGCGTACCACGCCACTTTAGACGTTGCCCAGACCCGGACATTCGCGGGGGTGGCTTCGTGTTGGGCGGGGGGGAGCGGGCGGGCGTACCGAGGCTCGCTTGAGCAGTCAGACGAGCGGCTCCGTATTCATGTGCCGAATGCGGTTCCGGCCAGTCGGCAGGCGGATCACCGACATGCCCGGCAGTCTGGAATGGCTCGAAAAAACGCACGTACTTACAGGGGTAGGCTCGACAGCGGCCGGTGGGCACCCAGTGCACCGGCAGCCGGTGGGCGCGCGCCCAGAACACCGGTATTCGATCATGTGGAGAGGAGCCCTGACTCAGGGTGAGCACCAAGCCGACCACCACAGACCTCGAGTGGACCGAGTTGGACCAGCGGGCCGTCGACACCGCTCGCGTCCTGGCCGCCGACGCCGTACAGAAGGTCGGCAACGGCCATCCGGGTACGGCGATGAGCCTGGCGCCGGCCGCCTACACCCTCTTCCAGAAGGTGATGCGGCACGACCCCGCCGACCCCGACTGGGTGGCGCGCGACCGCTTCGTGCTGTCCGCCGGCCACTCGTCCCTGACCCTCTACACGCAGCTCTACCTGGCCGGCTTCGGCCTGGAGCTGGACGACCTGAAGTCCTTCCGCACCTGGGGCTCGAAGACTCCGGGCCACCCGGAGTACGGGCACACCAAGGGGGTCGAGACGACGACCGGCCCGCTGGGCCAGGGTGTCGCCAACGCGGTGGGCATGGCGATGGCCGCCCGCTACGAGCGCGGCCTGTTCGACCCGGAGACCCCGCAGGGCGAGTCCCCCTTCGACCACTTCGTCTACTGCATCGCCGGTGACGGCTGCCTCCAGGAGGGCATCTCCGCCGAGGCCTCCTCCCTGGCCGGGCACCAGAAGCTCGGCAACCTGATCCTGCTGTGGGACGACAACCACATCTCGATCGAGGGCGACACCGAGACGGCCGTCTCCGAGGACACCGTCAAGCGGTACGAGGCCTACGGCTGGCACGTGCAGCGGATCGCCCCGAAGCCGGACGGCGACCTCGACCCGCACGCCATCTACAACGCGATCGAGGCCGCGAAGAAGGTGACGGACAAGCCGTCCTTCATCGCGATGCGCTCGATCATCGCCTGGCCGGCCCCGAACGCGCAGAACACCGAGGCCGCCCACGGCTCGGCGCTCGGCGACGACGAGGTCGCGGCGACCAAGCGCGTCCTGGGCTTCGACCCCGAGCAGAGCTTCGAGGTCGCCGACGAGGTGCTGGACCACACCCGCCGGGCCCTCGACCGCGGCCGCCAGTTCAAAGCCGAGTGGGAGAAGTCCTTCCAGGAGTGGCGGAACAGCAACGCCGAGCGCGCCGCCGAGTTCGACCGCATCGCCAAGGGCGAGCTGCCCACCGGCTGGGAGACGAAGATCCCGGTCTTCGAGCCCGGCAAGGGCATCGCCACCCGTGCCGCGTCCGGCAAGGTGCTCCAGGCGCTCGGCGCGGTCATCCCCGAGCTGTGGGGCGGCTCGGCCGACCTCGCCGGGTCGAACAACACGACCATCGACAAGGACAGCTCCTTCCTGCCGGAGGGCAACCCGCTGCCGGAGGCGAACCCGTACGGCCGCACGATCCACTTCGGCATCCGCGAGCACTCCATGGCCGCGGAGATGAACGGCATCACGCTGCACGGCAACACCCGCGTCTACGGCGGCACCTTCCTGGTGTTCTCCGACTACATGCGCAACGCGGTGCGCCTGTCGGCGCTGATGCACCTGCCGGTGACGTACGTGTGGACGCACGACTCCATCGGCCTCGGCGAGGACGGCCCGACCCACCAGCCCGTCGAGCACCTGGCCTCGCTGCGCGCCATCCCGGGCCTGAACGTGGTCCGCCCGGCCGACGCCAACGAGACCGCGATCGCCTGGCGCGAGATCCTGCGGCGCTGGACGAAGGAGTTCGGCAAGGGCGCTCCGCACGGCCTCGCGCTGACCCGCCAGGGCGTGCCGACGTACGAGCCCAACGACGATGCCGCGCGCGGCGGTTACGTCCTGTTCGAGGCCGACGGCGGCGAGGCGCAGGTCGTGCTGATCGCCACCGGTTCCGAGGTGCACGTCGCCGTCGAGGCGCGCGAGCAGCTGCAGGCCGAGGGGATCCCCACGCGGGTCGTGTCCATGCCGTCCGTGGAGTGGTTCGAGCAGCAGGACCAGGGGTACCGGGACTCCGTGCTCCCGCCGTCCCTGAAGGCCCGTGTCGCCGTCGAGGCGGGCATCGGTCTGACCTGGCACAAGTACGTCGGGGACGCCGGCCGCATCGTTTCCCTGGAGCACTTCGGTGCTTCCGCCGACGGCAAGGTCCTCTTCCGCGAGTTCGGCTTCACCGCGGAGAACGTGGCCGCCAAGGCGCGGGAATCCATCGCCGCCGCCCAGCGCTGACGCTCATATACGACACGTAGGAGATGTAATTCCATGACAGACGCACTCAAGCGCCTCTCCGAGGAAGGCGTCGCGATCTGGCTGGACGACCTGTCGCGCAAGCGGATCACGTCCGGCAACCTCGCCGAGCTGATCGACCAGCAGCACGTCGTGGGCGTCACCACCAACCCGACGATCTTCCAGAAGGCGATCTCCCAGGGCGACGGCTACGAACAGCAGCTGTCGGACCTCGCCGCCCGCAAGGTCACCGTCGAAGAGGCCATCCGCATGATCACCACGGCGGACGTCCGCGACGCCGCCGACATCCTGCGCCCCGTCTTCGACGCCACCGGCGGCCAGGACGGCCGGGTCTCCATCGAGGTCGACCCGCGCCTGGCGCACAACGAGAAGGCGACCGTCGCCGAGGCCAGGCAGCTGGCCTGGCTGGTCGACCGCCCGAACACGCTGATCAAGATCCCGGCCACCATGGCGGGCATCCCGGCCATCGCCGGCACCATCGGCAACGGCATCAGCGTCAACGTCACGCTGATCTTCTCGCTCGAGCGCTACCGGGCCGTCATGGACGCGTACCTGACCGGCCTGGAGAAGGCGAAGGAGCGCGGCCTGGACCTGTCGAAGATCCACTCCGTGGCGTCCTTCTTCGTCTCCCGCGTGGACACCGAGATCGACAAGCGGCTCGACACGCTGGGCACCGACGAGGCCAAGGCGCTGCGCGGCAAGGCCGCCATCGCCAACGCGCGCCTCGCCTACCAGGCGTACGAGGAGGTCTTCTCCTCGGACCGCTGGAGCGTGCTGGAGCGCGCCGGCGCCAACAAGCAGCGTCCGCTGTGGGCGTCGACCGGTGTGAAGGACCCGGCGTACCAGGACACGATGTACGTCACCGAGCTGGTGGCGCCGAACACGGTGAACACCATGCCGGAGGCCACGCTGGAGGCCGTCGAGGACCACGGCGAGATCACCGGCGACACCGTCGCCGGCACCTACGAGCAGGCCCGCGCCGACCTCGACGCGCTGGAGAAGCTCGGGATCTCGTACGACGACGTGGTCCAGGTCCTGGAGGACGAGGGCGTCGAGAAGTTCGAGGCGTCCTGGAACGACCTGCTCAAGTCGACCGAGGCGGAGCTTCAGCGCCTCGCTCCCTCGGAGGGCTGAATTGTCCCCCTTCTCCGGTTCCGGAGCGAACCCGCTTCGTGACCCCGCGGACCGACGGCTCCCGCGTATCGCGGGGCCGTCGGGCCTGGTCATCTTCGGCGTCACCGGCGACCTGTCCCGCAAGAAGCTGATGCCCGCCGTGTACGACCTCGCCAACCGGGGTCTGCTGCCGCCCGGCTTCTCGCTGGTCGGCTTCGCCCGCCGCGAGTGGCAGCACGAGGACTTCGCGGCCGAGGTCCACGACGCCGTCAAGGAGCACGCCCGGACCCCGTTCCGCGAGGAGGTCTGGCAGCAGCTCATCCAGGGGATGCGCTTCGTCCAGGGCACCTTCGACGACGACGAGGCCTTCGAGCGGCTGCGCGGCACGATCGAGGAGCTCGACAAGGCGCAGGGCACGGGCGGCAACTTCGCGTTCTACCTGTCGGTGCCGCCGAAGTCCTTCCCGGTGGTCATCCAGCAGCTGAAGAAGCACGGCCTTGCCGACCAGCAGGGCGGTTCCTGGCGGCGCGCGGTCATCGAGAAGCCGTTCGGCCACGACCTGAGGTCGGCCGAGGAACTGAACGCGATCGTGCACGAGGTGTTCGAGCCGGAGCAGGTGTTCCGGATCGACCACTACCTCGGCAAGGAGACCGTCCAGAACATCCTGGCGCTGCGCTTCGCCAACACCATGTTCGAGCCGATCTGGAACCGGTCCTTCGTGGACCACGTGCAGATCACCATGGCCGAGGACATCGGCATCGGCGGCCGGGCCGGCTACTACGACGGCATCGGCGCCGCCCGGGACGTCATCCAGAACCACCTGCTCCAGCTCATGGCCCTGACGGCCATGGAGGAGCCCGCCTCCTTCGACGCGGACGCGCTGGCCGCGGAGAAGACCAAGGTGCTCGGTGCGGTACGGCTGCCGAAGGACCTGGGCAGCTCCACCGTCCGCGGGCAGTACGCGGCGGGCTGGCAGGGCGGCGAGAAGGTCATCGGCTACCTCGAAGAGGACGGCATCGACGCCAAGTCGAAGACCGACACCTTCGCGGCGATCAAGCTGGAGGTCGACAACCGCCGCTGGGCGGGCGTCCCCTTCTATCTGCGCACCGGCAAGCGCCTGGGCCGCCGGGTGACGGAGATCGCGGTGGTCTTCCAGCGGGCCCCGCACTCCCCCTTCGACCACACGGCGACGGAGGAGCTGGGCTCGAACGCGGTCGTCATCCGCGTCCAGCCGGACGAGGGCATCACGGTCCGCTTCGGCTCGAAGGTGCCGGGCACGTCGATGGAGATCCGGGACGTGTCGATGGACTTCGCGTACGGCGAGTCCTTCACGGAGTCCAGCCCGGAGGCGTACGAGCGGCTGATCCTCGATGTGCTGCTGGGCGACGCCAACCTCTTCCCGCGCACGGAGGAGGTCGAGCTGTCCTGGAAGATCCTCGACCCGATCGAGGAGTACTGGGACAGCAACGGCAGGCCCGCGCAGTACAAGTCGGGCACCTGGGGCCCCGCGGAGGCCGACGAGATGCTCGCACGAGACGGACGGAGCTGGCGCCGGCCATGAAGATAGACCTCACGGACACCACGGCCAGCAAGATAAACAAGGCGCTGGTGCAGGGCCGCCGGGCCATCGGCACGCCCGCCGTGGGCATGGTGCTGACCCTGGTCATCGTCACCGACGAGGAGAACGCCTACGACGCGCTGAAGGCCGCCAACGACGCCTCCCGCGAGCACCCCTCGCGCACGCTGGTGGTCATCAAGCGCGTCTCCCGCTCGCCCCGCGACCGCACGCAGTCCCGGCTGGACGCCGAGGTGCGGGTGGGCGCGGACGCGGGCACCGGCGAGACGGTGGTGCTGCGGCTGTACGGCGAGGTCGTCGACCACGCCGACTCCGTGGTGCTGCCGCTGCTGCTGCCGGACGCCCCGGTCGTCGTCTGGTGGCCGGTGAACGCCCCGCTCGACCCGGCCAACGACCCGCTGGGCGCCCTCGCCCAGCGCCGGGTCACCGACACCTACGCCGCCGAGCAGCCGGTACGGGAGCTGGCCGTCCGCGCCGACGCCTACACGCCCGGCGACACGGACCTGTCCTGGACCCGGATCACCCCCTGGCGCTCGATGCTGGCCGCCGCACTGGACCAGGTCGTGTGCGAGGTCAAGGCCGTCGAGGTGGAGGGCGAGGAGTTCAATCCGAGCTGCGAGCTGCTGGCGATGTGGCTCGCGCACCGGCTGGACGTCCCCGTCAAGCGCTCCCTCTCCTCCGGCCCGGGGCTCACCGCGGTCCGCATGGACACCAACTGCGGCCCGATCGTGCTGGACCGGGCGGACGGCTCGCTGGCCACCCTGTCCATCGAGGGCCAGCCGGTCCGCGCGGTGGCGCTGAAGCGGCGTGACACGGCCGAGCTGATCGCGGAGGAACTGCGGCGGCTCGACCCGGACGACACGTACGCCTCGGCGTTGCGGTACGGGGTGGAGCGGCTGACACCAACGCCCGAGGTGCCCGGGCAGCCGGCCGCCGAGGCCGCGGTGGCGGTCGAGACCCCGGTCGAGGAGGCCGCGAAGGCGCCCGTGGAGAAGGCGGCCGGGAAGGCCCCCGTCAAGCAGGCACCGACGAAGAAGGCGGCGGCGAAGTGAGCACCCCGCAGCTGGTCGTGCACCGCGACAAGGAACTGATGGCGCAGGCCGCGGCGGCCCGGCTGATCACGAGGATCGTGGACGCGCAGGCCTCCCGGGGCCACGCGTCCGTCGTCCTCACCGGCGGCCGCAACGGCAACGGCCTGCTGGCGGCGCTGGCGGCCGCCCCCGCCCGCGACGCCATCGACTGGCCCCGGCTCGACCTGTGGTGGGGCGACGAGCGCTACCTCCCCGAGGGCGACCCGGAGCGCAACGTCACCCAGGCCCGCGAGGCGCTGCTGGACTCCGTGCCGCTGGACCCGGAGCGCGTGCACGCCATGCCCGCCTCGGACGGTCCGCACGGCGCCGACGTGGACGCGGCGGCGGAGGCGTACGCGGCGGAGCTGGCCAAGGCCGCGGACCCGGAGAACCACGGCCCCGTCCCGACGTTCGACGTCCTCATGCTGGGCGTCGGCCCGGACACCCACGTTGCCTCGCTCTTCCCCGAGCTGCCCGCCGTACGGGAGACCGAGCGCACGGTGGTAGGCGTCCACGGCGCCCCGAAGCCGCCGCCGACCCGCATCACCCTGACGCTGCCCGCGATCCGGGCAGCCCGCGAGGTCTGGCTCCTGGCCGCCGGCGAGGACAAGGCCCAGGCCGCCGCGATCGCCCTCTCGGGCGCGGGCGAGATCCAGGCCCCGGCGGCGGGCGCCCACGGCCGCTCCCGCACTCTGTGGCTGCTGGACGCGGCGGCGGCCTCCCAGCTGCCGCGGTCGCTGTATCCACCGGCTTCGCCGTGAACGAAAGGGGCGGCGCGGGCATGTCCCGCGCCGCCCCTTTTCGCTCTCCCCTACTTCACGGACCCTGCCATCACCCCTTGCACGAAGTGCCGCTGGAACGCGAAGAACACGACCACCGGCACGATCAGCGACAGGAACGCGCCGGGTGCCAGCACGTCGATGTTGCTGCCGAACTGCCTGATCTGGGACTGCAGTTGCACCGTCAGCGGCTGGGAGGAGCTGTCGGCGAAGAGCAGCGCCACCAGCATGTCGTTCCAGACCCACAGGAACTGGAAGATGGCGAGGCTGGCGATGGCGGGCCGGCCCACGGGCAGGACGAGGCGGGTGAAGATGCGCCACTCGCTGCCGCCGTCCATGCGGGCCGCCTCCAGCATCTCCTTGGGCATCTCCGCGAAGTAGTTGCGCAGCAGGAACACCGCGAACGGCAGGCCGTAGGCCACGTGGAAGAGGACGACGCCGGGGATCGTGCCGAACAGGCCCAACTGCCCGAAGAGTTTGGCGACCGGCAGCAGGCCGATCTGCACGGGCACCACCAGCAGGGCCACCACGAGCAGGAAGACGGGCTCGCGTCCCGGGAAGTCCAGCCAGGCGAAGGCGTATCCGGCGAGGGAGGCGATGACGACGACGAGAACGGTCGCCGGCACCGAGATGAGGACCGTGTTCCAGAAGGCCTGGGTCATCCCGGCGTTCTTCAGCAGCGCCGAGTAGTTGTCGAAGGACAGCTGGCCCGGACTGGCCAGTGCCGTCCACCAGCCGCCCTTGGCGGTGTCCTGCGCCGAGCGCAGGGAGGAGAGGAACAGTCCCGCCAGCGGGGTCAGCCAGACCAGGCCGATCACCACCAGGAAGGCCTGCACCAGCCCGTTGCCCAGGCCCCGCCTGACCGCGTTCATCGCTGACTCCTTCGGAAGCGGCGGACGTTGAAGACCATCGCGGGGACGACGAGCAGCAGCAGGAGTACGCCCAGCGCGCTGCCGAGGCCCTGGTTGTTGCCGCCGCCGAAGGACACCAGCCACATCTGGGTCGCGAGGACGGTGGCGTCCTCCTGCACCGGGCCGGGCGCGATGATGTAGACGAGGTCGAAGACCTTCATCACGTTGATCACGAGGGTCACGAAGACGACGGTCAGGACCGGGGCCAGCAGCGGGACCGTGATCCGGCGGAAGATCTGCCACTCGTTCGCGCCGTCCATCCGGGCCGCCTCCAGGGCGTCCCGGGGCAGGGTGGACAGGCCCGCGCCGATCAGCACCATCGCGAAACCGGTCCAGATCCACAGGTACGCCCCGATGATCGCCGGTGTCACCAGTGCCGGCCCGAGCCAGGAGACTCCCTGGTACGGCTGCGCGAAGTTCGACTCCGGCAGCTTCACCGTGTACGAGCCCGCGTGCAGCCCGGAGAAGCGGAAGGAGCCGTCGGACGCGGTCGTGGCGCTCGCGACCGTCCTGCCGTCGCGCACCGCCTCGACCTTCATCCCGGGCAGGCCGCTCTCGCGCCGGTCGACCTTGCCCTGCGTGCCGCCGCCGCCCGGGGTGAAGTCCAGGTAGACGACGCCGCGCAGTTCGTCGGCCGCGGCCTTCTTCCCGGCCGCCGGGTACGCGGGCGAGGCGTCCTCGGGCAGGTCCTTGGGCAGGACGCCGACCATCGGGAGCGTCACCAGGTCACCCGGCGAGACGCCCGCGTTCGTCGCGTAGGAGCCGTCCCGGCCCTGGGTCAGGTCCTGTCCGACGCGGGCGCGTGCCGTCGGGTACGACGACGTGCCCGTGAAGGCGTCGTGGACCGAGACCACGGCGGCGTTGAGCACGCCCTTGTCGGGGTCCTCGTCGTAGGCGAGCCGGAAGATGATGCCGGCGGCGAGGAAGGACACCGCCATCGGCATGAACAGCAGCAGCTTGAACGCCGTGGCCCAGCGGACCTTCTCGACCAGGACGGCGAGGATCAGGCCGAGTCCGGTCAGCAGAGCCGGGGCCACGACCACCCAGATCACCGTGTTCCGGATGGCCCTGAGCGTCGCCGGGTCGCGGAACATCTCGGTGTAGTTGTCGCCGCCGACGAAGCGGGTGCCTGAGGCGTCGAAGAAGCTGCGGCCGACGGAGAACAGCACCGGGTAGACGACGAGCGCGCCGAGCAGGAGCAGCGCGGGGAGGACGAAGAGCAGGGCGATGATCCGGCCGCGCCGTCGCGAGCGCCGTGCGCGCTCGGCGAGCGTAACGGGCGGCGGCGGAGGGCTCGCCCCTTTCTCCTTCACGAGTGTGGTGGCAGTCATCGGTCAGCTCAGTCCTGGTACGCCTTGGCCGCCGCGGCTTCCAGCTTCGCCGCGGTCCCCTTCGGGTTCGAGGGGTCGCGCAGGAAGTCCTGCAGCAGCTTCCACTCCCCCACGCCCTTGGTGCCGCCGAAGGCCGCGGGCGCCTGGTCGGACATGTCGAAGCGGACCGAGTCGCCCGCAGCGATCAGGGACTTGGCGGTGGCGCGGGTGACGTCGTCGCCGTAGGAGGAGAGGCCGAGCTGCTTGTTCGGGGACAGGAAGCCGCCCGCCTTCGCCCACACGGCCGCGGCCTCGGGGGTGGCAAGGTACTCGAGGAGCTTCATGCCGGCCTTGGCGTTCTTGCCGTCCTTCAGCACGACGGCCGCGTCACCGCCGCTGACGACCGGCGCCTTGCCGCCGCCGACCGCCGGGAAGGGGAAGAAGTTCGCGTCCTTGCCGACGCTCCTGCCGAACTGGTCGTGGGCGACCCCGGCGACGAAGTCGCCCTCGTAGACCATGCCGGCCTCGGGCTTGGGCCCGAACACCTTCTCCACCGAGCCCGGGAAGTCGGTGTTGAGGGCCTCCTTCTGGCCGCCCGCGATGAGCTGCTTGTCCTTGAAGAGCTTGCCGAGCGTGGTGAGCGCCTTGACCACGCTCGCGTCGGTCCACTTCAGCTGGTGGGCGGCGAGGGCGTCGTACTTCTCGGGCCCGGCCTGGGAGAGGTAGATGTTCTCGAACCAGTCGGTGAGGGTCCAGCCGTCCTGCCCGGCGACCGCGAAGGCGGCGAGGCCGGAGTCGGAGACGGTGTGCCCGGCCTTCAGCATCGCGTCGTACGTCTTGGGCGGCTTGATCCCGGCCTGGGTGAGCGCGTCGGGGCTGTACCAGACGGTCGACTTGTGGGCGGCCTTGAAGTACAGGCCGTAGAGGGTGCCGTCGACGCTGCCGTACTTCTTCCAGACGGGCGCGTACCCCGCGTCCACGGACTTCTGGGTGGTGGCGGACAGCGGCTTGAGCCAGCCCTTCTTCGCGAACTGCTGGAGCACGCCGACCTGCGGGACCATCACGACGTCGGGGGCGTTGCCGCCCTCGATCTTGCTGCCGACGACGGTGGAGACGTTGTCGCCGGTGGACACGAACTGCGTCTTGGCGCCGGTCTTCGCGCTGAACGCGTCCAGCACCTTCTGGAAGTTCTTCTGCTCGCTGCCGGTCCATACGCCGGCCACGGTGACCGTCTGGCCGCTGAGCGCCTTGTCTCCGCCGCCGGCGGAGACCGGGTCGCCGCCTCCGCAGGCGGTCGCGCCGAGCGCCAGGGCGAGGGCCGTGCAGCTGGTGAGCAGGGTGGTACGTCGTCGCATCATCGTTGATGTCCCTTCGGGGGGTGGGGAGTTGACGGGCGGGTCAGAGGTCGTTGATCCACCAGGCGGCCGTCGAACCGGGGAGCACCCCGGCCGGGCACGGGCCGCTGGACAGCAGAGGGGTCCCGGAGACCGGTGCGGGCGTGGGCGCCGTACCGAAGTTGACGGCGCAGACCAGGCCGTCGCCGCGGACGAAGCCGAGGACGCCCGGCGGGGTGTCCAGCCAGCGCAGCGAGCCTTCGCCCAACTGGGGCAGCGCGGAGCGCAGTTGCAGGCCGTCGCGGTACAGGTGCCAGAAGGAGCGGGTGTCGGCGAGGGCCCGGTCGGTGGCGTACTCGGCGAAGTACTCGGGCTGCGGCAGCCACGGCTTGGCCCCCTCCGCGCCGGAGGTGAAGCCGAACGGGGACGCCTGCCCGGACCACGGCAGTGGCACCCGGCAGCCGTCGCGGATGCGGGCGCGGCTGCCGGTGCGGCGGAAGATCGGGTCGGTGAGCACGTCGTCGGGCAG
Organism: Streptomyces sp. NPDC051636; assembly: GCF_044453765.1. Lineage (NCBI taxonomy): Bacteria > Bacillati > Actinomycetota > Actinomycetes > Kitasatosporales > Streptomycetaceae > Streptomyces > Streptomyces sp. NPDC051636. The sequence continues at coordinate 560,939 of NZ_JBITDA010000001.1, read as the reverse complement.
GTCGACGACCTCGGGCAGCCCCAGTTCCTCGCCCTGGTAGATGTACGCGGCTCCGGGCAGCGCCAGCATCAGCAGCGCGGCGGCGCGGGCGCGGGCGGTGCCGAGGCCGCTGCCCTCGGTGGCGGGTTCGCCGTAGCGGGTGACGGTGCGGACCTGGTCGTGGTTGTTCAGGACCCAGGTGACCGTCGAGCCGGTGCCGGCGATGTCCGCCATGGCCTCCGAGATGACCTTGCGGAAGGCGTCGGGGTCCCAGGGGGCGCTGAGCAGGTCGAAGAAGAAGGCCTGGTGGAGCTCGTCCGGGCGGACGTACCGCGCGTGTTCGCGGGCGGTCGGGACCGAGACCTCGCCGACCAGCAGACGTTCGTGGCCGTCGCGGGCCGTGTTCTCCTCGCACACCGCCCGCCAGTGCCGCCACACGTCGTGCACCTCGGGCTGGTTCCAGGCGAGCGGGTTGACCGAGTCGCGGGTGCGGGCGTCGGCCTCGGGGTCCGGGGAGTCGGGCAGGTCCGGGTGCTTGAAGAGGCCGGCGGCGACGTCGATGCGGAAGCCGTCGACGCCCCGGTCCAGCCAGAAGCGCAGGATGCGGTCGAACTCGGCGGGGACCTCGGGGTGGCGCCAGTTCCAGTCGGGCTGCTCGGGGGTGAACATGTGCAGGTACCACTGGCCGGGGCGGCCGTCCGCCTCGGTGACCCGGGACCAGGCCGGGCCGCCGAACATGGCGTGCCAGTTGTTGGGCGGCTCGCAGCCGTCGGGGCCGCGGCCGTCGGCGAAGTGGAAGCGGGCGCGGGCGGGGCTGCCGGGCGGTGAGGCCAGCGCCTCGCGGAACCAGGGGTGCTCGCTGGAGCAGTGGTTCGGGACGATGTCGAGGAGCACCTTGATGCCGAGCCGCCGGGCGGCCGCCATCAGCAGGTCGAACTCGGCGAGGTCGCCGAAGACCGGGTCGACGTCGCAGTAGTCGGCCACGTCGTAGCCGTGGTCGTGCTGCGGCGAGGGGTAGAAGGGGCTCAGCCAGATCCCGTCGACACCGAGCTTCTTCAGGTACGGCAGCCCGGCCCGGACCCCGGCCAGATCGCCGATGCCGTCGCCGGTGCTGTCCAGGAAGCTGCGGACGTACACCTGGTAGATCACTGCGTCGCGCCACCAGTGGTGGGTGCGGATGCGCTGGAGACTCACCCCGTTGACCTGTCTGTGTGTGTGCTAGCGGTTATGCATGCATGTTAAGTAGACGTGTCGCACGGGTGTCAACGAATTGGCGGGAAGCTACTGGGGCGTTGGCCGGGGAAATAGGGACTCATCCGGTCACAATGGACACGAATGAGACGTCCGCGTTACCTAACATGTAACTAGGAAGGGGTGCAGTGGTGGGTCAGCGGTGCGAGATCGCCGCGAGTTCGCGCGCCAGCCGGCGCACCGCGGACTCGGGCGTCTCCCGCCCGGTCAGCGCGTCGTGCACGACCGCCTGCACCACCAGGCTGACCTGGTCGTAGTGCGGGCTCTTGGGGCGCGGCGCCGCCGCGCGCACGGCGGCGCGGCCCTGCGCGCCGCCCACGGCGGCGCGCAGGGTCGGCAGATACGGGAACTTCCGGATGAGCTCGGGATCCTTGTACAGCGCCGCGCGTACGGGCGGCAGCGCGCCACGCGTGAGGACCTGCCGCTGGACGGGCTCACTGGTGAGGTACGCGATCAGGCGCGCGGCCGAATCGGGATACCGGGCGTGCGTGTTGACGGCCAGGTCGGAGCCGCCGAGGACGCTCCTGCCCGGCCCGTCGGGGCCGGGCAGCGGTACGGCGCCGATCTTCCCGGCGACCGGTGACCCCTTGGCCGAGGCGACGGCGTACGCGTAGGGCCAGTTGCGCAGGAAGAGAAGGTGGCCGTCCTGGAAGGCCTGCTTGGACTCCTCCTCCTTGTACGTCAGCGCCGCCTTCGGGATCCAGCCCTCGCGGAAGCCGCGCGCCAGGAACCCGATGCCCTCGCGGGCGGCGGACGAGTTCACCGTGACGCGCTCGCCCTCGTCGCCGAGGATGCTCCCGCCCGCCGAGTACACGGCCTCGGCCGCGTTCACGGTGAGCCCCTCGTAGGGCAGGAACTGGCCGGCGTAACCGTCGAGCCCGTACTTCGGCGCGATGGTCTTCGCGTCGTGCTCCAGCTCGGCCCAGGTGCGCGGCGGCGGGACGCCCTCCTTGGCGAGGACGTCCTTGCGGTACAGGAGCAGTCCGGCGTTGGTGATGTACGGCACGGCGTACAGGCGTCCGTCGTAGGTGGCCGTGTCGACGACCGGCGGCAGGAAGGTCCGCAGGGGGAAGCGGTTCCTCGGCAGGGGCCGTATCCAGCCGGCCGCGGCGAACTCCGAGGTCCAGTTGACGTCGATGTTGAGCACGTCGAACCGGCTGCGGTCGCCGCCGCGCAGGTCGGTGGTCATCTGCGCGTGGGTCTCGTCGGCGGAGTCCGGCAGCTCGACGAGGGTGACCTTCTCGCCGGGGTGGGTGCGGTTCCAGCCCTCCAGCAGCGGGCCGAGGTAGCCGGTGAGGTCCCCGGCGGTGGCGAGGGTCAAGGGCCCTCTGCCGTCCGCGGCACCCTCGTCCGTGCGGGCACCCGAGGCCACGTAACCTGCCATGACCACGACGAGGACAAGAAGGCCCCTACCGGCGGCGTGTATCCACCGCATAGGTTCCTCCCTGTACACCGGCACCACGGGCATCCTCGCCCGGGGACAGAGGCCATGTATACCTGTTAGGTATGCGCGATACTAGGGCCTGGAGCACATTACAAGGACAGGAGGAGAGCACGAGTGCGCCTGCCCCTCCTGGCACTCCTCGCGCGCGGCCCCGCCCACGGCTACGAGCTCAAACAGGACCTTGAGCAACTGCTGGGCTCCGCGTACCCTCAGCCGAACGTGGGCCAGATCTATGTGACCCTCGGCCGCCTCGAGAAGTCGGGACTGATCGAGGGCGAGGAAGTCGAGCAGTCCAGCCGGCCCAACAAGAGGATCTACCACCTCACCGACGCCGGGCGTGAGGCGCTGCACGCCTGGTACGAGGAGACCGAGGACGAGCCGCGGGTACGGGACGAGTTCTTCATGAAACTCGCCCTCGCCCCGCAGACCGGTCTCGCCGACCAGATCGCCCTCATCAACAAACAGCGACGCGAGTACCTCAACACCATGCGCAACCTGTCGAAACTGGCCGCGGCCGAGAACCGGGACAACCGAATCGCCCATCTGCTGATCGAGGGCGCGATGCTGCACCTGCAGGCCGACCTCGACTGGCTGGAGCGGTGCCAGGAGGAACTGGAGGAGCTGGAGTGAGCGAGAGCCCCACTCCTCTGCTGCGCGCCGAGGGCCTGGTCAAGACCCACTACGGCGAGGGCGCGCCCGCCCGTGCCGTGCGCGGGGTCGACCTGTCCGTGCGACCGGGCGAGTTCGTGGCCGTCACCGGCCCGTCCGGGGCCGGCAAGTCGACGCTGCTGCACCTGCTCGGCGGGCTGCAGCGGCCGGACGAGGGCAGCATCTGGCTGGACGGCCGGTGCACGGACGCCTACTCCGAGGCGCGCTGGGCCGAGGAACGCAGGAAGCGGATAGGGATCGTCTTCCAGTTCTTCAACCTGGTATCCAACCTGTCGGTCGCCGACAACGTCGAGCTGCCCGCGCTGCTGGTCGGCCGCTCGCCGAAGCAGGCGCGCGCCGAGCGGGAGGAGCTGCTGGCCGAGCTGGGCCTCGACGGCAAGGAGCGCAGCATGCCGGGCGAGCTGTCCGGCGGCGAGCAGCAGCGTGTCGCGCTCGCCCGCGCCCTGGTCAACCATCCGCCGCTGCTGCTGGCCGACGAGCCCGCCGGCAGCCTGGACAGCAAGGGCACCCGCGAGGTCATGCGGCTGCTGTCCCGCTTCCACCAGCGCGGCCAGACGATCGTGCTGGTCACCCATGACGCCCGGCTCGCGAGCGCCGCGGACCGCGTCATCAGCTTCTTCGACGGCCGGATCGCCGACGACGCGGAGCTGGGCGGGGCGCCGGCGCGGCGAGGTGCTGGGACCTCGGGTGCCCCGGGTGGCCGGGGTGTCTCGGGTGTGCTGGAACTGAGGGACTGACCGACCTATGCGGGCCACCCTGCGCTGGGCGCACTCCGATCTGCGCACGCACCGCGGCGAGGCGCTGTTCATCGTGCTGGCCACCGCCGGCATCGTCGTCTCGCTGCTGCTGGCCACGGCGCTGTTCGGCTACGCGACCAACCCCTGGCAGCGGGTCTTCACGCAGTCCCGGGGCGCCCATGTGTGGATCCACACGGTGAAGTCCGCCGACACGGGCCGCCTCGCCGCGCTGGACGGCGTGGAATCGGTCGCCGGTCCCTACCCCACCGAGTCGGCCACCGTCTCCTCCCGCGGCACCCGCGCCTCCGTCGAACTGCGCGGCACCCCCTCACAGCCCTCCGTGGGCCGCCCGCTGCTCGCCTCGGGCCACTGGCTCGACCCGCGGGAGCCCGACGGAGTGGTCCTGGAGAGCCGCCTCGCCCGCGCGCTGCTGGCCGAGCCCGGCGACACACTCACCCTGCCCCGTACGGCGCGGACGCTGACCGTGGTGGGCGTCGCCGACAGCGCGGAGCCCCGCTACCGGGCGGGCGAGCAGCCCGGGCTGGTCTGGGCCCCGCCGTCCGCCGTGCGCGACCCGGGCGGCCGGGTGATCGGGCTGCGCCTGACCGATCCCGGCGACACGGACTACGCCGTCCAGCGCGCCGTCACCGTGCTCGGCGCCGGCGCGGTCGGCGAGGTCTCCACCTGGCAGCAGGCGCGGTCCGAGGCGCAGGGTGACAACCGGCTGCTCGGCCAGGTGCTGGGCCTGTTCGGGCTCGGTGCGCTGCTCGCCGCCGGATTCGCGGTGCACGGCGCGATCGGCACCCGCATCCGCGGCCATCTGCGGGACATCTCGGTCCTGAAGGCGATCGGCTTCACGCCCGCCCAGGTCGTACGGATCTTCCTGCTCCAGCACGTGACCTACGCCCTGCTCGGTGCGGTGGCGGCGGCCGGGCTGACCCAGGGGCTGGGCACGTGGATCCCCGGGCGGCTGGGCGACGCGGTCGGCGTGTGGCAGGGGCTGCCGGGGCACACGGTGGCCCTGTTCGCGGTGCCGGTGGGCGCGGTGCTGTTCATCGGCGCGGTGACCGGGCTCGCGGCCTGGCGGGCGGGACGCGTACCCCCGGTGCCGGTGCCACGCCCCGCCGCTCCGTCCGGCGGCCGGCTGACGGGCGTGGCACGCCGGGCCCTCGGCCTGCGCCTGCCCCCGGCACTCGTCCTGGGCTGGCACCAGGCCTTCACCCGCCGCCCGCGCACACTCGCCGCCATCGGGCGACTGGCCCTGCCCCTGCTGCTCATCGTGGTGGCGATGAGCGCCTGGACCACCATCGACCGCTTCCACGACAATCCCGAGCGGATGGGCCTCCCGGCGGCGCTCACCGTACGGGCGGACAGCGGCATGAGCGACGGCGAGACCCGGACCCTGCTGGACCACGACCCGCGGGTCGCCGACGTCTACCCGGGCGTCGAGGTGGCCGCCCTGGTCCCCGGCCAGACCGCGACGATCGCCCTGCGGGGCCTGGGCACCCGCCACGACCCCTACCCGTACACGCTCGCCGCGGGCCGCCCCGCGACGGGCCCGGACGAGGCGGTGGCCGGCCAGGGCCTGCTCGACCTGCTCGACGTGCACGTCGGCGACTGGGTCCGGATGACGGTCGGCGACCAGCCGCAGATCCTGCACATCGTGGGCCGCAGCATCGAACCGGAGAACGCCGGCCGGGTCATCTCCACCTCACTGGACACCCTCCGCGAGAACGACCCGCGCCTGGCCCCGGCCCTCTACCAGCTGCGCCTGCGCCCGTCCGCCGACCCGAACCGCGTGGCGGCCGGCCTCACCACGGCCGGCCGCGGACACCTGGACGTGCACGCCGTCACGAACCCGGCCGACGGGCTGTCCCCGCTGCGCGGAGTCGTGGCCGGGCTGATCGCCGTGCTGGCGTTGATCGGTCTCATCGAGCTGCTGACCGCGATCGGCGGGACGGTCCGCGAGAGCGAGCGGGACCTGCTGGCGCTCAAGGCGATCGGCATGTCCCCGCGCCAGATCACCGCGATCACCGTCACGGCGACGAGCTGCACCGCCCTGGCCGCAGTCGTCGCCGGTACGACCCTGGGCCTGCCCCTGGCCCACTGGCTGATCGACACCCAGGGCCGCTCCAGCGGCATCGGCGCAGGGATCGCGCAGGGGCCGTCGCCGGTGCTTCTGCTGCTGTTCGGGCTGGCCGCGATACTGGGCGCGGCCACCCTGGCCACCCTGCCCGCCGGACGGGCGGCGCGGCGAAGGCTGGCGGACACGTTGAGCGCGGTGGCCTGAGACCGGGATCGACCTACCCCAGGGAGTGCAGGGGGCGGAGCCCCCACCGGGATCTACGGCGAACCCCGGGGGCGCAGAGAGCGAAGCCCCCGCCGGGATCTACGGCGAACCCCGGGGGCGCAGGGGGCGAAGCCCCCGCCGGGGTCTGGGGCGGAGCCCCAGGGCGAGGGCCACCTCCTGGCCGACCGAGACGGGTGGGCGGGTGGGCAAGAACCCGTCAACGCCCGCGCAGCGACCGGTACTTGGCCACCAGCGCCTTCGTCGACGCGTCCAGCCCGGGCACCTGGGCCCCCTCCGCCAGCGCGGGCTCGACCCGCTTGGCGAGGACCTTGCCCAGCTCCACACCCCACTGGTCGAAGGAGTCGATGTTCCAGATCGCGCCCTGTACGAACACCTTGTGCTCGTACAGCGCGACGAGCTGACCGAGCACCGACGGCGTCAGCTCACGCGCGAGGATCGTCGTCGTCGGCCGGTTGCCCTTGAACGTCTTGTGCGGGACCAGTTCCTCGGGCACCCCCTCGGCCCGCACCTCGTCCGCCGTCTTGCCGAAGGCCAACGCCTGGGTCTGGGCGAAGAAGTTGGCCATGAGCAGATCATGCTGCGCCTTGAGCCCGTCACTCAGCTCGCCGACCGGCTCGGCGAAGCCGATGAAGTCCGCCGGGATCAGCTTCGTACCCTGGTGGATCAACTGGTAGTACGCGTGCTGCCCGTTGGTGCCCGGCGTCCCCCACACCACGGGCCCGGTCTGCCAGTCGACCTCCTGCCCGTCCCGCGCGACGTACTTGCCGTTGGACTCCATGTCCAGCTGCTGCAGGTAGGCGGTGAACTTGGACAGGTAGTGGCTGTAGGGCAGCACCGCGTGCGACTGGGCATCGTGGAAGTTGCCGTACCAGATCCCCAACAGGCCCAGCAGCAACGGCACGTTGGACTCGGCGGGCGCGTTCCGGAAGTGCTCGTCGACGATCCGGAAACCGTCGAGCATCTCCCGGAAGCGGTCCGGGCCGATGGCGATCATCAGCGACAGCCCGATCGCCGAGTCGTACGAGTACCGCCCGCCGACCCAGTCCCAGAACTCGAACATGTTGGCCGTGTCGATGCCGAACTCGGCGACCTTCCCGGCATTCGTCGACAGCGCCACGAAGTGCTTGGCGACCGCATCCTGTCCGGCGTTCAGCTCGCTCAGCAGCCAGTCGCGGGCCGAGGTGGCGTTGGTGATGGTCTCGATGGTGGTGAAGGTCTTGGAGGCGATGACGAACAGCGTCTCCGCCGGGTCCAGGTCACGCGTGGCCTCGTGCAGGTCCGCACCGTCCACGTTCGACACGAAGCGCACCGTGAGGTCGCGGTCGGTGTAGCTGCGCAGCACCTCGTACGCCATCGCCGGGCCCAGGTCGGAGCCGCCGATGCCGACGTTGATGACGTTCCTGATGCGCCTGCCGGTGTGCCCCGTCCACTCACCCGAGCGGACGCGTCCGGCGAAGTCGCTCATCTTGTCGAGCACGGCGTGCACCGCCGGGACGACGTTCTCCCCGTCGACCTCGATCACCGCGTCGCGCGGCGCGCGCAGCGCGGTGTGCAGGACCGCCCGGTTCTCGGTCGTGTTGATCTTCTCGCCGCGGAACATCGCGTCCCTCAGGCCGAAGACGTCGGTGGCGGCGGCCAGCTCGCGCAGCAGCCGCAGCGTCTCGTCGGTGACCAGGTGCTTGGAGTAGTCGACGTACAGGTCACCGACCTGGAGGGTGTACCCGGCGCCGCGCCCCGGATCGGCGGCGAACAGGTCCCGCAGATGGGTGTCGGCGAGTTCCTCCCGGTGCTTGGCGAGAGCGGTCCACTCGGGCGTCTGGTTGAGCCTGGTACGGCCGTCTGCGTTCATTTCGGACTTCAGCCTTCTTTCCTACCTGTCCCTGCTGTGTACCTTGCCCCGCTGCCGGTTCCAACCTAGTTGATCAGCGCGCGACGTGAGCGGTCGTCGCGCCGTCGTCCGAGGCGACAACAGGTACGTCCGGCTTGCGCGCCGGTATCAACGAGGTGACCCCCGGGGCGAGGAGCGCGGCCGCCAGGAGGGCGGGTCCGTTCAGCCCGCAGGCCCGGGCCACGGCTCCGCAGAGGAGCGCGCCGAGCGGGGCGCCGGAGGTCGAGGCGGTACGGAAGACGGACGCGATGCGCCCACCATCGCCGCCGAACCGCGCTGCTGCGTCGGCGTGACCTGGTTGACGTCCCACACCATGTTCATCGCGCCCAGCAGCAGCATGCCGCGAGGAGGGCGCCGTGAGGCCGGACGGTGCGGATGAGCCCGAGGGACGACGTCGGGACGCCACCCGCGACCAGCAGGGCGCCGACCCCCCCGGTGCGCCGGGCGGGTCGCCGGGCGGCGAGGCCGCCGAGAAGGCTCCCGGCCGCGTACGCCGTCATGGCGGCCGCGCATCCCGCGTCGCCCGCGTCCAGCCACCGCGTCACCTGCAGCACCAGCGTGGCGATCAGGGCGCCCATGCCGATGGTGCACAGCAGGGTGGCCACGCAGACCGCCCGCAGCGCCCGGTCGCCCCGCAGTACGCGCAGCCCCGCGCCGATCTCCGCCCGCTGGGTGCTGCCGGCCGGGCGCGGCTCCCGCTCGGGCGGCCGTATCCCCGGGGAGGCCACGAGGGCGGCGGTCACCAGATACGTTCCCGCGCCGGCCGCGAACGGCATGAACGCCCCCACGGTGAGCGGCAGCGGCACGAAGGGACCCGCCGGCAGACCGCCGGCGAGCTGCTGTCCGGTCATCAGGCAGGCGTTGGCGCCGCCCAGCGCCTCACGGGTCGGCCAGGGACGGCAGCAGGGCCGTGGAGGCGTTGTCCGAAGAGGGTCTGGAGGGCGGTCAGCGAGAAGGCGAGGGCGAACAGGCCGAACAGCAGCCAGGGAACGTACCCGCAGGCGGTCACGGAGGCGATGACGAGCGGCTCGTCGGTGAGGCGCCGGCGAGCAGGGGCAGCGCGGACGTCCGTAACGCGTCCCCGAAGCGGGAAACCACGGCGGCCGTCCACAGCCGCCCGAATCCCCCGCGCCACGCGAGCCCGGTCCCGCTCTTGGCCTCGACCGTCGCCACAACTGCCCCTCACGGCCGGCCCGTGCACCCCATGCACAAACCGTAAAGGGCACCACTGACAATCGGTCGGCCGCAGCCGGGCGAAACGGCTCCGGCCAGGCGCCCGCAGGCACCCGGCCGGTCTCAACTCCTAGATCTCGCCCCGCAGTTTGGCGAGCGCCTCGGCGAGGATCGCCTCGCCGTCCGCGTCGCTGCGCCGCTCCCGGACGTACGCGAGGTGCGTCTTGTAGGGCTCGGTGCGCGGCGGGTCCGGCGGGTTGTCCCGGTCCTGACCGGCCGGGAAGCCGCAACGCGGGCAGTCCCAGGTCTCGGGCACCTGCGCGTCGCTGGCGAAGCTCGGCTGGGTCTCGTGCCCGTTGGAGCACCAGAAGGAGATGCGCAGACGCGGCGCGGACTCGCCGCGCTCGGCCTCGCCCATCGGCCCCGCCCCGACCCGGCTTCCTCGGATCGCGTTGCCACTTGCCACGGTCGTAACTCCCTGCGTGATGGTGCCGCAAAGCGAGTCGGCGTTTCGCTTGCTGCGAGCGCCTCAGTCTACGTAAGGCCCAACGCGCGTCCAGTGATTGGAGTTACAAGACCCCCCGCTCATAGACGCGAGCCCCATGATAGGCCGCGCTCAGGAGCGCGTACCGAACATGGGGCCTTACGTGCGGAATGTGCGTTCTTGTGGAACGCTGATCAGCTGTTCGTCTTCATCGCGATGCCGAGGACGACGATGCACGCGAACCACAGCACACCGATCACGATGGTGATCCGGTCGAGGTTGCGCTCGGCGACCGAGGAGCCGCCGACGGAGGACTGCATACCGCCACCGAACATGTCGGAGAGGCCGCCGCCCTTCCCCTTGTGCATCAGCACCAGCAGCATCATCAGCAGGCTGAAGACGATCAGGGCGATCGAGAACCCCAGAACCACGGCTGGACCAACTTCCTCGGATACGGATGGACGACGGGGGCACGGCACCACGGCTGTGCCCCCGCAAGAGTACGACGAATCGCCGTTACCGCATACTCACGGCCCGGCTCACTGGTCGCGGAAGCGCACGATCTTGACGAACTCGTCCGCGTCCAGCGACGCACCCCCGACCAGGGCGCCGTCGATGTCGGCCTGGGCCATGATCTCGGCGACGTTGCCCGCCTTCACGGAGCCGCCGTACTGGATGCGGACCTTGTCGGCCACGTCCTGCGAGTACAGCTCGGCGATCTTGCCGCGGATGGCGGCGCAGACATCCTGCGCGTCCTCGGCGCCGCAGACCTTGCCGGTGCCGATGGCCCACACCGGCTCGTAGGCGATCACGATGGTCTCGGCCTGCTCGGCCGGGAGGTCCTTCAGCCCGCCCTCGACCTGGGCGAGGGTGTGGGTGACGTGGTTGCCCGCCTCCCGGACGTCCAGTTCCTCGCCGACGCACAGGATCGGGGTCAGGCCGTGCTTGTAGGCCGCCTTGACCTTGGCGTTGACCAGCTCGTCGGTCTCGTTGTGGTACTGGCGGCGCTCGGAGTGGCCGATCGCCACGTACGTGCACTTCAGCTTGGCCAGCATCGAACCGGAGATCTCGCCGGTGTACGCGCCGGAGTCGTGCGCCGAGAGGTCCTGGGCGCCGTACTTGATCTTCAGCTTGTCGCCGTCGACCAGGGTCTGCACGGAGCGCAGGTCGGTGAAGGGCGGCAGGACGGCGACCTCGACGGCCTCGTAGTCCTTGTCCGCGAGGGCGAAGGCGAGCTTCTGGACGTGGGCGATGGCCTCGAGGTGGTTGAGGTTCATCTTCCAGTTGCCCGCCATCAGCGGCGTGCGAGTGGTCATGCGGGGTCAGTCCTCCAGTGCGGCGAGGCCGGGGAGCGTCTTGCCCTCGAGGTATTCGAGGGAGGCGCCACCACCGGTCGAGATGTGGCCGAAAGCGTTCTCGTCGAAGCCGAGCGTACGCACGGCCGCGGCGGAGTCGCCGCCGCCGACGACGGTGAAGCCGTTCGAGTCGACGAGGGTCTGGGCGACCGCCTTGGTGCCCTCGGCGTAGTCGGGGTGCTCGAAGACACCCATCGGACCGTTCCAGAAGACGGTCTGGGCGTCGGCGAGCTTCGTGGCGTACAGCTCGCGGGTCTTCGGGCCGATGTCCAGGCCCTCCTGGTCGGCGGGGATCTTGTCCGCGTCGACCACGGTGTGCTCGGTGGGCGCCTTCGCCTTCAGGTCCGGGAACTCCCGGGCGACCACGACGTCGACGGGGAGCACCAGCTCCACGCCCTGCTTCTCGGCGCGCTCCATGTACTCCCTGACGACCGGGACCTGGTCCTCCTGAAGGAGGGAGATGCCGACCTCGTAGCCCTTGGCCTTGAGGAAGGTGTAGGCCATGCCGCCGCCGATGAGCAGGCGGTCGGCCTTGCCGAGCAGCTGGTCGATGACGGCGAGCTTGTCGGAGACCTTGGCGCCGCCGAGGGCGACGACGTAGGGGCGCTTGACGTCCTCGGTGAGCTTCTTCAGGACGCCGACCTCGGTGGCGATGAGATGACCGGCGTAGTGCGGCAGGCGGGCCGGCAGGTCGTACACGGAGGCGTGGCCCCGGTGGACCGCGCCGAACCCGTCGCTGACGTACACGTCGGCGAGTTCGGCGAGCTGGTCGGCGAAGGCGCCGCGCTCGGCGTCGTCCTTGCTGGTCTCGCCCGGGTTGAAGCGCAGGTTCTCGATGACGGCGACCTGGCCGCCCGTCAGGCCCGCGACGGTGGCCCTGGCGGACTCGCCGACCGTGTCGGTCGCGAACGCCACGGCGGAGCCGAGGAGTTCACCGAGGCGCGAGGCGGCGGGGGCGAGGGAGAAGGCCGGGTCCGGGGCGCCCTTGGGGCGGCCCAGGTGCGAGGCGACGACCACCTTGGCGCCCGCGTCGGCGAGGGCCTTGACGGTGGGCAGGACGGCGCGGATACGGCCGTCGTCGGTGATGGTGCCGCCGGAGAGCGGCACGTTGAGGTCGGCACGGACGAAGACCCGCTTGCCGTCCACGCCGTCGGCGAGTAGTTCGTCGATCGTCTTCATTGAGGGGGACTCCTGAGGAGGACTCGTGATGCTCGTGATCGTAAAGTGGGCCTGATCTGCACGTGAGTCAGGGCTCGGACAGCACGATCATGCGCTGCCCGAGCCCTGTCCTCACACCGAGGTGCCTGCTTCGGCGATCAGAGCTGGTTGCCGACGAAGACCGTCAGGTCGACGAGGCGGTTGGAGTAGCCCCACTCGTTGTCGTACCAGCCGATGATCTTCACGTTCTTGCCCTCCTGGACCATGGTCAGGGAGGAGTCGAAGGTGCAGGACGCCGGGGCGTTGACGATGTCGGAGGAGACGATCGGGTCCTCGGTGTAGTCGAGGAGACCCTTCAGCTCGCCCTCGGCGGCCTTCTGGAAGGCGGCGTTGATCTCTTCCTTGGTGACCTCGCGGGAGAGCTCGACGACGAGGTCGGTGACCGAGCCGGTCGGGACCGGGACGCGCATGGCGATGCCGTCCAGCTTGCCCTTGAGCTGCGGCAGAACCAGCGCGGTGGCCTTCGCGGCACCCGTGGTGGTCGGGATGATGTTCTCGGCGGCGGCACGGGCGCGGCGCAGGTCCTTGTGCGGGAAGTCCAGGATGCGCTGGTCGTTCGTGTACGCGTGCACCGTCGTCATCAGGCCCTTGACGATGCCGAAGTTCTCGTCGAGGACCTTCGCCATCGGCGCCACACAGTTGGTGGTGCAGGAGGCGTTGGAGATGACGTGGTGGTTCGCCGGGTCGTACTTGTCCTGGTTGACGCCCATCACGATGGTGATGTCCTCGTCCTTGGCCGGGGCCGAGATGAGGACCTTCTTCGCGCCGCCGGCGATGTGCTTCGCGGCGTCTTCCTTCTTGGTGAAGATGCCGGTCGACTCGATGACGATGTCGACGCCCAGCTCGCCCCACGGGATGTCGGCGGGGTTGCGCTCCGAGAGGACCTTGATGGTCTTGTCGTCGACGGTGATCGTGTCGGCGGTGTGGGTGACCTCCTGCTTGAGGCGGCCCAGGATGGTGTCGTACTTCAGCAGGTGGGCAGTGGTCGCGGTGTCACCCAGGTCGTTGACAGCCACGATCTCGATGTCCGCACCCTGCTCCAGCAGCGCGCGGAAGTAGTTACGACCGATGCGGCCAAAGCCGTTGATGCCTACGCGGATCGTCACGAACCGATCTCCTCGTTGGTACGCCGGTTTCGAGACCGGCGAGCTGTATGGGATGTCCCCGACCACCCCCGACCCTACCTTCCTGGGAGCCCGGTGGTGACATCCAGATGCCCCATACACGGCACTGCGGTCCGTACCCGCCAGTAGGGGTACGGACCGCCCCGGCGCTGCGCCGGGATCACCCCGTTTCGCTATGGAGTGTCAGTGCCGGTTGACCACCTGGATCACTCGTTCGTGAGCGCGTCGGCTCACTTGTCGAGTGCCGCCAGAGCCTTCCCGACCAGGGCAGTGCGGTCAGCTGCCACCGGGACCTGTTCCAGGCCGAAGCCGAGCAGCACGGTCCGGTCAGTGGTGACCGCTCCGTACGTCTTGAAGAGGGCACCGGTGCGGGTCCAGTCCTTCAGGACCGCCGGACTGCCGGAGGGCGGTCCGGTCACGCTCCAGGCGCCCAGGGACGTCTCGAAGCCCTCGGTCTCCTTGGCCGTGCCGCCGACGACGAGCGAGGCGTCGTCGGCGAGGACGCCTCGGCCGCCGGTGCCCGGGTCGGTGATGTAGCTGATCGAGACCTCGACCGGTTTCCCGGCGTAGCCGCTCAGGTCGAAGCTGACCGCCCGCCAGCCGCCCGAGCCGCCGGTGAGGCTGCTCCACGAGCCGGTGCTGCCGGTCGCCGTGCAGCCACTGGCGGCGGAGGTCAGGTAGTGCTTGAGCCACGGGTGCTCGTTGACCAGGAACCCGGCCTCGCAGTCGGTCGGCACCGCGGTGGAGGTGGCGCCGCCCGCCTCCGGGAGCGTCGTCCAGTCGTCGGCGCCGGTGGTGTGTGCCTCGACCACCACGTGGTCGTAGCCGGGCTCGGTGTCCCACAGCAGCCGGGTGCTCAGCGTGGGCTTGTCGGCGGCGCTGACACCGGTGAGGTCGACGGTGCGGGTGAGGCGTTTGTAGGCGTCGTCGGTGTGCACCGCGGCGGCCATGTAGGAGCCCGTGTACGGCCCGTACGGGTTGACCGTCCCGGCGAACTGTCCCGCGCCCGCACTGGCGAACTGCGGATGGGCGGACGTGGGCAGTTCGTCGGAGGTGACGCTGTAGGTGCCGGCTTTGTCGAGCGGGTTGCCGGGCGCGTCGCCGAGGGCCCCCGCATAGCCGCCGAGTTCGCCTGAACCGGTGAAGCCGGTGGCCCCGGAGAGCGACGTGCGCGAGTAGGCGCCGAGGTAGTACTGGCTGAAGTCGTCCGACGGGGTGCCGTCGGCGAGGGCGACGCTGCCTCCGGCGAGTTCACCGGCCTCGACCAGCTTGCCGCCCTCGTTGAGGTAGGAGCGCAGCTGGAGCTGGGTGGCGTTGCCCGGGCCGCTCGCGCCGGAGTAGTGGACGACGGTCCCGAAGTGCTTCAGCACGCCGAGCGCGTCGGGCGCGCCCCGGGTGGCGGCGTCCCAGACGATCGCCTTGCGGCCGTTGGCCTTCAGCGCGTCCACGTACTTGCGCGCCTGTGTGGCGGCCGCGCCCTCCTCGGCGACCACGAGGGTGTCCGCCTTGGGCCGCTTGGCCACGGTGTACGTGAAGTGCGCGCTGGAGGTGGGCCTGCCGCTCCTCGTCTCGCCGGTGAACCACACCTCGACCTTGTCGCCGGGCCCGCCGTCCTGGACCTTGGCCCGGTACTCGTCGAAGTAGAGGTTGTCCTCACCGCCGTAGGTCTCGCCGCCCTTCCAGGGCCTGAGCGCCTGGTCCAGCGTGCGGCCGCCGTTGACGCGGTACTTGAGCTCCTTGTCGCGCACCGACTTGCGGACGACGACCGAGACCTGCTGGTCGGCGCCGCGCGAATACGACGTGGAGAACGTCGCCGGGGTGAAGTCGGCGGCGCTCAGGCCGACCGAGGAGGCCGGCTTGTCGGGGTGGGCGGCGGTCTCGGCGACGGAGAGCGCGAACGGGATGTTCTTGGTGAACTCCTGCTGGATCAGCTTCTTGTCGTCGGGGAAGTTGAAGACCGACTGGCAGTCGGACGCCTTCCAGGCGTCGTTCGGGTCGAGGTTCGACGCGGTCTGGCAGGTCGACATCTCGGGCGTGAACATCGCCATGCCGTTGACGTTGGAGGCGTGACCGTCCGCCTCGCCGTTGGTGGTGTACAGCTCCGAGGAGACCTGCGGGTGGTAGCCCGGAACCGCGGAGTTGTCCGGGGTGCCGGCGAGCGCCTTGTAGAGGACGTCGTCCGGGGTCGGAGTGGCGACCTGCCAGCCGACGCCGTAGAGGAGGAGTTCGGCGGCCGAGTGGTAGTTGATGCCGTACGTGAAGCCGATGCGCTTTTCGAGGCCGTCCAGCGCCTTGGTCTCGGGCTCGGACTCCGGGCTCGGGCCGCGGTACGTCTCGCTGGTGGGGTTGGGGGACGAACCCTCGTCGTCGTAGCCCCACTTGTAGGCGAAGTTGCGGTTGAGGTCGACGCCGTCGCCGGTGGAGACGACGCCGTCGCCGTTGATGTCCCGCAGGTTCTTGCGCCACAGGCGGGTGTCGGAGTTCTTGAAGGTGTAGTCGTAGCCGTCGGGGTTGGCCGAGAGCACGAACCACAGCTCGGTCGAGTCGACGATCTTCTTGACCCGCTTGTCGGTCTTGTAGTGGTCCAGGTAGTAGTGCATCAGGCGCCGGGTCGTCTCCGGCGTGATCCACTCGCGCGCGTGCTGGTTGGACAGGTACAGCACGGAGGGCTTGGAGCCGTCCTTGGACTTCTTCGCGTTCTTGGTCAGTTTCAGCGCGAGGATGTCCTGGCCGCCCACGGTCCTGCCGATGGACTCGACCTTGGTGAGGCCGGGGTTCTCCTGGCCGGTGCGGAGGATCTCCTCCTTCAGGCCGCCGCTGCCGCTGTACGGGCGGAACACGCCCTGGGCCGCGTCCTCGACGCGGGTGGCCGCCTTCGCCGAAAGGGTGTGCTCGGTGAGGTCGACGCCCTGTTTCCCGAGCTTCTTGGCCTGCTTGTCGGTGAGGTAGAGCTCGACGGTGTGCTTCCCGGATCCGGTTACCTGGTCGCCGAGTTCATGGCCGTCCTGCCCGGCCGCGAGCAGCAGGGGTACCTGCTTCTGGGTGACTTCGGCGCGGAAGACTTTGACCGCGTCCGGGTCGGGTCGAGCGGATGTACCGCTCTGTGCCTGGGCGATGGGTGCGAGGCTCGCTCCGCCGAGCAGAAGCGCGCCGACAGCGAGGATCGATCTCGCTCTGTGTCTCATGACCCCCCTTAGCCGTGGTCCGCCACAGCGGCGAACATCTGCCAGGCTCATGACACATCATGATCGAGTCAAGGGCGCCTCAAGGACAGCGAAACGCCGGTGCCGATCACCCGAATGGGCGCCGGCACCGGCGGGCTGACGAGCCGTCATTCAGCCCACGAGGTTGTCCGCCAGCTCCTCGTTGAGGTTGGCCTCCGTCCCCGGAATACCCAGGTCGGCGGCGCGCTTGTCGGCCATCGCCAGCAGCCGGCGGATACGGCCCGCGACCGCGTCCTTCGTCAGCGGCGGGTCGGCGAGGGCGCCCAGCTCCTCCAGGGAGGCCTGCTTGTGCTCCATGCGCAGTCGCCCGGCGGCGGCGAGGTGCTCGGGAACCTCGTCGCCCAGGATCTCCAGCGCCCGCTGCACGCGGGCACCGGCGGCCACGGCGGCGCGGGCCGAGCGGCGCAGGTTGGCGTCGTCGAAGTTGGCGAGACGGTTCGCCGTGGCCCGCACCTCGCGGCGCATCCGGCGCTCCTCCCAGGCCAGCACGGACTCGTGCGCGCCGAGCCGGGTGAGCAGGGCACCGATCGCGTCGCCGTCGCGGACGACCACCCGGTCCACGCCCCGCACCTCACGGGCCTTCGCCGCGATCGACAGCCGGCGGGCGGCGCCGACCAGCGCGAGCGCGGCCTCGGGACCGGGGCAGGTCACCTCCAGGGAGGAGGAACGGCCGGGCTCGGTCAGCGAGCCGTGCGCCAGGAAGGCTCCGCGCCAGGCCGCCTCGGCGTCACAGGTGGCCCCCGAGACCACCTGCGGGGGCAGGCCCCGGATCGGACGGCCCCGGCCGTCCACCAGGCCGGTCTGCCGGGCCAGCTGGTCGCCGCCCGCGACCACCCGCACGACGTACCGCGAGCCGCGGCGCAGCCCGCCGGGTGCCATCACGATCAGCTCGGAGCCGTGGCCGAAGATCTCCAGGATGTCCCGCTTGAGGCGGCGGGCCGCCATCGCGGTGTCCAGCTCCGCCTCGATCACGATGCGCCCGCTCACCAGGTGGAGGCCGCCGGCGAACCGCAGAAGGGCGGAGACCTCCGCCTTCCTGCAGCAGGTCCGGGTGACGGGGAGCCGGGAGATCTCGTCCTTCACCGCTGCCGTCATCGCCATGGGCCGATCCTTCCATGCATCCGAAAAATACGGTCGTACGCGGCGGCCAACAGCTCCGGGTCGTGCCTCGGGGTCCCGTCGGTCCGGGCCACGGGCGCCAGCTCGACCGCGGCTCCCAGCCGCTTGGCGGCCTCGGTGAGCGAGTCGCGGTCGGGCACGGCGGCCTCGTCGGCCAGCACCACGTCCAGGGCGAGTTTAGGGGCGTGTCGCCCCAAAACCTCCAAATGACGCTGCGGAGAGAACCCCTCGGTTTCTCCGGGCTGCGGGGCGAGGTTCAGGGAGAGGACGCGGCGCGCCTTGGTCTGGGTGAGCGCGTCCAGGAGCTCGGGGACGAGCAGGTGCGGGATGACCGAGGAGAACCAGGAGCCCGGGCCGAGCACCACCCAGTCCGCGTCCAGGACGGCGGCGACGGCCTCCGGGACGGCGGGCGGGTCGTGCGGCACGAGGTGCACGGACTGCACCTCGCCCGGGGTCAGGGCGACGGTGGCCTGGCCGCGGACGGTGTCCACGTCCTCGGGCCGGCCGGGGTCGTGCCCCTTCACCAGGGCCTGGAGCTCCAGCGGCACGGCCGACATGGGCAGCACGCGGCCGTGCGCGCCCAGCAGCCTGCCGACCAGGTCCAGGGCCTGCACGTGGTCGCCGAGCTGCTCCCACAGAGCGACGATC
Organism: Streptomyces sp. NPDC051636; assembly: GCF_044453765.1. NCBI lineage: Bacteria > Bacillati > Actinomycetota > Actinomycetes > Kitasatosporales > Streptomycetaceae > Streptomyces > Streptomyces sp. NPDC051636. The sequence continues at coordinate 542,315 of NZ_JBITDA010000001.1, read as the reverse complement.
AGCAGGTTGCCGACCGCGTGGTCGTGCAGGTCGCCCTGGGACTGGAAGCGGTGCTGGATGACCCGGGCCCAGGTCTGGCCCCAGTCGTCGTCCCCGCACAGCGCGGCCAACGCCTTGCGCAGGTCGCCGGGCGGCAGCACGCCGAGCTCGTCGCGCAGGCGCCCGCTGGAGCCGCCGTCGTCGGCCACGGTGACGACGGCGGTGAGGTCGCCGGTGATCCGGCGCAGCGCGGCGAGCGAGGCGGACAGGCCCATGCCGCCGCCGAGGGCGACGACCTTGGGCTGGGCGCCGCGCCGGCGCGGCCTGGCGCCGCGGACCTCGGCGGACCGGCTCGCGCGGGCCTCCGGCACCATCCGGCGCAGCCTGCTCAGCCGCGGTGTGCGTTCCGTCATTCCCGTCCCATGTCCCGGTGTACGACCACCGTCTCCACACCCTCGGCCGCGAGGCGCGCGGCGAGCTTCTCCGACATGGCGACCGAGCGGTGCTTGCCACCGGTGCAGCCGATCGCGATGGTCACATACCGCTTGCCCTCACGGCGGTAGCCGGCCGCGATGAGCCGCAGCAGTTCCGCGTACCGGTCGAGGAACTCCTTGGCGCCGGGCTGGTTGAAGACGTACGCGGCCACCTCCTCGTTGAGGCCGGTGAACGGGCGCAGCTCCGGGACCCAGTGCGGGTTGGGCAGGAAACGCATGTCCGCGACCAGGTCGGCGTCGACCGGCAGGCCGTACTTGAAGCCGAAGGACATCACGGTGGCCCGCAGCTCGGGCTCCTCGTCGCCGGCGAACTGGGCGTCCATCTTGGCGCGCAGCTCGTGCACGTTGAGGCTGGAGGTGTCGATGACCAGGTCGGCGTCGCCGCGCAGCTCGCGCAGCAGCTCCCGCTCGGCGGCGATGCCGTCGACGATCCGGCCGTCGCCCTGCAGGGGGTGCGGGCGGCGCACCGACTCGAACCGGCGCACCAGGGCCTCGTCGGAGGACTCCAGGAAGACGATCCGCCGGGTGACGCCCCGGGTGTCGAGGTCCGCGAGGGACTCGCGCAGGTTGTCGAAGAAGCGCCGGCCGCGTACGTCGACGACGACCGCGATCCGCGCCACGTTGCCCTGCGAGCGGGCGCCGAGCTCCACCATGGTGGGGATCAGGGCGGGCGGGAGGTTGTCGACGACGAACCAGCCGAGGTCCTCCAGACACTTGGCGGCCGTCGAGCGGCCGGCTCCGGACATACCGGAGATGATCACCAGCTCGGGGATGGCCGTCTCGGGGACCCCGGCTGTCTCGCTGCCCGTACTCACCTGTGCTCCGTTGTCCTGGGCCACCTGCTGCGACTGATCATCACCGGTTTCCCTGTGGGCCCGATCTCGCTCCGCTGTGGGGTGTGCTTCGTGCTCGGTCATGGCTCCTGCCCCCGTCGTTCGTCCGGGGTGCCCGCGATCACGGGCTCCCCCGAGTCACCCGCTGTCGTTCCGGGTTCCTCGTCTTCAATGATCTCTCCGGTCGCCGTGTTCACGGCGGGTGCGGCCGGAGCCGCCTCGGCGAGGGCCACGGCGATCGTCTCGGCCGTCTTGCGGCCTATGCCGGGCACCTCCTGGATCTGGTCGATGGTGGCGGCCCGCAGCTTCTTCACCGACCCGAAGTGCTTGATCAGCGCCTGTTTGCGGGTCTCGCCCAGGCCGGAGACGTCGTCCAGGGGGCTCGCCCTGAAGCGCTTGGCGCGCTTGGTCCGCTGGTAGCTGATCGCGAACCGGTGCGCCTCGTCCCGGACGCGCTGCAGCAGGTAGAGGCCCTCGCTGGTGCGGGGCAGGACCACCGGGTCGTCCTCGCCCGGCACCCAGACCTCCTCCAGCCGCTTGGCGAGGCCGCAGACCGCGATGTCGTCGATGCCGAGCTCGTCCAGGGCGCGCTGGGCGGCCGCGACCTGCGGCCGGCCACCGTCGACGACGACGAGCTGGGGCGGGTAGGCGAACTTCTTCGGGCGGCCGTCCTCCTCGGTGAGGCCGTTGTCCTCGCCGTCGGCCCACTCCCCCGTCCTCTCCTTCTCGGCGAGGTAGCGCCGGAAGCGGCGGGTGATCACCTCGTGCATGGAGCGGACGTCGTCCTGCCCGGCGAATCCCTTGATCTGGAAGCGCCGGTACTCGCTCTTGCGCTGCAGGCCGTCCTCGAAGACGACCATGGAGGCGACCACGTCGTCGCCCTGGAGGTGCGAGATGTCGTAGCACTCGACGCGGAGGGGGGCGCTGTCCAGGTCGAGGGCTTCGGCGATCTCCTCCAGGGCGCGGGAGCGCGTGGTGAGGTCGGAGGCGCGCTTGGTCTTGTGCAGGGCGAGGGCCTGCTTCGCGTTGCGCTCCACCGTCTCCATCAGGGCCCTCTTGTCGCCGCGCTGCGGAATGCGCAGGGAGACGCCCGACCCGCGGCGCTCGGTCAGCCACTCCTGCACGGGCTCCGGCGGCTCGGGCAGGGCGGGGACCAGCACCTCCTTGGGGACCGCGTCGCCGCTCTCCTCGCCGTACAGCTGCTGGAGGGCGTGCTCGACGAGGGCGCCGGTGGTGATCTCCTCGACCTTGTCGGTCACCCAGCCGCGCTGACCGCGCACCCGGCCGCCGCGCACGTGGAAGATCTGGACGGCCGCCTCCAGCTCGTCCTCGGCGACGGCGATGAGGTCGGCGTCGGTCGCGTCGGCGAGCACGACCGCGTTCTTCTCCATGGCCTTCTTCAGGGCCTCGATGTCGTCGCGCAGGCGGGCGGCCCGCTCGTACTCCATCTCGTCGGCCGCCGCCATCATCTGCTTCTCCAGGCGGCGCAGATACGTGCCCGTGCGGCCGGCCATGAAGTCGCAGAACTCGTCGGCCAGTTCGCGGTGGTCCTCGGCGGAGATCCGGCCGACGCAGGGCGCGGAGCACTTCTCGATGTAGCCGAGCAGGCAGGGGCGTCCGGTGCGGGCGGCGTTCTTGAAGACGCCGGCCGAGCAGGTGCGCACCGGGAAGACGCGCAGCAGCAGGTCGACGGTGTCGCGGATGGCCCACGCATGCGCGTACGGCCCGAAATACCTGACGCCCTTCTTCTTGTGACCGCGCATCACCTGCACGCGGGGGAACTCCTCGCTCATCGTCACCGCGAGGTAGGGGTAGCTCTTGTCGTCGCGGTACTTGACGTTGAACCGGGGGTCGTACTCTTTGATCCACGAGTACTCCAGCTGCAGCGCCTCGACCTCCGTGGACACGACGGTCCACTCCACGGACGCGGCGGTGGTGACCATCGTCCGGGTGCGGGGGTGCAGGCCCGCCAGGTCCTGGAAGTAGTTCGCCAGGCGCTGGCGCAGGCTCTTCGCCTTTCCGACGTAGATCACCCGGCGGTGCTCGTCTCGGAACCGGTACACCCCGGGGGAGTCCGGGATCTGTCCCGGCTTGGGGCGGTAGCTGGAGGGATCGGCCATGTCTCACACCCTACTGGCGGGGACCGACACCGCGACGGGCCTGTGGACAACGCCGCGCACCCGCGCCCCGCCCCGGGGTCGCGGCTCGGCCAGGTGCGGTCAGCGGCCGAACGCGAGGTGTTGTCGGAGCAAGGTCAACACGCTTCAATGCGGGGGAACTCGGGGGCCGTGACCGACGGCGCATGGATACGGCGTACGGATGTGCGGACGCCCCGGCGCCGGCGGGGTGGCCCCAAAGGCCGCGAACGGTCTGACCAGCCGTAGTGAACCTTCACAGAAAGGCCCCTCTGCATGCGGCACGCCACACAGCACGCGGACTTCGCCACCGCGGAACTGGACACGGCCCTGCGGGGCGGCCCCTTCCATGTCGCCCTGCGCGCCGCGATCGCCGCCCGCGGACTGCCACTCCAGCGTGTGCAGCACCATCTGTCACGCCACGGGGTCAAGGTGGGCGTGACCAGCCTGAGCTACTGGCAGCAGGGCGCCCGGCGCCCGCAGCGCCCCGAGTCGCTGCGGGCCGTGCGGGCGCTGGAGGAGATCCTGCAGTTGCCGGACGAGTCGCTGATCCGGCTGCTCGCCGAGTCCGACGAGCGTCAGGCCGCCTCGCGCCCGGCGGCCCGGTCGTACCGCTCCCTGATCGAGGCCTCCGACGTCCTGGACCGGCTCCAGGCCGACCTGGGCTGGTCCCTCGACGGCGGGCTGCACACCCTCGGCCACCACGAGCGGATACGGATCGGCGCGCGGCGGGAGCTGGCAGGCCACGAGTCGCAGCACATCGTGCGCGCCCACCGGGACGGCGTGGACCGCTTCGTGGCCGTCCACCACGGCGACCCGGGCTGCCTGCCGCGGCGGGTGAGGGTGCACGCCCTGGAGAACTGCCGCACCGGCCGGATCCGCTGGGACCAGGACACCGGTGTGCTCGTCGCCGAACTGCTCTTCGACACCCGGCTGCGCTCCGGCGACACCTTCCTCTTCCGGTACGGCATCGAGGACGGCACGGCCGGCGTCTCGCGCGAGTACGCCCGCGGCTTCGCCTTCCCCGGCGGCCAGTACGCCCTGCAGGTGCGCTTCGACGCGGGCGCGCTGCCGGTGCGCTGCCACCGGTTCGCCCAGCACTCCACGGCGGCCCCGCGCAGCGGCCGGCAGGAGCTGCCGCTCAGCGGGCTGCACCGCTCGGTGCACCTGGTCGAGCCGCGGACCCGGCCGGGCATCGTCGGCATCGACTGGGACTGGGACTGAACCGGCCGGCTCCGCCGGCACCACCCCTGGGGCCGCCGACGAGGCCGATCACCATGGACTGGTCGGCCGTCCTGCTGGAGGGTCCGCAAGCACGGCGGCATGATGACCTCGCGCCCACCTGGAGCGCCCGCAGCGGCATACGACGGGCAGGCACGGCGGCTGGGCGAGCGAAGTCGGTCTCCATCAGCGAAGAAGGTGACCTGGTTGCCCGCCTCGCCGATCGCCCGTCCCGCCGCACGTAAACGCTTGCGCAAACGTTTACGTCTGAGCCGTAATGGGATACCTTCCGCCCAGAAGCCCGCCGCGGCCCAGGAGGGGACCCGATCCGATGCCCACCATGGCCGACGTCGCCCGGAGCGCCGGTGTCTCCGTGGCGACCGTGTCGCACGTGCTCAACGGCACGCGTCCGGTGCTGCCCCGCACCCGCCAGGCGGTCCTGGACGCCATCGACGAGCTCGGCTACACGCACAACACCCTCGCCCGCTCCTTGGTGACCTCCCGTACCCGCTCCGTCGGGCTCGCGGTGTCGGCGATCAGCAACCCGTACTTCACGGAGATCCTCCAGGGAGTCGAGGCCGCCGCCCTGGAGGAGGGCTACAGCCTCCTCATCGCCGACCCGCACGACGACCCGGCGCACGAGCGCAAGGTCGTCCAGCTCCTCCATGAGCGCCGGGTGGACGGCATGATCGTCGCCCCGTCCGCGGACCCGCGCGACCTCGTCGCCTACCTCGGCCGGCACACCGTGCCCACGGTGTTCCTGGACCGGGTGATCGACGACCGCAAGGACACCGCTCCGCGCTTCGACCAGGTCTGCGCGGACAACACCGAACCGATGACCCGCCTCGTGACCCACCTCGCCGGACTCGGCCACCGCCGGATCGGGCTGGTCGCCGGCCTGCCCGGGCTCAGCACCACCAGCGAGCGGATCACCGGCTACCGGCACGGTCTCGCCGCCGCCGGGCTGGCCCACGACGAACGCCTCGTGGTCTCCGGCAACTCCGAGTCGGCCGGCGCCGAGCGGGCCACCGCGGCCCTGCTGGCCCTCACCCCCGCGCCCACGGCACTTCTCACCGCCAACAACGCGATGACCATCGGCGCCCTGCGCGCCCTGCGCGAGCGGGGACTGTCCGTGCCCGAGGACATCGCCCTGTGCTGCTTCGACGACTTCGCCTGGGCCGACCTGTTCTCGCCCCGGCTCACCGCGATCGCCCAGCCCAGCAGAGAGATCGGCGCCCAGGCCGTCCGGGTGCTGCTCGACCGCCTGGCCGCGCCGGCCGCGCCCGCCCGGACCGTCCGGCTGCCCTGCTCCTTCATCCATCGCACGTCGTGCGGGTGCCCCGAGAAAGGAACCGACTCGTGATCGTCGTCGCCGGTGAGGCACTGATCGACCTGGTACCGCAGGGCCCGGGTGCCCTCGCGGGGCTCAAGCCGGCGCTCGGCGGCGGCCCCTACAACACGGCCGTGGCCCTCGGCCGCCTCGGCTCCCCCACCGTCTTCTGCTCCCGCACCTCCTGCGACGCCTTCGGTGAGGCTCTGCTCGACGGGCTGCGGCAGGCGGGCGTGGACGTCTCGGCCGTGCAGCGCGGCACGGAGCCGACCACGCTGGCGGTGGCGACCATCGGCGCCGACGGTTCGGCCGCCTACTCCTTCTACGTCCAGGGCACCGCCGACCGCCTGTTCACGGCCCCCGCGGGTCTTCCCGCCACGGCGCGCGCGGTGTCCTTCGGCACCTGCTCGCTCGTCCTGGAACCGGGGGCGAGCGCGTACGAGGAACTGATGCGGACCGCGGCCGGGCAGGGTCTGTTCACCGCCCTCGACCCGAACATCCGGCCGGGTCTGATCCCCGACGCGGACGCCTACCGAGCACGTTTCAAGAGCTGGCTGCCGTCGGTGACGCTGCTGAAGCTCTCCGAGGAGGACGCCCGGTGGCTGGGCGGCACCCCGGGCGAGTGGCTGGCGGCGGGCCCCTCGGCCGTGGTGATCACCCGGGGCGGCGACGGTCTCACCGTCTTCACCCGGGACGGCGCGCAGTACTCCGTACCCGGCGTGGAGGTCGACGTCGTGGACACCATCGGCGCCGGTGACACGGTGAACGCGGCCCTGCTGCACGGTCTGTCCGCACAGGACGCCCTCTCCCCCGGGACCGTCGCCGCCCTGGGTGCCGACGGCTGGACGCGGCTGCTGCGGTTCGCGGCCCGCGCGGCGGCGATCACCTGCTCACGGGCGGGGGCGGAGCCGCCGTTCGCCGCTGAGCTGGGGAACATCTGACGAGCGGCGCCCGCGGGGGAGTTCCCGGGGGGCACCGTGATTCTCCGCGACCTGTCAGGACGCTCAGGCCTTGCGTGCCCGCGTCGTCTTCTGCGCGGGCACCTTCTTGGTGACCGCAACGGCCTTCTTGGCCGCCGTGTTGTTGGCGGCCTTGGCGGCGCGGGCCGTGGTCGTCCTCTTCGCCGGTGCCTTCGCCGACGGTGTGGCGTCGCTGATCGTCTCCGGCTGCAGGATCTCGCGCAGGAACTTGCCGGTGTGGCTGGCCGGCACGCCGGCGACCTGCTCGGGGGTGCCCTCCGCGACGACGAGGCCGCCGCCGGCGCCGCCCTCGGGACCCATGTCGACGACCCAGTCGGCGGTCTTGATCACATCGAGGTTGTGCTCGATGACGATGACCGTGTTGCCCTTGTCGACCAGGCCGGAGAGGACCTTCAGCAGCTTGCTGATGTCCTCGAAGTGCAGACCGGTGGTCGGCTCGTCCAGGACGTAGACCGTGCGGCCGGTGGAGCGCCGCTGGAGCTCGCTGGCGAGCTTCACGCGCTGTGCCTCACCGCCGGACAGCGTGGTCGCGGACTGGCCGAGACGGACGTATCCGAGGCCGACGTCGTTCAGCGTCCTGAGGTGCCGCGAGATGGCCGGGACCGCCTCGAAGAAGTCCATCGCCTCCTCGATCGGCATGTTCAGGACGTCGGCGATGGACTTGCCCTTGTAGTGGACCTCCAGGGTCTCCCGGTTGTACCGGGCGCCGTGGCAGACCTCGCACGGGACGTAGACGTCCGGGAGGAAGTTCATCTCGATCTTGATGGTGCCGTCGCCGGCGCAGTTCTCGCAGCGGCCGCCCTTGACGTTGAAGGAGAAGCGGCCGGGCATGTAGCCGCGGACCTTCGCCTCGGTCGTCTCCGCGAACAGCTTGCGGATGTGGTCGAAGACGCCGGTGTACGTCGCCGGGTTCGACCGCGGGGTGCGGCCGATGGGCGACTGGTCGACGTGCACCACCTTGTCGACCAGGTCGTCGCCGTTCACGCGCGTGTGCCGCCCGGGCACGTTGCGCGCGCCGTTCAGCTCGCGGGCCAGATGCGTGTACAGGATGTCGTTGACCAGCGTCGACTTGCCGGAGCCGGACACGCCCGTGACGGCCGTGAAGACCCCCAGCGGGAAGGACACGTCGATGTCCTGGAGGTTGTTCTCCCGGGCGCCGTGCACCGTGAGCTGCCGGGACGGGTCGCGCGGGCGGCGGATGTCCGGCACCGGGATCGACTTCTTGCCGGAAAGGTACTGGCCGGTCTGCGACTCGGCGTTGACGAGCAGTTCCTTCAGGGAGCCGCTGTGCACGACCTTGCCGCCGTGCTCGCCCGCGCCGGGGCCGATGTCGACGACCCAGTCGGCGACCTTGATGGTGTCCTCGTCGTGCTCGACGACGATCAGCGTGTTGCCCATGTCCCGCAGCCGGACCAGGGTCTCGATCAGCCGGTGGTTGTCACGCTGGTGCAGGCCGATGGACGGCTCGTCGAGGACGTACAGGACGCCGACGAGGCCGGAGCCGATCTGGGTGGCCAGGCGGATGCGCTGGGCCTCGCCGCCGGAGAGGGTGCCGGCCGCGCGGTTGAGCGAGAGGTAGTCCAGGCCGACGTCGACCAGGAACCGCAGCCGCTCGTTGACCTCCTTCAGCACGCGCTCGGCGATCTTCTTGTCGCGGGCGCTCAGCTTCAGCTCGCCCAGGAAGTCCGCGCAGTCGCTGATGGACATCGCGGAGACCTCGGCGATCGACCTGCCCATGATCGTGACCGCGAGGACGATCGGCTTCAGGCGCGTGCCCTCACAGGTGGGGCAGGGCACCTCGCGCATGTAGCCCTCGAAGCGCTCGCGGCTGGCGTCGCTCTCGGCCTCGCTGTGCCGGCGCTTGACGAAGGGGACGGCTCCCTCGAAGGGTGTGGTGTAGACGCGCTCGCGCCCGTACCTGTTGCGGTAGCGGACCTCGATCTGTGTCTTGTGGCCGTGGAGCAGGGCCTTCCTGGCGCGCTGCGGCAGGCCTGCGAAGGGGATGTCCGTCCGGAATCCCAACGCGTCCGCGAGGGCGCCGATCAGACGGCCGAAGTAGTCCTTGGTGTGCCCGTGCGACCAGGGGTGGATGGCGCCCTCGTCGAGGGACTTGTCCTCGTCCGGGACGATCAGCTCCGGGTCGACCTCCATGCGCGTACCGATGCCGGTGCACTCGGGGCAGGCGCCGAAGGGCGAGTTGAAGGAGAAGGAGCGGGGCTCGAGCTCCTCGAAGGACAGGTCGTCGTACGCGCAGTACAGGTGCTCCGAGTACATGCGCTCGCGCTCGGGGTCGTCCTCGGGGAGGTCGACGAAGTCGAGCACGACCATCCCGCCGGACAGCCCGAGGGCGGTCTCGACGGAGTCGGTGAGACGGCGCTTGGCGGAGTCCTTCACCGTGAGGCGGTCGATGACCACCTCGATGGTGTGCTTCTCCTGCTTCTTCAGCGTCGGCGGGTCGGAGAGCTGGATGGTCCGGCCGTCCACGCGCGCGCGGGAGTAGCCCTTGGTCTGCAGGTCGGCGAACAGGTCGACGAACTCGCCCTTGCGCTCGCGCACCAGCGGCGAGAGCACCTGGAAGCGGCTTCCCTCCGGCAGCTCCAGGACCTTGTCGACGATGGCCTGCGGCGACTGGCGCGAGATCGGCCGGCCGCACTCGGGGCAGTGGGGCTTGCCGATGCGCGCGAAGAGCAGACGCAGGTAGTCGTAGACCTCGGTGATCGTGCCGACCGTCGAGCGCGGGTTGCGCGAGGTCGACTTCTGGTCGATCGAGACCGCCGGGGACAGGCCCTCGATGAAGTCGACATCCGGCTTGTCCATCTGGCCGAGGAACTGCCGTGCGTACGAGGAGAGCGACTCCACGTAGCGGCGCTGGCCCTCGGCGAAGATGGTGTCGAAGGCCAGGGAGGACTTGCCCGACCCGGACAGGCCCGTGAAGACGATGAGCGAGTCCCTGGGCAGGTCGAGCGAGACGTTCTTCAGATTGTGCTCGCGCGCGCCACGGACGATGAGACGGTCGGCCACGCCGGTCCGCACCTTTCTTGAGAGAAGTGACAGGGGCGGGGCCCCCGTGCTTCTTCAGACTAGGGGGAGCCACTGACAACGCCGGTCGGATTCCCCGGTTGCATAACAATCCCCGGCCATCCAGCATGCCCGACGCCGCACCCGACCATATAGCACGCACATTCGATTTGCGGGCTCGCTCCGCCACCTTCACCCGAAGGAGTGGCGGGGCTAGGGTCGGCCTCATGATGGATCACGTGCGTGACCTGGCGTCTGTACGCGAAGCGACCGAGCGGCTCCTCACCGCAGCGGCCGCACTGGACGACGCGGCTGTGACCGAGCCGTCACGGCTGCCCGGCTGGACCCGCGGCCACGTCCTCGCCCACCTCGCCCGCAACGCGGACGCGCTCGTGAACGTCCTCCAGGGGCGTCCCATGTACGCCTCCGCGGAGACCCGGGACGCCGACATCGAGCGCGACGCCCCGCGCCCCCTGGACGTCCAGCTCGCCGACCTGCGCGACAGTGCCGCCCGCTTCCAGGAGGCGGGGGCCGCCCCCACGGACTGGTCGCGCACGGTGGAGCTGCGCAACGGGGTCACCGACTCCGCGGCCCGGGTTCCCTTCCGGCGCTGGATCGAGGTCGAGCTGCACCATGTCGATCTCGGGATCGGGTACGAGCTGGAGGATCTTCCGGCGGAGTTCGTGGAGCGGGAGATCGACTTCCTCGCCGAGCGCTTCGGCCGGCACAAGGACGTACCCTCGACCGGTCTGCGTACCGACGACGGCCGGATCTGGACCACCGGGGGCGGCGCCGAGGGCGGCCCGATCGCGGTCGAGGGGCGGGCCGCCGATCTGCTCGGCTGGCTCGCCGGCCGCCGCGACGGCTCCGGGCTCGCGGTCAGGGGCGGCCCACTTCCGTCGCTGCCCCCGGTGTAGCACGTGAGCGGCCCTCGGACCGCTCCCCCGCTATAGGCTGATCGCCATGACGTACAGCGGAGAGGTGACGGTCGGCGGACCGGCCGACGTGCATGAGCTCAAGGACCTGATGATCACGAAGATCGCGGTCGGCCCGATGGACAACAACGCCTATCTGCTGCGCTGCCGGGCCACCGACGAGCAGTTGCTGATCGACGCCGCCAACGAGGCGCAGACGCTGCTCGGGATGATCGGTGACGACGGCATCGCGTCCGTCGTCACCACGCATCAGCACGGTGACCACTGGCAGGCGCTCGCCGAGATCGTCGCGGCCACGGGCGCCCGTACGTACGCGGGCCGGGAAGACGCTCCCGGCATCCCGGTGCCGACCGACGTCCTCGTCGACGACGGCGACATCATCCGAGTGGGGCGTGTGGAGCTCACCGCGCGCCATCTGGTCGGCCACACGCCGGGCTCGATCGCGCTGGTCTACGACGACCCGCACGGTCACCCGCACGTCTTCACCGGGGACTGCCTCTTCCCGGGCGGCGTCGGGAACACGCACAAGGACCCGAAGGCGTTCGCCAGTCTGATCCATGACGTCGAGACGAAGATCTTCGACGTGCTGCCGGACGAGACCTGGGTCTATCCGGGCCACGGCAACGACACGACCCTGGGCGCCGAGCGACCGCATCTGCCGGAGTGGCACGCGCGCGGGTGGTGACGTCCCGCCCATCCGGCGCGTTCGCCGCACCCTCGCGCCCCGCGTGAGCCCGTACAAGCGCCGCGCGTAAGGCTCTTGCGCGCCCCGTGTGAATAGCGCACACGTGCTGATGCCCCGTGCGCGCTCCCGGGGCGCGTTGTTACGCGCTCAACTGGAAGGAGCCACGCGCGGGAAGACGGCACCCACGCGGATTGGGCCGCCGGTCTTTCGTTCCCCCGCCCTCGGCCGGCGGCTCAGGCGAGCCGCACAGGAAGTGTTCAGGAGAACGGCGATCGTGCGCGCGCTGGCGGTGCGTCCCCGTCGTGGCCGGTGGTTACGCGTCGGCCTGCGCCGCCCCCGCCAGCGCCGCGACCCGCTCCACGCCGAAGACGTAGCCCTGCACGCCGCATCCGGCGATGACGCCGTCGGCGCGCAGGGAGACGTACGAGTGGTGCCGGAACGACTCGCGCCGGTGGATGTTGGAGATGTGGACCTCCAGGACCGGCAGGCCGTCGCAGGTGTTGAGTGCGTCCAGAATCGCGACCGACGTGTGCGAGTAGGCGCCGGGGTTGATGACGATCCCGCAGTGGCCCAACCGCGCCTCGTGGATCCAGTCGACCAGCTCACCCTCGTGATTGGACTGCCGGAAGTCGACCGTGCCGCCGTGCGCGGCGGCCGCCTTGGCGCACAGGGCCTCGACGTCGGCGAGCGTGTCGGAGCCGTAGATCTCGGGCTGGCGCTGGCCGAGCAGGTTCAGGTTGGGCCCGTTGAGGATCATGATCGGGGCGTTGGCCAGGGTGCGGGGCACGGTTCCTCCGGTCCGTTCGGGGTGGGCGGTCCGCCGGGACCGCTGCTCAGACCCGGTTTATCACGGTGAAACAGGGGAGCAGGAAGCCGTACCCTCCCGGCATGATGACACCCTCCTCCCTCCCAAGCCCTCGCCCGGCGACCGCATAGCCGTCATCTCACCCTCCGCCGGCCTGCCCGAGCTTTTCCCCCGCCCCTACGAACTGGGCCTGGAACGGCTGCGCGGAGAGTACTGCCTCGAACCGGTCGAGTACCCCACGACGCGGAAGATGGGCGCGACGTCCCAGGATCGGGCCGACGACATCCACGCGGCCTTCGCCGACCCGGACGTCAAGGCGGTCATCGCGTCCATCGGCGGAGACGACCAGATCACCGTACTGCCGCTGCTGGACCGGGAGTTACTGCGGGCCAACCCGAAGCCGTTCTTCGGTACGAGCGACAACACCAACCTGCTCGCGTTCCTGTACAACACCGGCGTCGTCGGTTACCACGGCGCGACCGTGATGTGCGAACTCGGCCGGCCCGGCGCCATGCACCCGCGGACCGCCGACTCCCTCCGGGCCGCGCTGTTCACCTCGGGCCCCTACGAACTGCGGCCCGCCGAGCGCTGGAACGACGTCGACCGCGACTGGGCCGACCCGGCGACCTTCGAGGCGGAACCGGCGACCCGGCCCGGCACCGGATGGACCTGGCTGGGCGCCGACCGCGTGGTGGAGGGCCGGAGTTGGGGCGGCAACCTGGAGATCGTCTCCTGGCTGCTGATGGCCGACCGCGAGGTGTCGCACGACCTGTCGGTGTACGACGGCGGCGTGCTGTTGCTGGAGACCTCGGAGGACCTGCCGAGCGCCACGGAGGTCTTCTGGATCCTGCGCGGCATGGGCGAGCGAGGACTGCTGCAGCGCTTTCCCGCGCTGCTGATGGCCCGCGCGAAGACCTGGTCCTTCGAGCGACCCAACAGCCCGGAGGGGGGCGCGCGGTACGCCGCCGAGCAGCGCGAGGCCGTGCTGCGGGCGCTGCACACGTACGCCCCCGACACGCTGGCCGTCTTCGACGTGGACTTCGGCCACACCGACCCCCAGCTGGTCATCCCCTACGGGGGCACGATCCGCGTCGACGGGCCCGCGCGGCGCATCACGGTCACCTACTGACTCGGGAGGCGATCCCGGGCGCCCCGTAACCCGTGGTCACTGTGGGTAGTTGACGCGGCATGCACGACGTACGCACCGTAAGGGCGCCCTCCATGCTGCGGCTCGCGGCCGCCTCGCTCACCGGAACCGCGATCGAGTTCTACGACTTCTTCGCCTACGGCACGGCGGCGGCCCTGGTCCTGGGGCCGCTGTTCTTCCCCACTTTCTCGCCGGCGGCGGGGACGCTGGCGGCCTTCGGGACCTTCGGCGTGGGGTTCGCGGCCCGGCCGCTGGGTTCGGTGCTGTTCGGGCACATCGGGGACCGGCACGGGCGGCGGCCGGTCCTCGTCGTCTCCCTGCTGCTGACCGGCGCCTCCACGGTCGCGGTCGGCTGCGTGCCGACGTACGGCGCGATCGGTGTGACCGCGCCCGTGCTGCTGCTCGTCCTGCGGTTCCTGCAGGGGCTCGGGCTCGGCGGTGAGTGGGGAGGGGCGGTACTGCTGACCGCGGAGCACGCGCCGGCCGGACGGCGCGCACTGTGGTCGAGCTTCCCGCAGGTGGGGCCCGCGCTGGGGTTCGTGCTGGCCAACGGTGTGATGCTGGCGCTGTCGGCGGCGCTGTCCGACGCGCAGTTCGCGCAATGGGGGTGGCGCGTGCCGTTCTGGGCGGCCGGGGTGCCGGCGGTGGCCGGTCTGTGGCTGCGCTCGTCTCTGGTGGAGAGCCCGCGGTTCCTGGAGATCGAGGACCACGCGCGCGTGCCGGTCGCCGAGGTCGTACGTCACCACTGGCGGCTGGTGCTGCTGACGGCCGGTGCGCTCACGGTCGGCTACGCCGTGTTCTACGCGGTGACGACCTGGTCCCTGGCGTACGCGACAGAACGGCTGGAAGTGAGCCGTACCGTCATGCTGACCTGCGTCATGGCCGCTGTGGCGGTGAAGGGAGCCCTCACTCCCCTGATGGCGCTGCTGGGCGACCGGTTCGGGCGGCGGCCGATGTGCCTGGCGGGGTGTACGGCGACCGCGCTGTGGATGTTCCCGATGGTCGCGCTCCTGGCGACCGGGGCGCCCCTGCTGATGTTCCTCGGCTTCCTGGGGGCGCTGGTCGCGTTCATCACCATGTTCGCGGTGATCGCCGCGTACCTGCCGGAGCTGTACGAGCCGAGGGTACGGTGCACCGGCGCCGCGGTGGGCTACAACCTCGGCGGGGTACTCGGCGGCGCGCTCACACCCATCGCGGCCACCGCGCTCGCCCAGCACTCGGGGCGCGTCCCGTGGGGCGTGGGCGCCTATCTGACGGTGATCGCGCTGTTCAGCCTCGGCTGCTTCGCGCTACTGCCGGAGACGCGTCCGGTGCCGGCCCGCGGGGCGGCGGTCGAACCGGTCGGCGGCTGACGACGCGGGTCCCCACCTGTCCGGTGCCGATCAGGCGTCGACGCTGTCCCTCGCAGCGCCTTCGCTCCTCGCCTGTGCTTCCTCGGCCACCACCTGCTTCCTGGACGCCACGAGGCTGGTGAGGGTGGTGACGGCCAGGACCGCGCAGATCACGCCGAGCGAGACCGGGATGCTGATCTCCGGGACGTGCACCCCGGACTCGTGCAGCGCGTGCAGCACCAGCTTCACACCGATGAAGCCCAGGATGATCGACAGGCCGTAGGAGAGGTGGACCAGCTTCCGCAGCAGGCCGCCGATGAGGAAGTACAGCTGGCGCAGGCCCATCAGGGCGAACGCGTTGGCCGTGAAGACGATGTACGGGTCCTGCGTCAGGCCGAAGATCGCGGGGATCGAGTCGAGCGCGAAGAGGACGTCCGTGGTGCCGATCGCGAGCATCACGACCAGCATCGGCGTCATGACGCGCTTGCCGTTCTGCCGGATCCACAGCTTGGTGTCGTGGTAGCGGTCGGCCACGCCGAACTTGCGCTCGGCCGCTTTGAGCAGCCTGTTCTCCTCGTACTCCTCGTCCTTCTCGTCGGCCCGGGCCTCCTGGATGAGCTTCCAGGCGGTCCAGATCAGGAAGGCGCCGAAGAGGTAGAAGACCCACGAGAAGCCGGCGATGATCGCGGCTCCGGCGGCGATGAAGACGGCCCGCAGGACCAGGGCTATGAGCACGCCGACGAGCAGCACCCGCTGCTGGTACTGCGAGGGCACCGCGAACTTCGCCATGATCAGCACGAAGACGAAGAGGTTGTCGACGCTGAGCGACTTCTCGGTGACGAAGCCGGCGAAGAACTCTCCGGCGGGCTGTCCGCCGCCGAAGACGAGCAGGCCGAGGCCGAAGAGCCCGGCGAGGGCGATCCAGACGACGGTCCAGATCCCGGCTTCCTTGACGGACACGTCATGCGGCTTGCGGCCGATGAAGAAGTCGACCGCGATCAGGGCGGCGAGGCCGACCATGGTCAGGACCCACAAGGTGGCGGAAACTTCCACTGCGCCTCCGGCAGTTGCGTAACGGCGAACAGTCAGCGTCATCGCTGCCGGAGGTCTCTTCCGCCCGGGATGGGCCGACGCCCCGGGATCTCGTCCGATCCGTATTGACGGGTGCGTCGCAGTCAGGGAGTACTCCCCTCCGTACGGAAGACAGTACCCCATTCACCAAGGAAAGGTAAAGCAATCGGCAAAGAAAGAATCAAATGCCCTGGTCAGGCGAGTTTACTTGTACTTGGGACAGGCTGCCGCGACCTTGGCGAGCACGTGCTGGAGCACCTCGCTGCCGGGCGGCACCAGCGACGGCTCGTACGTCCATGCATGGCCGACCCAGGGGTCGGCGAGATGGTCGTCGGGCACCGGGCTGAGTCGCATGAGGGAACGCCACAGCGGGTCGAGCAAAGGCCCGTACGCGGCGGCGTCCTCGCGGTCGGCGACCACCAGCAGGTGCACGCCGACGGCCGGTCCCTCGTCCGCGAGGTAGCGCAACGCGGTCACGGCACGGTCGTCGAAGCCGTGCGGGAAGTCGGTCACGATCAGCAGCTGCCGGGACGTGTCCAGACCGGGCGGCAACGACTCGGCCGCGCCGCCGCGCACCGCCATCTGCACCAGGTCGACGCGCCGGGTGAGGCGGTCCAGGACGTCCGCCACGCCCGCGGCGCCGGCGGCGGGCGGAGCGGCGAGCACGCCGCTGCGCACCAGCGGTCCGAGCGCCTGGGCCGCCGAGCCGGCCGGGTCGATCACCTGGACGCCGAACTCCCCCGCCGGATGCACGGCGAGCAGCCGGGCGGCGAGCGCCACCGCCGCCCCCATCGCGAGGTGCCGCAGCTCGCCCGGCTCGGTGACCGAGCCGTCGGGGGCGGTCGCGCGACCGCTGTCGATCCACAGGCCCCGTTCCAGCGGGAGCCGGACCAGCATCGGGACGCGCAGCGGGGCGCTCTCCGGCAGGTGGAGGTCACCCAGGCGAAGGGCCAGCGGCGGTTCCGTCGGCACCTGGTAGCCGTGCCAGACGGGGTTGTCCCAGCGGGCGTAGGCCGGCGGCAGGGCGGGCTCGACGACCTCGGCCTCGGCGGTGAGCTGGGCGAGGTCGCGGTCGAGGGCCGCCCGCGCCTGGTCGACGATCCCGTCCCGCTTGGCGCGGGCCGCCTCGCGCGCCGCGTCGCCGGCCGAGCCGAGCCGGCCGCGCGGGTCGGACAGGATCTGGTCGAGCTCCTTCTCCAGGCGGGAGTCGGCGAAGTCGACGGCGCTGCGGTAGGCGGCCGTGGTGCGCGCGAGGTCCTCGAACATGCCCCACACCTGGTTGTACAGCCGCTCGTCCATGGACCAGCCGGCCGCGTCCCCCGCGATCGGCGCCGCGGGCTGGCCCGACGGGACGGGGGGCGCCTGGGGGGCAGGCGGTGGCGGGGTCGCGTTGCGGCGGGGGTGGGTGTAGTCGACGGGGCCGCCGGAGGGCTCGAACGGACCGGGGTCCACGGGCGGCGTCTGTCCGCCGTAGGGATGCGCGCGCCCGGGTGGTACGGCGTCGGGGGTGCCCCGCGGTGCCGAGTGGGGCTGATCGAAGCCG
Source organism: Streptomyces sp. NPDC051636 (assembly GCF_044453765.1). NCBI lineage: Bacteria > Bacillati > Actinomycetota > Actinomycetes > Kitasatosporales > Streptomycetaceae > Streptomyces > Streptomyces sp. NPDC051636. Next base: position 524,808 of record NZ_JBITDA010000001.1, on the reverse strand, counting down.
GCTGAGGGAGCCGCCGCTTGCTGGGAACGGTCCCCGTCCGCCGTGCGCGGCGGAGGCACCGGTATGGAACGGGCCTGGCCCCGCGCCACCGCCTCCTGGATGCTGCCCGCGAGTTCGTCGGCCTGCGGCAGCCCCTGGTCGGTGAGGAGCGCCGCCAGGCCGCCCGCGTAGCCCTGGCCGACGGCACGTACCTTCCACGCGCCCTGTCTGCGGTACAGCTCCATGGCGACGACGGCCGATTCGGCGTCCAGGCCGGTGATCGTGTAGCGCGCTGTTTCGGTCCCGTCGAGGCCGGTGACCGCGACGGAAGGGGCGGCGACGGCGCCGAAGCGGAGCGGGCCGCCCACACCGGAGGGCAGGGCGAGCAGCACGTCGACGCGGTGCACGGGCTCGGGCAGGGCGGCCAGGTCCACCGCGAGGCGGTGTTCGGCGGCCGCCTGGCGGGAGACCTCCAGGCCGGGCAGGGTGGGGGCGCCCGGGTGGGCCACCCATTCGACGCCGTGCACCTTGCCGTTCTCGTCGCTGAGCGTGGCCCCGGCCACGACCGGTACCCCGGCCGTGATCCGGATCTCCAGCCGGACCTGCGAGAGCGGGTGGTTCTGCCCCCGCACCAGCTCGGCCGTCATCGCCTGCGTCCCCCCGTGTCGTGTGTGGTGTGCCGTTCGCCGGACCGGCCTACAGGTGCGGCAGGATCGCCGGCATCAGGTCCTGGAAGGTGCGGCCGTTGGACGGGGTGCCCAGGGCGGTCATCGTCCAGCCCGAGCCCGACCGGTGCACCTTGGCCATGATCTGGGCGGTGTAGGCCCCGCCGCCCGCCAGCGTGTAACGGGCCAGTTCCTGGCCGTTGGTCTCGTCCACCAGGCGGCAGAACGCGTTCTGCACCTCCTGGAAGGTCTGGCCGGTGAAGGAGTTGACGGTGAAGACGATCTGGTCGATGTGGACCGGGACGCGCTGCAGGTCGACGAGGATGGCCTCGTCGTCACCACCCTGGCCGACGCCGCCCACGAGGTTGTCGCCCGTGTGCCGCACGGAGCCGTCGTCGCTGACCAGATGGCGGAAGAAGACAACGTCGACGGGCTGCTTGTCGGCGAACAGGACCGCGGAGGCGTCCAGGTCGATCTCCCGGGTGCGCGAGCCGAACAGGCCGCGTCGGGGAGCCGCCTGCCAGCCGAGACCCATACGGACCGCGGTCAGGCTGCCCCCGTCCTTCTTCTCCAGGCTGATGGCCTGACCCTTGGTCATGTTGACGGTCACGGCGGTTTCCCCTCTCGGATTTCCCCAGTTGCCGCGGAGCGCGCGGTTGACCAAAACCCTACGCAGATGCACTGACAGTGACGAACCCCGGCCCGCGCTTTGTGTCGGTGTTGCAACACTCTGCGCGGATGCCCGGGTCCGGCGGTGGCGGCCGGACTCAGGCCAGGCCCGCCTCCTTCATCTGGCGCAGCTCCTTTTTCATCTCGGCGACCTCGTCACGCAGCCGGGCCGCGATCTCGAACTGCAGGTCCGCGGCGGCGGCGCGCATGCGCTCGGTCATCTCCTCGATCTGCTCGGCGAGTTCGGCAGCCGGCCGGTCCGTGGGCACCGTGTCCTTGGCCTTGCCCTTGGCCGGCTTGGTGGCCTTCGCGCCCTTGGCCGCCTTGTCGCCGAGCGACGGCACCGGGGTCTTGGCGCCCTTGCCGTCCTTCAGCTTGCGGTAGCCGGAGCCGAGCAGCTGCTCGGTGTCGACCTCCTCGCGGGCGATCTGCGCGACGATGTCGTTGATCTTCTTGCGCAGCGGCTGCGGGTCGATGCCCTTGGCCTTGTTGTAGGCCACCTGCTTCTCCCGGCGGCGGTTGGTCTCCTCGATGGCCCGCTCCATCGCCGGGGTGATCTTGTCGGCGTACATGTGGACCTCGCCGGAGACGTTCCGCGCCGCCCGGCCGATGGTCTGGATCAGCGAGGTGCCCGAGCGCAGGAAGCCCTCCTTGTCGGCGTCCAGGATCGCCACCAGGGACACCTCGGGGAGGTCGAGGCCCTCTCGGAGGAGGTTGATGCCGACCAGGACGTCGAACTCCCCGGAGCGCAGCTCGCGCAGAAGCTCGACGCGGCGCAGGGTGTCGACGTCGCTGTGCAGATAGCGCACCTGGATGCCGAGCTCCAGGAAGTAGTCCGTGAGGTCCTCGGCCATCTTCTTCGTGAGCGTGGTGACCAGGACGCGCTCGTCCTTCTCGGTGCGCTTGCGGATCTCGTGCACCAGGTCGTCGATCTGCCCCTCGGTGGGCTTGACGACGACCTCCGGGTCGACCAGACCGGTGGGGCGGATGATCTGCTCGACCACGCCCTTCGAACGTGACAGCTCGTAGGTGCCCGGGGTCGCCGACAGGTAGACGGTCTGTCCGATGCGCTCCTGGAACTCCTCCCACTTCAGGGGGCGGTTGTCCAGGGCGGAGGGCAGCCGGAAGCCGTGGTCGACGAGGGTGCGCTTGCGGGAGGCGTCGCCCTCGTACATGGCGCCGATCTGCGGGACGGTGACGTGCGACTCGTCGATGACGAGCAGGAAGTCGTCCGGGAAGTAGTCGAGCAGGGTGTTGGGCGGGGAGCCGGGCGAGCGGCCGTCGAAGTGCATGGAGTAGTTCTCCACGCCGGAGCAACTGCCGATCTGGCGGAGCATCTCGATGTCGTACGTGGTGCGCATCCTCAGGCGCTGGGCCTCCAGGAGCTTGCCCTGCTTCTCCAGCTCGGCCAGGCGCTCCCCGAGCTCCTTCTCGATGTCGTTGACGGCCCGCTCCATGCGTTCGGGGCCGGCGACGTAGTGGGAGGCCGGGAAGATGTACAGCTGCTGGTCGTCACTGATGATCTCGCCGGTGAGCGGGTGGAGCGTGGACAGCGCCTCGATCTCGTCGCCGAACATCTCGATGCGGACGGCCAGCTCCTCGTACACCGGGAAGATCTCGATGGTGTCGCCGCGGACCCGGAAGGTGCCGCGCGTGAAGGCCATGTCGTTGCGTGTGTACTGGATGTCCACGAAGCGGCGCAGCAGCTCGTCCCGGTCGGTCTCGTCGCCGACCCTGAGGGGGACCATCCGGTCCACGTACTCCTGCGGAGTACCCAGGCCGTAGATGCAGGAGACCGAGGCGACCACGACGACGTCGCGGCGGGTGAGCAGCGAGTTGGTCGCCGAGTGACGCAGGCGCTCGACCTCCTCGTTGATCGAGGAGTCCTTCTCGATGTAGGTGTCCGACTGCGGGACGTACGCCTCGGGCTGGTAGTAGTCGTAGTACGAGACGAAGTACTCGACCGCGTTGTTCGGCAGAAGCTCGCGGAACTCGTTGGCCAGCTGTGCTGCCAGCGTCTTGTTCGGCGCCATCACGAGTGTGGGGCGCTGGAGCTTCTCGATCATCCACGCGGTGGTGGCGGACTTGCCGGTGCCGGTCGCGCCGAGGAGGACGACGTCCTTCTCACCGGCCTCGATGCGTCGGGCCAGCTCGGTGATGGCCGCAGGCTGGTCGCCGCTGGGCTGGTAGGGGCTGACGACCTCGAAGGGCGCCACCGTGCGTTCGATGTGGGAAACGGGCCGCATGGAATCAACCGTACGACCCCGCACTGACAACGGGTCCTGATCAGCGGTTCTGCGGAGTGCGCGAGCTGTGGTGCCCCTGCGGCCGGACCGGGCGCGGCGCCGGGCGGCGGCCCGGGTGGGCCACGCCGCCGGCCGGGACGCCCGGCTTGTGTTCGACCCGGGTGAAGTCGGGTTTGCCCATGACCATCAGCGGGTCGAACATCACGACGACGCCGGCGAGGAGGAGGAAGGCGAGGGGGCCGATCAGCATGGGCGCGAGCAGAGCGGCGGGCGAGTCGCCCGCGGGCGTCCCGGCGGTGCCGTGCAGGTGGATGCTGAGGGCGGCCATGCCGGTGTAGTGCATGCCGCTGACGGCGAGCCCCATGACCAGGCTCGCGCCCACGCTCCACAGGAAGCCTCGCACCTGTCCGGCCGCCCACAGGGCGGCGGTGGCGGCCACGACCGCTATCACGACCGAGGCGGCGACGGTGAGCGTGTTGTACTCGAGCTTGCCGTTGAGGCGCATGCCCGCCATGCCGAGGTAGTGCATCGAGGCGACACCCAGACCGGTGATCGTGCCGCCGGTGAACAGGGCCGTGCCCGTGGCGCCGCGGTAGCCGACGATGAAGATCCCGATGCCGACCATGACGATGGCGAGGCCGAGGCTCGCGTACGTGGTCGATTTGTCGTAATGGACCGGCGTCTCCCTGACGGTGAAGCCCATCATCGCGACGAAGTGCATGGTCCAGATGCCGGAGCCGATCGCGGCCGCGCCGAGAGCGAGCCAGGCGGGGCGCGAGGAGCGGGCCACGAGCATGGACCGTGTGGTGCAGCGCAGGCCGAGGGCGCCACCCAGGCAGGCCATCAGATAGGCCACCAACGGGGTGACGACCCCGTAGCTGAATCCGTCGACCGTGCCTTGCATGCGCGGCTGTCCTTCCGCCCTGTTGCGTCCCGGAATGTATGACGAGCGCCCCCGTCCCAGGACCGCTCCAGCGGTCAGGGTCGTCGCAGAGAGTATGACTCCCACCGGAATGGTCGAACGATTTTCCGGCAAAGAAACACACCCTTGCCCCACTTGTGCGGCACCAGTGAGCGGACTTGGGCAAGTCCATTCAATGTGTGGCCATCGCACGCACCACCGCCGTTGACCCTCTGCTGTCAGTCTAGTGCTGTCCGTATTCGTCAGTTGACCGTCAGCATCCGCTCGACGCGAGGAGTACGCATGCACGCGCGCGCCATTGCCGCCACGACCACCGCACTCCTGGGGACGGCCGCCCTGCTGACCCCCACCTCCCACGCCCGGACGGACGACGTCAGCGGGCAACCCGAGATCATCGCCCACCGGGGCGCCTCCGCTTATGCGCCGGAGAACACCCTGCCCGCCATCGACAAGGCGGCCGGCCTGGGCTTCACCTGGGTCGAGAACGACGTCCAGCGCACCAAGGACGGCGAACTGGTCGTCATCCACGACGACAGCCTCGCGCGCACCACGAACGTCGAGGACGTCTTCCCCGGCCGGACGCCCTGGAAGGTGAGGGACTTCACGGCCGCCGAGATCGCCCGCCTGGACGCGGGCAGCTGGTTCGGCCGCGCGTACGCGGGCACGCGCGTGCCGACGCTGAAGCAGTACATGCGCCGGGTCGAACACAACCACGAGAAGCTGCTCCTGGAGATCAAGAACCCAGAGCTGTACCCGGGCATCGAGCGGCAGACCCTGAAGCTGCTGAGCAACGAGGGCTGGCTGGACCACCGGCACCGGGGACGGCTGATCGTGCAGAGCTTCAGCGCGGACAGTCTGCGGATCGTCCACGACCTGAGGCCCGGCCTCACCACCGGCTTCCTCGGCAAACCGTCGGTGGGGAGCCTGCACCGGTACGCGGGCTTCGCGGACCTGATCAATCCCTCGTACACATCGCTCTCCGCCGGCTACGTCGCCACCGTGCACAGGTTCGACGGACCGCACGGCAGGCCCATGGGCGTGTTCGCCTGGACCGTCGACGACGCGGCCACGGCCCGGACCGTGGCCCGCTACGGCGTCGCGGGCTTGATCACGAACAAGCCCGATGTGGTGCGGGCGGCACTGAACGGGTCGTGAGCGCCGGCCGGCGGCGGGGCATTGTCGGTGGCGGGTCGTACGGTGGGGCGCATGGACAGCCATGGGCAGTACGAGCAGCGGGTCGCGTGGGCCGTCGTCGGCACCGACATCGGCCCGCTGCTGCTGGCGGCGACCGGTGAGGGGCTGGTCAACGTCGTGTTCCACGCCACCGACGCGGTCCGTGACCGGGCGCTGGAGCGGCTGGCGGCCCGGCTGGGCACCGAGCCCGTCGAGGCGCCCGGCTCGCCGTTGCTGGCCGAGGCGATACGCCAGGTGCGGGCGTACCTCGCGGGGGAACGGCACGACTTCGAGCTGCCGCTGGACTGGTCGCTGATCTCCGGCTTCAACCGGCAGGTGCTGCGCGAGCTGGCCGCCGTCCCGTACGGCACGGTCGTCGGGTACGGCGACCTGGCCGGGCGGGTGGGCCAGCCCGGCGCGGCGCAGGCGGTGGGGGCGGCGATGGGCGCCAATCCGCTGCCGGTCGTCGTGCCGTGCCACCGGGTCGTCGAGAGGGACGGCGGCATCGGCGGGTTCGGCGGCGGGCTGGAGACCAAGCGGAAGCTGCTCGCCCTGGAGGGCGTGCTGCCCGAGCCGCTGTTCTGACGGCCCGGGCCCGCGGTCACTCGTAGTGCCGGGCCTCGAAGACGTTGCCGTCGGGGTCGCGGAAGTAGAAGCTGCGCCTGGCCTTGCCGCGGGCGCCGTAGGAGTCGTGCGCGATCTCGGACACCGGGACGGCGCGCTCCTCGAGGCGGGCGCGGAGCGCGTCGAAGGCGTCGGACGGCAGGGAGAGGCAGACGTGGTTGACAGGGTGGCCCGCGCTGTCGGCGGAGGCCGGGAGCATGTTCATGCCCTCGGCGAGGGTGAGGGGCGCGAGGTCGAGGATGGTCTCGTCGTTGACCCGTACGGAGGGGAACGACACCGTGCCCGCGGTGAACTCGGCGAGTCTCAGGGGTTCCAGGCCCACCGCCTTCTCGTAGAAGTCGGCCGCGGCGGCCGGATCGCCCACCCACAGGACGATGTGGTCGAGACGTGTGCTGTTGTCGGTCATACGGCCAAGGCTGGTGGCGGCCGCTACAGGCCGCAAGCGTTTATCCGGGGGTGCGGCCCGCCAGAGATGAGGGAGGAACGGACTGACAGGAGGCAGGTGCGTGGTGCTGGTGGTGTCCGAGGAAGTACGTGAGGCGATTGACGCGCGTCGACCCGTGGTGGCGCTGGAGTCCACGATCATCGCGCACGGGCTGCCACGCCCGCGCAACCTGCAGGTGGCTCTGGAGCTGGAGGAGGCGGTACGGCGGGAGGGTGCCGTGCCCGCCACGATCGCCGTGCTGGACGGGCGGCCCCGTGCCGGCCTGGACAAGGAGCAGTTGGAGCGGGTCGCGAACGAGGACGGGATCCGCAAGCTGGGCCACCGCGACCTGCCGCTCGCGGTGGCGGCGGGGGCGAGCGGGGCGACCACGGTGTCGGCGACCGCGCTGCTGGCGGCGCTGGCGGGCGTCCGGGTGTTCGCGACGGGCGGGCTGGGCGGTGTGCACCGGCAGTGGACGGTAACGCAGGACGAGTCCGCGGACCTGGGTCTGCTGGCGCGGACGCGGATCACGGTGGTCTGCGCGGGGGTGAAGTCGATCCTGGACGTCCCGGCCACCCTGCAGCGCCTGGAGACGCTGGGCGTGGCCGTCGCCGGGTACGGCACGGACCGCTTCCCCGGCTTCTACCTGTCCGACTCCGGGCACCCCGTCGACTGGAGGCTGGAAACCCCGGAACAGGTGGCGGAGGCCATGCGGGCCCAGGACGGCCTCGGGGTGCCGGAGTCGGCTCTGATCGTCGCCAACCCGGTCCCGGAGGAGGAACAGCTCGACCCCGCGCTCCACGCCCGTGTGCTCGCCGACGCGCTGCACGCGTGCGAGGAGGAGGGCGTCACCGGTCAGGCGGTCACACCGTTCCTGCTCGACTATCTGGTCCGGCACACGGACGGTGCCTCCCTGAGCGCCAACCTCGCGGCGGTGCGCGGCAACGTACGCCTGGCCGCGCGGATCGCGGCGGCGTGGGCGCGGGGGTGACGACGGACGCCGGGGCCGCGAGCGGTGGCAACGGTGCGCTGCTGGTCGTCGGGGACGTCGTCACGGACGTCGTCGCCCGGCACCGGGGGCCGCTCGCGGCCGGCACCGACACGGCGGCCGCGATCCGGACGCTGCCCGGCGGCGCGGGTGCCAACGTGGCCTGCTGGGCCGCCCACACGGGCTGTGCGGACGTACGGCTGCTGGGGCGCGTGGGCGCGGACGCGGCGGTGTGGCACGAGCGGGAGCTGCGCGCCGCCGGAGTGCGGCCACGGCTCGTGGTCGACCCGGAGGCGGCCACCGGGACGGTGGTCTGCCTGGTCGACACGGGCGCCTCGGCCGAGCGCACGTTCCTCACGGACAGCGGCGCGTCGTTGCGGCTCGAACCCGCGGACTGGTCCGGCGCGCTGCTCGACGGGGTCGCCCGGCTGCACCTGTCGGGCTACCTGCTGTTCTCCGAGCCGAGCCGGGCACTGGCGGCGGTGGCCCTGGAGGCGGCACACGCGCGCGGTGTGCCGGTGAGCCTGGATCCGGCGTCCGCGGGCTTCCTCGCGGAGCTGGGGGTGGACCGGTTCCTGGCCTTCGCCGAGCGGGTGGACGTGCTGCTGCCCAGCCGGGACGAGGCGGCCCTGCTGACCGGGTTGCCGGATCCGGTGGACGCGGCGGCCAAGCTGAGCCGCCACGTCCCGCTGGTGGTGGCCAAGGCGGGCGCGGACGGGGCGCTGGTGGCCCGGTCCGGTGCCTTGCTCGCCCGTGTCCCGGCCGCCCCGGCGAAGCCGAGGGACACCACGGGCGCCGGGGACGCGTTCACCGGCGCGTTCCTCGCCTCACTCGTGACGGGCGCGGACCCCGAGGAGGCGGCGGTCTCAGGCTGTCGGGCAGGCGCGCGGGCGGTGGAACGGGTGGGCGGCAGACCGCCGGTACCCCACTGACGGCACCACGTCAGCGAGCCCGCGCGACCTGCGCCCCGGGCGGGCATCGGGTGCCTCGGGCCGGGCACCTCACACGAGGCGCCGCACCACGCCCCGGCCGAACCGCACCGCGGAGGCGGCCCCTCACCCGACGCGCACACGCCCCCACTCCCCCACCGGACCCCGCCCGAAACGATCTATCCCTTCCGTCCCCACGCCGAGATCATCGGTGCCGTGGCCAGGTCCATGGTGCCGGAGGCGAGGCTGGACAGGTGCCGGTCGATCTCCTCGTCGGTGGCCAGGCCCGCGGCCACGAGGCGGCCGCGGATCTGGCGGACGGTGGCGGCCTCCAGAGCGGTGCAGGCGGGTGAGGTGACGGGGAAGTAGGCGTCGGCCTCGACGTCGTGCAACCCGGCCTCGCGGAGCAGGCGGGGGAGCTTGCGGCCGTACGACAGGTCGGCGCCGCGGTCGGCGAGCAGCTTGCGGAAGCCGTGCCGCAGCCGGTTGGCGAGCCGCTGCTCCGGGCCGTACTCGTCGGGGCAGAGGAGGGGTTGCAGGGCGGGATCGGCGTCCTCGACCAGGAGCCGGCCGCCTGGCCGCAGCGACTCGACCATCGACCGCAACGCCCTTTCGCGCTCCGGCACATGGACGAGGACGAGCCGGGCGTGCACCAGGTCGAAGCCCTCGCCCGGCGGTTCCTCGGCGCCGACGTCGTGGACGCGTACCTCCACCGGCGGGCGGGCGGCGACGGCGACCCGCGAGACGTCGATGTCCGTGGCGACCACCTGGCCGCCGGGTCCGACCTTCCCTGCCAGCCAGGACACCACGGAGGTGCCACCGGCCCCGACCTCCCAGCAGCGCCATCCGGGCCCGGTACCGAGCCCTTCCAGGTGCCGGAAGGTGGTGGGGTCGAAGAGGGTGGCGAAAGCGTCGAAACGCTGCTCCGCCTCAGCCTGCCGGTTGGCGAGGAGATACCCGTCGGATCGCGTCATACCCCGATCATCCAACGTCCGTCCACAGCCGGGAACAAAGCGGAATCACCCTTTTCCACAGGCTTACCCGCAGCTCAGCCCGGGCTGGCAGACTTGCCCGGCAAGGCGCGGTGGCGTTACGCAAGGAGATCCGGATGTCCATGGCAGGGAACCTGCGGAAGGTCAGGGGCCTCGGCGGGGTCGGCGGTCTGCGCAGGGTGGCGCAGCTGGCCCGGCGGCGGCCGAAGGTCGACCTGAGCCATCCCGCCCGCTCCCCGCTGGGCTCCTCGGTGGTGAACTGCGTGACGTACCGGGACGGCGTCCGGGTCCCCGGGGACGGCGATCTGGTGGACACCGTGGAGCGGGTCCGCAAGAGCGGCGACGGCTTCGTCTGGCTGGGGCTGCACGAGCCGACGAACCGTGAGTTCGCCGGCATCGCGGAGCTGTTCGACCTGCACCCACTGGCGGTCGAGGACGCGGTCGAGGCCCATCAGCGGCCGAAGCTGGAGCGGTACGACGAGACGCTGTTCGCGGTGTTCAAGACGGTCTGCTACGTCGAGCACGAACAACTGACGGCGACGAGCGAGGTGGTGAACACCGGCGAGATCATGGTGTTCGTCGGCCATGACTTCGTGATCACGGTCCGGCACGGACGGCACGGCTCGCTGGGCCCGCTGCGCGAGGAGCTGGAGGCGGATCCGCAGCAGCTCGCCAAGGGGCCGGCGGCCGTGCTGCACGCGATCGCGGACCTTGTGGTCGACGACTATCTGACCGTCACGGACTCGGTGCAGGCCGACATCGACCAGGTCGAGACGGCAGTGTTCGCGGAGAACGGCGCGCGGGTGGACCCGGGGCGCATCTACCAGATGAAGCGCGAACTCCTCGAATTGAAACGGGCCGTGGCGCCCCTCGGCCGCCCGATCGAGGATCTCGCGACCCGGCCGATCCGGGTGGTCGCCCCGGAGATACAGGCCTACTTCAGGGACGTCCTCGACCACCTGATGCGGGCCAAGGAACAGATCGCGTCCTTCGACGAACTGCTCAACTCCATCCTGCAGGCGCACCTCGCGCAGGTGACGGTCGCGCAGAACGAGGACATGCGGAAGATCACGGCCTGGGCGGCGGTGATCGCCGTACCGACCATGGTGTGCGGTGTGTACGGCATGAACTTTGATCACATGCCGGAGCTGCACTGGCGGTTCGGCTATCCGCTCGTCATCGGTGTCATATCCGTCGCGTGTCTGGCGCTGTACCGCGGGTTCCGGCGCAACGGCTGGCTCTGACACCGGCCGGCGGTCGGTGGCCGTGCCTCAGGCCGAGAAGGCCACGACCTTCCGCGGGACGATCCGGATGATCACGCGGGCCTCGTCGTCCTTCTCCGCGGGCGGGTCGATGCCGAGGTACTTGTGCGAGAGCTCGTGCGGGAGCCGCTTGTTCGGGTCGGGGAGGATCTCGGCGGTGCCGCGGATCTCGGCCGAGTCGTAGGGGTTGGCCAGGTCGAAGACCGAGAGGCTGACGCGCGGGTCGCGGCGGAGGTTGCGGACCTTCTGGCGCCCGTCGACGGAGGAGAAGAGCACGGTGTCGCCCTCGCGTTTGATCCAGACCACCGAGTTCTGCGGGGCGCCGTCGGGGCCGAGCGTGGCGACGCCGGCGAAGTTCCTGCCGTCGAGGAGCGCGCGGACGGATTCGTCGAGGGAGACGTGATCGTTTGGGGAGATCGTCATGACGCCAGCATAGTTACATGCACGTGCATCGAAAAGGGGTTTGCGGAATCGGCTGCCGGGCCGGGTCAGCCGTTCCACGCGGGATGCCGGGGATCGTCGGCGCGGACCAGGACGTCGGCCGTCCCCGCGGGGTCGGTCTCGGCCGCGTAGCGGTCGAAGGCGGGAAGCGTCCAGTGGTCGGGCTCGGGGGTGCGGCGGCGCAGGGCGGCCGGGGAGAGCGAGACGTGGACGGTCAGGTCGAAGGGGAACCAGTGCCGCAGGAGGAGGGGGCCGTGCAGCAACAACAGACCGCCGGGCGGGAGTTGGACGTGGGGGCTGCGGGTGGCACGGTCGGTGGCCGGATCCCACAGGTCGGGCAGGACGCGGCCGGTGCCGCCGGGGTCGAGCGGGCCGAAGACCTCGCGCCACAGGGCGCCGGTGTCGAACCAGCCGCTGTAGTAGGACTCCACGTCCCGCCGGCCGTGCTCCAGCCGGAGCGAGGCCGGGCGCAGGAAGCCCTCGGCGCCGACGACCAGCGAGGGCCGCCCGCGCACCCGCAGCGCCGCCGCGACACGCTCGGCAAGGTCTCCCGGCCGGGCCGCCGGAGCCCCGTCGAAGCCGACGCGGGTCCAGGAGCTGCCGTCGGCGGTCCTCAACTCGGCCAGCCGCTCGGCGAGCAGCTCACCGAGCCGGTCCCAGGTGATCGCTTCGAGTCGCACAGGGCCCATGATGCCGCGCGGCCGGGACGGACGAGGTGGCAGCCCGGACCACAGGGGGAAGGAACCGGATATGGCACGACCCGCAACTCCCCTGCCGTACCCCGGACTTCTCGTCATCCAGCCCCTGCGGCGCAAGCATTGTGCCGCGTGCCGGCGCGGGCCGCTGTCGCTGCTCGTGCTGGAGGAGGGCGTGCCGCGCTGCCTCGTCTGCGCAGACCTCGGGCACCTGGTGTTCCTGCCGCGCGGAGACGCCGCGCTGACACGCAGGTCGCGGGAGGAGAGCACGCTGTCGGCGGTGGTGGTGCGCTTCAACCGGCGCAGGAGCCGGTACGAGCGGCAGGGCGTCCTCGTCGAGGAGCGGGCGCTGGCCCGGGCCGAGGAGCGGTGCCTGGCGGACGCGGAGGCGCGGCGGCGGCGCCGGGCGCGGGACGCGCGGCGCAGGGCGGCGCAGGACACGCGGTTCGCGGAGGCGTTCGCGGCGGAGATCCGGCGGCTGTTTCCCGGGTGCCCGGCCGAGCGGGCCGGGACGATCGCCGCGCACGCGTCGGTGCGCGGCAGCGGGCGGGTCGGGCGGAGCGCGGCGGGGCGTGCGCTGACCGAGGGCGCGGTGATCTCGGCGGTCGTGGCGTCCGTGCGGCACGTGGACACGCCGTACGACCAGCTGCTGATGAGCGGGGTGCCGCGGTACGAGGCGCGGCGGCGGATCGCGGCGGCCGTGGAGACGATGCTGCAGGGATGGCGGGCGGCCGAGGTGGCGGCCTGCTGATGTGGCGGCGGCCGGGGGTTGCCGGGGTGCCCGGTTCGAGGCGGGAGGTGGTCGCGGCATGATCGAGGGGCCGTATCTGGTGCTGGTGGTGCTGGGTGTGCTGGGGACCGGGCTGGTGGCCGGGGTCTTCTGCGCCTTCTCGGCGTTCGTGATGAGGGGGCTCGCCGCACTGCCGCCCGCACAGGGCGTCGCCGCGATGAACGCGATCAACGTGGCCGCGGTGACACCGGCCTTCATGATGGTCTTCGTCGGGTCGGCCGTGCTGTGCGCCGTGATAGCGGTGGTGACCTTCGTGCTGTGGCCGGACGACGGGAAGGTGGAGCTGCTGCTGGGCAGCGGGCTGTACCTGTTGGGTTCGTTCGGGCTGACCATGGTCGCGAACGTGCCGCGCAACGAGACGCTGCTCCGGCTGGATCCGGGCACCCCGGAGGCCGCCGCGCACTGGCCGGCGTATGTGCGCGAGTGGACCTTCTGGAACCACCTCCGCACGGCCGCCTCGGCCGCCGCCGCGCTCGTGTACGTGCTGGCTCTCACCTGAGGGAGGTCTCGGAGAAACCTGGCCCCCGGCTGGGGCAGGCCCCGCAGAAAGCGCTGTCGACCACTCTGCGGGCGGGGCGGACGGGACGTAAAGTGGCCGAAAGAGTGTGCCGCCCGATGACGCACGGCCCGTCCCACGCCTACACAAGGAAGACGGCCATGGCCGATCCCAAGGGTTTCATGACCACGCCCCGCCAGGAGTGGCCGCGCAGGCCGGTCCCGGAGCGGGTCCGGGACTGGGACGAGGTCTACGTCCCCGGTGCCCTGCTGCCCATCATCAGCAAACAGGCCGACCGCTGCATGGACTGCGGTGTCCCGTTCTGCCACGACGCCTGCCCGCTGGGGAATCTCATCCCCGAGTGGAACGACCTGGTCTCGCGCGAGGACTGGCGGGCGGCGAGCGACCGGCTGCACGCCACGAACAACTTCCCCGAGTTCACCGGACGGTTGTGTCCGGCGCCCTGCGAGGCGGGGTGCGTGCTCGCGATCAACCAGCCGGCCGTCACCATCAAGAACGTCGAGTGCGCGATCGCCGACCGGGCCTGGGAGGAGGGTTTCGCGCCGCCGCGGCCACCGGACCGGCTGTCCGGGCGGACGGTCGCGGTGATCGGCTCCGGTCCGACGGGGCTGGCGGCGGCCCAGCAGCTGACCCGGGCCGGGCACACCGTCGCCGTGTACGAGAAGGACGACCGGATCGGCGGGCTGATGCGGTACGGCATCCCCGCGTTCAAGATGGAGAAGCACCATCTGGAGCGGCGGCTGGAGCAGATGCGCGCCGAGGGCACGAAGTTCCGCACGTCGACAGCGGTCGGGCGGGACGTCGACGCGGCCGAGCTGCGGACGCGGTACGACGCCGTCGTCATCGCCACGGGAGCCACCGCCTGGCGGGAACTGGACGTACCGGGCCGGGAGCTGGCCGGGATACACCAGGCGATGGAGTACCTTCCGCTGGCCAACCGGGTGTGCGAGGGCGACCTGGAGGTGTCGCCGCTGTCGGCCGCCGGGAAGCACGTCGTGATCGTGGGCGGCGGCGACACGGGCGCCGACTGCCTGGGCACGGCGGTGCGGGAACAGGCGGCGTCCGTCAGCCAGCTGGACATCTACGCCCAGCCGGGCACCGAGCGCGACGAGGACACCGAGCCCTGGCCGACGTACCCGAAGATCTACCGGCTGTCGGCCGCGCACGAGGAGGCGCGCGACCTGCGGACCGCGCCGGCGGCGGACGCGGACGCGCGGCTGTTCGCGGCGTCCACGCTGCGCTTCACCGGCGACGAGGACGGGCACGTGCGGTCGCTGCACCTGGTCGAGGTGGACGCACAGCGCCGCCCGCTGCCCGGCACCGGACGGGCCATCCCCGCCGACCTCGTCCTGCTCGCGCTCGGCTTCTCCGGGCCCGACCGCGAGGACGGCCTCGTCGACCAGCTGGGACTGGGTCTCCAGCCGCGCGGCACGATCGCCCGTGACGCCGGCTTCGCGACCAACGTCCCCGGCGTGTTCGCCGCCGGGGACGCCGCGCGCGGGCAGTCGCTCATCGTGTGGGCGATCGCGGAGGGGCGGGCGGTGGCGGCGGCCGTCGACCGCTATCTGACCGGCAGTTCAAGGCTGCCGGCGCCGATCGGGCCGTACGACCGCCCCATGGCCGTCTAGATGATCAATTCCAAGGGGTGTCTGCGGAGACGAGAACGAGGGTGTAGATCGTTGTGTGACGAACAACCTGGACACCCTCGCGACAGCACTCTATGCGACGACCGACGACCTGCTGAAGGAGCGTCCGGACCTGGCGCCGTGGCGGCCGGCCGTGGGGATCGCGCCGCAGCTCACTGACGCCGAACTGGTCACCCTCGCGATGATGCAGGCCATGCTCGGCTTCACCTTCGAGGCGAGATGGCTCCGCCATGCCCGGGCCCACCTGCGGCACCTCTTCCCGTACGTGCCGCAGCAGCCCGCTACAACAAGCGGCTGCGCAAGGCCGCCGAGTTGCTCCGCCGCATCACCCGGATCCTGGCCACCAGCACCTCGGTGTGGAGCGACGACGTGTGGATCCTGGACTCCACGCCCGTGGAATGCGGCCGCTCGCGGGAGACGGTGAAGCGCTCCGACCTGGCCGGATGGGCCCAGTACGGCTACTGCGCCAGCCACAGCCGCTTCTTCTGGGGCCTGCGGCTGCTTCTGGTGTGCACCCTCCAGGGCCTGCCCGTCGCCTTCGCCCTGACCGGGGCCAAGACCGACGAGCGCGAGACCGTGCTGGACCTGCTCGCGGCCGAACGAGACCTCCTCGCCGCCCTGCCCGACCAGACGCTGATCGGGGACAAGAACTACTTCGGCCGCGACTTCGAACGCGAACTGGCCGAGTACCGCACCCAGTTGCTGCGACCGACCCGCAGGGGCGAACGGCAGCGGCCCGGCGAAACCCTGTTCAAGCCATTGCGGCAGATCATCGAGTCGGTCAACGAAACGTTCAAGGGCCAGCTCGACCTCGAACAGCACCGAGGACGCACCCCCCGTGGTGTCATCGCCCGCGTCATGCAGCGCATCCTTGCGCTGACCGCCGCTCTCTGGCACAACGACCACACCGGACAGCCCCGTCCTTCGCTCACTGACCGCCTATGATCACTGACGACAACGCCGGGCGGCGCGCTACGCGGGCCGCCCGGCGTTCGGATTACTTGTCGTAGTTGCCCGTTGCCTACATCGCGGATCCGACCACCGGGGCGAACGGCTCGGGAGCAACGACCCGCGCTCAGAACTCGACGACAACCCGGAAGAGTGCGGGGTCGGCGATGGCGAAGTCAGGGAAGGTGGACAGGCGCTGTCGGAAGCGGGGGTCATTGCCTGCTGTGCGCCATGCATCGGGGCTGTCCCAGTGTGCGATGCTGACCAGCTGGAAGCGAGTGTCGGGGTCCACCGCACGGTGCAGCCGGTTGTCCCGGAAGCCGGGCGCCTTGCTCATCAGCTCCGCGCGGCCGAGCCAGTGCGGGAGGAATTCATCGATCCGCTCGGCGGGCAGCTCGAAGACATTGACGAAGGTGATTCCCGGCCCTTCGCCTGAATCGTTTCCCACTGCGCAAAATTCGGCCGCCACCTCATACCAGCCGCCGTGCACGGTGGCATAGCTGGCCGCGGTGGCTGCCGACGCGGTGAAGCCGGGATTCGCCAGCGCCGCGTCCCGGGCTTCGATGCTGTCCCAGTGCGCCACATTGACCAGGCCGAGCCGGGACTCCGGGGACAGTCTGCGGTGCAGTCGGGCATCCCGGAAACCGGGGGCGGCATGGATGAGCCCGACGCGCTCCCGCCAGCGTGCGATGGACTCGTCGATCCGGTCCTCGGGCAGTTCCCACGCGTCGATCAGAGTGATTCCGTTGTCAGTCACCGCACCATCGTGAAACCTCAACCACACTTCAGGTCAAGATGATCCGGTCACCCTACCCGGCGAGCGACGCACTATGTCCAGGACCCGCCTGGGCATAGTGGGACTCCTTCGCCCCCGGCCGACCCATCACCCGATCCCTGATTTGCCGACCACTGACCGCTTGGAATCGATCATCTAGGGCATCGTCTAGGGCCTGTCCGGCCGGTCACCTCAGCGGCGCCGCTCGTCCGTGCCGGCCACCTTGGCCGTCGACAGGGCCACCCGGTTCCAGGTGTTGATCGCGAAGATCAGGGCGAGCACGTGGGCGAGTTCCGTCTCGTCGAAGTGGGCCGCCGCCTCGGCGTAGACGTCGTCGCGGACTCCGCCGTCGGCGACCAGGGTGACCGCTTCGGTGAGAGCGAGCGCGGCCTGTTCCCGCTCGGTGAGGAAGTGGCGGGCCGCGCGCCGGACGGCGACCATGTGCAGCCGGTCCTCGCTCTCGCCGGCCTTGCGGGCGTCGTTGGTGTGCATGTGCAGGCAGTAGGCACAGTGGTTGAGGTGCGAGCTGCGGATCTGGATCAGCTCGGCCAGGGCGGGGTCGAGGCCCGCACGGGCGGCGGCGTCGAAGCCGACGAGGGCGCGGAAGGCCTTCGGCGCGGACTTGGCGAAGTCGAGGCGGGGATGCCCGGCCTCGGCCGCGGTGAGGGGGAAGCTGTGGCTTGAGGGGTTTGAGGGGTTTGGGGGGTTTGGGGGAGGCTGTGGTGTTCGTCGTCATGTCCATCAACCAACCGACCTGCATCTTGAGCTGTCCGGGCCCGGCGGACGGCGCGCGGTGCTGATCCGGGCCCTGCGCGGCGGCCGGCTGGCACCTGGTACCCGGCTGCCGCCGTACCGTTCGCTCGCCGCCGACCTGGGCGTCGCCCGCAACACGGTCGCCGACGCGTACGCGGAACTCGTCGCCGAGGGCCGGCTGACCGCCCGTCAGGGCTCGGGCACCCGGGTCGCCGACCGGGCCGAGCCGCTGCGGGCCGCCGTACGGACGCCGAAGAAGGCACCTCCGCGCGCGTGGGCCCCGGCACGACCTGAGGCAGGGCACTCCGGACGCGTCGGCGTTCCCGCGGGCGGCCTGGAGCGCGTCGTACCGTCGGGCGCTGCAGGCCGCCCCCAGCCAGGCGTTCGGGCCGGGTGACCCCGCCGGGCGACCGGAGCTGCGGGCGGCGCTTGCGGAGTACCTGGCACGCGCGCGTGGCGTGCGCACCGAGCCGGGCCGGATCGTGACCTGCTCGGGCTTCGCGCACGCGCTCCGGCTGCTCTTCGGGCAGGGGCAGGCCGGCGGCGGTGTGCTGCGCGGCCCGCTGGCGGTGGAGGCGTACGGGCTGGGGTTCCACCGGCAGGTGCTCGCGACGGCCGGGGTACGGACCGTACCGCTCCCCTCGACGAACACGGCGCCCGGGTGAACCGGTTGGGGCGCGAGCGTGCGCTGCTGCCCACGCCCGCGCACCAGTTCCCCACCGGCGGCCCGCTGCACCCGGAACGCCGGGCGGCCGTGATCAACTGGGCACGCGCGCGTGGCGGGGTGGTTCTGGAGGACGACTACGACGGCGAGTTCCGGTACGGTCGCAAACCCGTCGGCGCGCTCCAGGGCCGCGGCCCGAGCGGGTGATCCACATCGGCTCGGCCGGCAAGAGCCTGTCACCCGCGCTGCTGCTGGGGTGGATGGTCCTGCCGGAGCGGTACGTCGACGCCGTGCTCGCGGCCAAGGGCGAGCGCGAGGCGTGGGCGAGCGTCCCGGAGCAACTGGCGCTGGCCGACTTCGTCGTCTCGGGGTCGTACGACCGTCACGTACGGCGCATGCGGCAGCGCTACCGGCGTCGCCGTGACCGGCTCGTCGCGGCGCTCGCCGCGCACGCCCCGCGCATCGAGGTCACCGGCGTCGCGGCCGGGCTGCACGCGGGTGCTGCGGCTGCCGCCCGGCACCGAGCCCTCCGCCGTCAAGGCCGCCGCCTGGCACGGCGTGGCCCTCGACGGCCTCGGCGCGTTCCGGCACCCGGAGACGGACATGGCCGCCCAAGACGGCCTTGTCGTGGGCTACGCGACGCCGCCGGAACACGGGTACGCGGCGGCCGTGGACGCGCTGTGCGCCGTACTGCCGCCGCCGTGAACCGCAGGCCGGAAGCCGTAAGCCGCGCGCAAGCCGCAACCCGCAACCCGCACCCGTGAGCGGACGCCAAGCCCTACGCCTTGCGGCCCACCGCCCCGTATCCCGGAATCACCCCGTCGTCCTGCCCCGGAACCGGATCGCCCAGCTCGGGATGCCACTTGTGGACGATCTCGACGCCGGGTTCGACCAGTTCCAGCCCGTCGAAGAAGCGGCCGAACTCCTCGCGGGAGCGCAGCGCGAGCGTGACGCCCGCCGCCTTGAGCTTCTCGGTGGCCGCCGCGGACTCCTCCGGGGTGAAGTCGGCGGTGGCGTGGGTCATCACCAGGTAGCTGCCGGAAGGCAGTTCGGACAGCAGCCGGTCGACCAGCTCGTGCGCGCCGTCCTCGTCGGAGACGAAGTGCAGCAGGGCGACGAGCGAGAGGGCGACGGGACGGTCGAGGTCCAGGACCCGCCTCGCGCCCGCGATGATGGCGGCCGGGTCGCGCACGTCGGCCTGCAGGTACTCGGTGGCGCCCCCGGGCGTGCTGCGCAGCAGGGCCGCCGCGTGGGCCAGCACGATCGGGTCGTTGTCGCAGTAGACGACACGGGAGTCCGGCGCGACCTCCTGGGCGACCTGGTGGAGATTCGGCTCGGTCGGGATGCCGGTGCCGATGTCCAGGAACTGCCGTACGCCGTGCTGGGCGAGCCAGCGCGTGGCGCGGTGCATGAACGCGCGGTTGACCCGGGCCATCACCGGCACCCTGGGGTCGAGGGCCAGCATCTGCCGGCCCATCTCCTCGTCGACGGGATAGTTGTCCTTGCCGCCGAGATACCAGTCGTACATGCGCGCGGGGTGCGGCCTGCTGGTGTCGATCTCGATGGCGGCCGTGGGGTCCTGCCCGGTCATGCGGCACTCCGTAAGCGTCTGACGCGGTGAATGATCAACTCGGAACCGGCAGAGGGAAGTTGAGCCAACCAAAAAAGGGAAGTTGAGCCAACATAAAATCAACAGGAGTCAGGACAGCAGGAAATCGGCCTCCCCCGCCTTGGCGCCCTCGATGAAGGCGGTCATCTCGTCCGTGGTGTAGATCAGCGCCGGACCGTCCGGGTCGGTCGACTGGCGCACGGCGATCCGGCCGTCGGCGAGTTTCATCGCCTCCAGGCAGTTCCCGCCGTTGCCGCCGCTCCAGGGCTTGTGCCACCCCTCGCTGCCCAACTCCCGCGCGGGCATGCCGTTGTAGACGCGACTGCGCGGCTTGATGCGATCCATTCACAGCTCCTTGCGGAGATCCCGGAGGATCTCCTTCGTGCGTTGTGCCGTAGCGGCCTGCGCCGCCATGCGGTCCATGACCTCGAGATGGGTCGCCACCTCGGTGCGCGCGTCCAGGTAGACCGCGCCGGTCAGGTACTCGCTGTAGACCATGTCCGGCAGTTCGGGCATGGCGAACCGGAACAGCACGAAGGGCCCGTACGTGCCGGGGTGCGGCCCGTTGGCGAACGGGGCGACCTGGAGCGTCACGTTGGGCAGCTTCGTGGCCTCCAGCAGCCTGTCGATCTGCGCGCGCATCACCTCGGGGCCGCCGACCGGGCGGCGCAGGGCCGTCTCGTCCATCACCGCCCAGAACCGGGGCGCGTCGGAACGGGAGAGCAGCTGCTGGCGTTCCATGCGCAGCGCGACGTGCCGCTCGATGTCCTCGGGCCGGGTCTGGCCGATGGCGCCCGACTTCAGCACCCCGCGCGCGTAGTCCTCGGTCTGCAACAGGCCGGGCACGAAGTGCGGTTCGTACGACCGGATGAGACTGGCCGCGCCCTCGAGGCTGACATACATCGAGAACCAGCCGGGCAGGATGTCGTGGAACCGCTGCCACCAGCCGGGCCTGTTGGCCTCCTCGGCCAGCTGGACGAAGGCCTCGGCCTCCTCGTCGCAGACGCCGTAGGCCTTCAGGAGCAGTTGGAGGTACGGGATCTTGAGGGCTACCTCGGCCATCTCCATACGGCGGACGGTGGCGGGGGCGACGCGGAGGATGCGGGCGGCCTCCTCCCGCTTCAGCCCGGCGCGTTCCCGCAGGTCCAGCAGGCGCCGGCCGAGGACCACCTGACCCACCGTCGGCGCGGACCGCGGTTCGCTCACGCTCCCACCTCCACGGACGAATACTGGACGAATACCGGACGGGCCCTGGACGAACACGACTGACGCGAACGAACCCTGACAGACCTGCGGCGCCACTCGAAATCCCGTTCGAAGATCCGGTGGATCCTCGACGATCCCAACTGGCGCCGCCCGACGTGCTGTTGCGAGCAGTGTGCCACGGCGTCCGACCGAGTCACCCAGCACTCTGCAATTTTCAGAGTGACACTTGCCAAGTGTTCACGGCGGGGCGATAGTGGCAAGCGTGATTCCGTCCGCGCCCTTAGGAACAGACGCCGCCGCAGACCGTCTCGGTCTCGGTGCCGCCACGGGAGTCGCCCCAGGTGGGGGCGCTGCCGAGCGCCGGTTCCGCTTCGAGCTGGCCGCACATCCGGCATCGCCCGCCCAGGCGAGACGCCTGGCGCGTGCCCGGCTGACCGGCTGGTCGGTCTGCGCGGACACCTGCGACACCGCGGCTCTGGTGATATCCGAACTGGTCACCAACGCGATCGTGCACACCGCGAGCAGTCGCGTCGTGTGCGAGCTGCACGACCACGACGACACGGTGCGCATAGCCGTGTACGACGAGGGCTGTGCGCCCGGCGAGCCCCACCCGTCCCCGCAGCGGCCCGAGGAGGAGCACGGGAGGGGATTGCTTCTCGTCGACGCAATGTGCCGCGCCTGGGGTGCCCAGGAACACGGCCCCGGCCTGCTGGTCTGGGCCGAACTGCCGCGCAAGGCCGACCATCCGTGTGACGACGTGGAGGAGCCGCGCAACGACCTGGGCTGGGGCGCCCGCTCCGCGCCGGTCCCGCCGCACGGGTCGGGTCACGGCACGAGGCACGGCTCCGGGCACGGCTCGGGCCACGGCTCGGCCGAGGAGGAGCAGGCCACGGCCCGGCGCGGCGGCGCGGACGCCCTGGGAAGGATCCCGCACGAGCGGGACCGGTCGTGGGGAAGGCTGTGACCGGCGCCCCTGGCCCCGGCCAGACGATCGGCCTGGACACCCTGGTGCGCATGAGGCGCGAGCAGGGCCCGTCGGGCGGTGCCCCGCGGCTGCCCGTGCCCGACGGCATGACGGCGCCCCTGGGCTGCGACGCGGTGGCCGTCCCGGCCCGCTTCGGACCGGTGGTCGTGCCCCGGCTGCCGCGCGTGGGGTGCGTGTACACCGACGGCGCGCACTGGTGGTGGATCGTTCCGTCCGACTCCGACTACGCCCTGCCGTGGCCCGCCCCCGCCCACTACGCCACCGGCGCCCCGCTTCCCGAGTCCGCCCGCCTCATCCACCGACCGGAGGGCACCCTTCCGTACACGCCGCCGATTCCGCTGTACCTGGCCCTGTGCCGGGTCATCGGGGCCACACCGGACTGGTCACGGCCGATCAGCGCGTAGCGCTCCACCCCGGGGCGTACTCTCCCGGCGCCGCGGCACTTACGGAGTACGCCCCGCGCGCCCCCGTCCATGTGGCTTGCGCCCTGCCCCGCGCCCGCTCGCGCCGGGATAGTGGCCGTTCGGTCACGACCCCGGGGGGAGGCTCACGGTGGGCAAGAAGCGCGGCTCGGTGGAACCAGAGGTGTCCGAGTCGGAGCGGCTGCTGTTCGGAGGGCCGCTGCGCTACGACATGGGGTGGAACCAGCACGGGGACGCCTTCCTGGAGCTGGACTTCAAGGCCATGCTGACCCGGCTGCCCGGCATGCTCGCATCCAGCTTCCGGCTGGCCCGGGAGGCCGACCGGAGAGCCGCCCGGACGGTGCTGGCCGCCGAGGCGGGCCGGGGCGTGGCGCAGGCGGTCAGCCTGCTGGCGGTGAACAGCGTGCTGGGCCGGCTGATCACCGGCGGCCCCCTGGAGGACCGGCTGCGCGGCGCCGCCCCCGCGCTGGTCGCGATGGCCGCGGTGATGCTGGTGTCCGCGCTGCTGCGGGCCACGTCGACGTACGCGACCGGCCGGCTGGAGCCGAAGGTGGAGCGGGTGGCCACCGAGCGGTACCTGGAGCGGGCGGCGGCCGTGGAGCTGTCCGCGATCGAGGACCACGCCTTCCACAAGCTGCTGGACACCGCGCGGTACGGCGCCCAGTCCGCCCGGCGCATGATCACGTACGGTACGCGCGTGATCAACGCGGTGATCTCCCTGGTCGCTGCGGCCGGTGTCCTCACCGTGCTGCACCCGTCCCTGCTCCCGCTGCTGGTCACGATGACCGTGCCGAGCGCCTGGGGTGCGCTGACCAACGCCCGGCGCCGGTACGAGTCCTTCCACACCTGGGTGCAGCACGCCCGCGCCGGGTTCCTGATCGGCGACCTGCTCACCGAGCCGGAGGCCGCGCCGGAGATCCGCGTGCACGGCGTCGGCCCGTTCCTGCTGCGTCACTTCCGGGCGATGTCGGAGACCGCGGAGGCGGAGCAGGCGCGGCTGGCCCGGCTCGCGGCCCGTACAGGTCTGATCGCGGCGGCCTGGACGGGCCTGGCGACGGTGGCGACGTACGCGACGCTGGGCGCGCTGCTGCTGTCCGGGGCGATGGCGCTGGCCGTGGCGGGCACCGCGGTGATCGCCATCCGCACCGGCTCGGCGAGCCTCGACACACTGGTGCTGGAGATCAACTCGCTGCACGAGGAGGCCCTGTTCGTGGGTGATCTGCAGCGGCTGTACGCCGAGGCGGCCGAGCGGGCGATCCCGGTCGGCGGGGAGGCGCTGCCCGAGGACCCGCGCGAGATCCGCTTCGAGAACGTCACCTTCAGCTATCCGGGCGAGTCCACCCGTCCCGCCCTTGACGAGGTCACGCTGACCCTCCCGCTGGGCCGGATCGTGGCCCTGGTGGGCGAGAACGGCTCGGGGAAGACGACCCTGGTCAAGCTGCTCGCGGGCCTGTACAAGCCGGACCGCGGCCGGATCCTGTGGGACGGCGTCGACGCGGCGCGGGCCGACCGGCACCAGCTCGCCGAACGCATCGCGATGGTCGCGCAGGACTTCAAGCGCTGGCCGTTCACCGCCCGGGTCAACGTCGCCGTCGGCCGTTCCTCGGCGCCCCGCACCGAGGAGCGCCTGGCCGCCGCGATCGACGAGGCGGGCGCACAGGAGGTGGTCGCGGATCTGCCGCGCGGCCTGGATACCCTGCTGGCCCGCAACTTCAGCGGCGGACACGAGCTGTCCGGTGGCCAGTGGCAGCGACTCGGCATCGCCCGGGCCGCGTACCGGCGCGGGCACATCCTGATCGTGGACGAGCCGACCGCGGCCCTGGACGCCCGGGCCGAGCTGGAGGTCTTCGAGCGGATCCGCGCGCTGGCGGCCAGCGGCCAGACGGTCGTGCTGATCACCCACCGGCTGGCGTCGGTGCGCCACGCGGACCTGGTGCACGTCCTGGAGCAGGGCCGGCTCGTGGAGTCCGGCACCCCCGAGGAGCTGCTGGCCACCGGTGGCCTCTACGCGGAGCTGTACGCGCTCCAGGCGGAACAGTTCACGGCGAAGCTGCCCGCCCCGAAAGCGGGCTGAGCCCTCTCACTCGACCGCGTCGGCGCCCCGGACGATGACCAGGAACGTGTCGGTCGCGAGATCCATGACGACCTCGGCGGGCATGCCTTCCAGGCGCCGCGCCTGCGCGAACTCCTCGGCCGGCCAGGATCCCCGCGGTCCACCGGCGGGAAAGCGCTCGAGCACCGTTCGCCCGTTCACCATCCTGCACCTCCAGTAAGCGTCGTACTTGTAGGAGTTAACGCCCTGGGAAGAGGAAAGGCCTCGCTCAGTGACGGGACTGAGACATTGTTGACACCCGTTCACTGCGGTGGGTGAGATTCCGTTCACTTTGTGACATCAAAAGCACTGAAAGTGACGGGTTCAGCACAGATGACACCCGTCCACGACTGGTCGCGGACGGGCCGCTCGATCAGTGGTTCTTGGCGTACACCACGGTCACATGGAAGCCGCGGTCTGCCGGCGCCCCCGCCGAGTTGAAGGTCTCGATGTACAGACAGTTGTTGGTGCCGATCCGGCCCACGACGGTGATCTCACCGGGTTCCGACGCGTTGACGTTGCCGGGAAGGCCGATGGTCGCGACATAGGTGCCGTTGGTGATCGGCACATTGAAGCAGACCTGGTAGGCGCCGACGGCGCTGTCGACCCTGGCCGCCGACACGGCACCGGAGCTCTGCCCGGGGACGAGGGTTCCGTTGCTCCTCACGACGGCCCGCACGATCCTCTGCTCCTGGTTCTCGTGGGGATCGCTCTGCCCCTTGACGGCTGTTTCCGCGGCCGTCGAGTTCGTCGTGTTCGGCGGGGCCGGTGTCACCGCACCGGCCGAATTCGCGGCGACCGCGGGAGAGGCGACAAGAACGCCCGCAATGACGGATCCGGCCACCGCCGAAAGACCTCTTGCCGTCCAGGTGAAGCCCTTGGACCGGCCGTCGAGACGCCGTGGGACCCTGTATGCAGATTTCACGCTTGCTCCCTGTTCGGTGAGTGCCACCCTGATCGCAATCAGCAATTCCACGGACATCGCACCCGGATGCGCAATCAATACGATTAATCACCTGTGTGGGCCGTGGAATGCGCCGAACGGGGGCGAAGCAGCGGGCTCGGCGGGGGCCGAGGTCATGGCCTCAACGTGGGAGCGGCGAGATCCGCGGTGCCGGACGCGGAACCCGCAGCCCGAGCCGCTCGCGTCCCCGCTCCAGTTCGCCGACGAGTTCGGTCAGGAGCCGGGTCTGGTGCGGGGTGAGCCGCCCGGTGTCGTCGAGGTGCACGGCGCACGCCGTGGTCGTGTCGACCAGCCGTTCGAGGACGGCGGCGACGGCGTCCGTGCCCTCCGTGTGCCGGGCGAGGGCGGGCAGTTCGGCGGCCGACACCGCGATGGCGGTACGGGCCTCGGCGAGCGTGCGGTAGGCCTCGCGGCGCAGAGCCCACCGTTCGGCGTGGTCGTCGGACTCGCTCAGCACGTGGGCGAGGTAGGCCTGCGCGGCGCTCCCGGCCGCCGCGAGCCGCTGCCGTACGCCCGCGCCGCGCGCCCCCGGCATCGGCAGGTGCCCGACGATCAGCACGATCGCGCAGGCCAGCAGGGTCTCGCCGATCCGGCCGGCGGAGGCCTGCGGCTCCCCGCCGGCCATGACGAGAGCGAGGACGAGCACGGTGACGACGGCGGTCTGGGCGGCGAAGTGCCGGGTGGCGACGGGGATGAGCGCCCCGCTGACGGCCACGAGCACGATGAGCCCCTCGGGCCGGGGGAGGACTGCGGCGAAGCCGGCGAAGACGAGGGCGCCCAGCACGGTCCCCGCGGCCCGGCACAGCACCCGGGACGCGAGCGGGCCGAGGTCGGGCTTGACGAGGAAGACGGCGGTGGCGGGCAGCCAGTACCAGTGCTGGTGCTGCCCGTACCACCGGGACTGGTGCAGGGCCTGGGCGATGGCCGCGCTGGCCCCGAAGCAGAGGGCGACGCGCAGCCCGTACTCCCGTCCGCCGGTCCCGAGGGCGGCCCGGACCAGGTGCTTCGCACCGGGTCGGCGGGTGTGCAGCCGGTGCTGTGCGCCCTCGGCCCGGTCGAAGGCCTCGGCGGCGTGCAGCAGGGCGTCGTCGAGGGCGCGCAGGGCGGGAGCGGAGCGGTTGGGGGCGGGCAGCGGGCCGGTGGCGCTGTTGTCCCGGACGGCGGCGGCGAGCCGCCGGGGCCCCTCCGAGGCCCGCTCGTCGACGGCCTCCCCGGCCCAGGCGAGGGCGGTCGCGGCCTCGGCGAGGGGCAGTGCGGCGGTGTACTGGGCGTGCAGCCGGCGCTCGGTCGCGGAGCTGGCGTGCCGCCGCAGCCGGGGTCCGGCGAGGGCGTCCTGCGCGTGGTCGAGGGCGGCGGTCAGCGCGGCCCGCCGCACGGTGGCGGCGTCCGTGCCGACGGCGTCGAGCAGCGCGGCGGCGGCTTCGTACACCCCGGCGACGGCGTCCCGCTCCCCGTCGAAGCGGAAGTCACCCGTGAGGGAGCCGGGTGTGGGCAGCGCCAGCCGCAGCGCGAGCAGCCACCCGGCCCCGGCGAGGAAGGCGAGGGCACGCTGCCACCCCGGTTCGGGCAGCGGCATCCCGGCGCCGATGGCGGCGGCGACCAGCAGCTGGGTACCGGCGGTGCTGGCCACGGGCCCGACGGCGATCACGCCGCCGGCGACCAGGCCGAGCCCGGTGAGCAGCAGCGTCAGCGGGACGGCTCCGATGTGCTGCCCGGCGTACGTCCCGACGAGCAGCCCCGCCGCCCCGGCCAGCGCGGGCACGCCGAGCCGCGCGACCGAGGTCCGCCGGCTGCCCGGCCGGTCGTTGATCCCGGCGAGCATGGCGGCGATGGCGGCGACGACCCCGAGCGCGGTGCGGTCGGTGAGCACGGCGACGAGGAGCAGCGGACCGGCGGAGAGTGCCCCTCGCGTGACCGCGCTCCAGGGGACGGGTCCGCGCTGGGCGCGGAAGGCGTGGGCGAGCCAGGGGGGCAGGGCGACGGAGGTGCGGTTCACTGGGCTCCTGTGCGGACGAGGGCGGGGATGTGCCTTCGGGCGACGGTGGCCGGGCTGGTCGGTGTTTCAAGCGTAAATCGTGTTCCCGGGCGGACGGGTGCGTATGTGTTTCGCCGGTGTGACAGACGGCCGGGGAGCCGGGTTCTTTATGAACGCAATTCCGTCGTGTTCGCCGTGAAAGCAGGCGGACCCGGGGGCGTAGCCTGCCCCCGGGTCCTGTGATGCCGCCCATGTGCGCACGCCGGCACGCTTGAGAGCCCAGGTCAGTCGTTATGTCGCCGCGTCCTGCCTTTGGACCACCGCGCATCGAGCTGCGCGGGCAGGACTTGAACCTGCATTTCGACGTCCCGGGGCCTGGGCCCGGTCGATCCGGCGATCGGCGGCGAATGCTGAGTCTGGAGCGAGAGTCTGAGATTGAATGCGATCCGTCCCTGAGATCTTTGGCGGGAACGGACCGCTCATCACGACAAGCCTCAGCTTCAGCTTGCGCTCCTCGCGCACCCCGGCCGCGACGGGCCGGGGAGTCTCCAAGATTACCCGAACAGGTAACCGAACACGGCGTCACCGGCCCGCTGGTCGACGACCTCGGCGCCGTTCGCCTCCTCCCGGGCGAACTTCACGGCCTGCTGCAACTTCTCGACCCGGTCGAGGATTTCGTTGACTCGCCGGGCCGGGAGGGCGCCCGAGAACTTCACGGTGGTCCAGTACCCGACCGGAACGTCCTCGTAGTAGACCTCGACCTGCGCCGGGTGCTTGTCGGTGGCCTCCGCCTTCACGTGGTTGCGCGGCACCTTCTTGGTGCGCAGCGTCCGTACCGGCTCCGTCTTCCACGCGTCGGTGGAAGGGTCCTGCACCCAGGACTCGGAGGCGTCGAGGACGGGCAGCTTCCGCACGAAGGTGTTGAGGTCGACGAGCTGCTTCTCCAGGAACAGCAGGTAGGCCACCGGCACGTCGGCGAGCAGTACCCGCCCGTCCACCTTGACGTCCGCGCGGGCGGTGCAGTTGGCCCAGTCCTTGGTGGCGGTCACGTCGAACAGCCGCGTCAGGGTCGCCGCCGTCTCCCGCAGCACGTCCTCGGCCTTCACCTGCACCCGCGTGGACTCGGGCGGCAACTGCTCGCCCTCCTCGTCCTTCGGCTGGTACGTCCGCGAGATACCGGCGAGCAACGCGGGCTTCTGCAGGCCGTGGTGAGCGGCGGTCAGGTCCTGGTGCGCCTTGGACTTGACGCCCTTCTCGACTGCGATGATCTGGTTGAGTTTCGCCACGGGAGGGACGTTAACAGCGTCAGTTGTTCTGATCCCAGGCATTATTCGGGGCGAGGATCGTCTCCGCCGTGCGGGACCCCGTCCCGGAGGGCATCGGGGTCGGGGCGCAGTGCCCCGAGGACCTCGTCGATCCTGCGCAGAACCTGCCCGCTCCAGCAGCCGCTCCTCGTTCGTCACCCACTCTCCCCGCTTCGCGAGCACCGCGTGCCCGGCCTGTACGGCGGCCAGGGCCGCGGCTCCGGCGACCTCGGTGAGGCGGCCCGCCGGGGCATGGTTGGCCTCCGCGCAGGAAAGGGTGGCTCGGGCGGTGCCGTACCAGCGCTCGGCGGCCGTGTGCCGGAGCTTGTCCGGATAGCCGGCAGGCCTCGGCAGCTCCCCGCGCAGCATCCGGTTCACCGCCGGCTCCGCCACCACCAGGTAGCTCGGAATTCCCGCGAGATGGAAAAAGCTCCGGGCACTGACGCGACGGCCACGGGACAGGGGAACCTCACCCTCCCGCCGGCAACACACCTTTCTCGCCCGGAAATTGGGATGCGGCGAAGCACGGTGATCCGGATGATCGGGTGGTTGCCCGCCACCTCACCGAGGAGCCCCGCCCATGATCCGGCGCGTCACCGCCCCCGGTCTCTTCCCGCCGCCCACCTACTCGCACGCCACCGTCGTCGAGGCCGGCACGAAGCTCGTGTTCCTCGCCGGGGCCGTGCCTCTGGACAAGAAGGGGGAGGTCGTCGGCCTGGAGGACCCCGTGCGGCAGGCCGGGCAGGTCATCGCGAACCTGGGCGAGCAACTTCAGGCGGTGGGAAGCGACCTGGCTCACGTCGTGTCGACGGACGTGTACGTGGTGAGCAGTGAGCCGTCGGTGCTGTCCGCCGTGTGGGAGGTGGTCGAGGCCTCCGGACTCAGTGCGGGACCGCATTCGTCCACGCTGATCGGTGTGGCGTGCCTCGGGTACACCGGGCAGCTCGTGGAGATCACGGCGACGGCCGTGGTGCCGGAGGAGGGGGCACGTCCGTGAGTACGGTCGTTCTGCGCCGGGCGGCCGGCCCCGACGCCTTCGCCGTGGCCGACGTCTGGCTGCGGTCCTTCGCCACCGCGCTGCCGACGGTCGTCCGGCCGCGCTCCGACGGCGAGGTGCGCGCGTACATCCGGGACGTGGTCGTGCCGTCGCGGGAGACCTGGGTCGCGAGGAGACCGGCACGGCCGTCGGGATGATGGTGCTGCAGGACGGGCTGCTGTCCCAGCTCTACCTCGACCCGGACTGGCACCGCGAGTGGTACGAGGCGATCGCCTCCGGCGATCCGGACCGCGCCCGCTCCCACGCACTGAGCCACGTCCAGGCCAACTACCGGTCCACCGTGCGGCATCTGTTCGGCGAGGGCGTCGACGGGCCCCGCTGATGCCGGGCCGTCCTCACAACCCGGCCGCCTCCGCCGCCGTCCGCAGCACCTCCCTCAGCATCTCGGGGGTGAGCCGGCCGGTGAAGGTGTTGCGCTGGCTGACGTGGAAGCAGCCGAAGAGGTCGAGCCGGTCCTGAGAGCCGTCGTGGGGGCCGTCGTGAGGGCCGTCCAGGGGCACGCGGGCGCCGTGGGCGAAGGCCGGCCGGGGGCGGGGGACGCTCCAGCCCGCCTCGGCGAACGCGGGCAGCGCGGCCTGCCAGCCGAAGGCGCCGAGCACCACCGCCGCCCGCAGCGTCGGCCGCAGCAGCCGCAGCTCCTGCACCAGCCAGGGGCGGCAGGTGTCCCGCTCCCCGGGGGTCGGCCTGTTGGCGGGCGGGGCGCAGTGCACGGGTGAGGTGACGCGGACGCCGTACAGCTCGAGCCCGTCGTCGGCGTGCACGGAGGTGGGCTGCGAGGCCAGTCCGACCTCGTACAGGGCCTGGTACAGCACGTCCCCGGAACGGTCTCCGGTGAACATGCGGCCGGTGCGGTTGCCGCCGTGCGCGGCCGGGGCCAGGCCGATGATCAGCAGCCGGGCGTCGGGCGGCCCGAAGCCGGGCACGGGCCGTCCCCAGTACGTCCAGTCGGCGAAGGCGGCGCGCTTGGTGCGGGCCACCTCCTCCCGCCAGGCGACCAGCCGGGGGCAGGCCCGGCAGCCGGCGACGCGCCGGTCGAGCCGGGCGAGGCCACGTGTGTCCATGCTTCCACCGTAGGGGGCGGGCGGACGCCGGTGGCGCCGGAGGAAGAGGGAGCGAAAAGGGGTCGGGCTCCCGCGCCCCGGCGAGCTAAGGTCGAGGGCATGGCTTTGCAGGATGGGGATGAGGACACCACCCGCGAGACCGGCGGCGCCGGGGGCGCGGACGCCCAGGCCGTCGATCCGAAGGTGGCCGCCGCCGTGGCCGCGGCCGAGGCGGCCGGTCCGGCAGGCGGCGAGACCGTGCGCATCGACAGCTGGATCTGGGCCGTACGGCTGATCAAGACCCGCTCCCTCGGAGCCGCCGCCTGCCGTGGCGGACATGTCCATGTGAACGGCGAGCGCGTCAAGCCCGCGTACTCCGTGCGCGTCGGCGACGAGGTGCGTCTGCGGCACGAGGGCCGGGAGCGGGTCGTCATCGTCAAGCGCCTGATCCGCAAGCGGGTCGGCGCCCCCGTGGCCGTGCAGTGCTACATCGACAACTCGCCGCCGCCCCCGCCCCGCGAGGCCGTGGCTCCCGCCGGCCTCCGCGACCGCGGCACCGGCCGCCCCACCAAGCGCGACCGCCGCGAGCTGGAACGCCTGCGGGCGCTGAACGGGCTCAGGGGACGCCCAGGAGGCCAGTGACCGCGCCGCCCGCGCACGCCGGTGGCGATCAGACACGCCGGTGACGCCCGGCAGGCCCCCGCGGCCCGCCGGGCGTCACCGCCGCCGTGCGGAGGTCACGCCCGTCGCCGGGCCGGCCGCAGCAGCCGCAGCAGTTCCGCGTTGTGCCCGCGCCGGACCCAGGCGATGAGGGCCAGCGGGACGATCAGGATCAGCGGTGTCGCCGCGTACTGGCCGTCGAAGACGGTGAGCTGGACGATGAAGGCGCCCACCATCAGCGCGCTGAGCGCTGTCGCCGCCACCGACTGCAGGACCGGGATCAGCAGGGCGACGGCCCCGGCCAGTTCCAGCGCGCCGATGGTGTACATGCCCGCGCTGCCCCACCCGATCCTGTCGAAGGACTCGACGGCCGACGGGTGGGCGATGAGCTTGGGCAGCGCGCTCGCGATCCCGTAGAAGAGAGCGAGCAGCACCTGTGCCGCGCGCAGGGCGACACGGGCGCGGCGGCCACGGGCGCTGCCGGAGGCGGCAGGGCGGAGGGGGGTTGCGGAGGCGGAAGAGACGGTGGTCTCGGACATGGGGGTCTCCTGGGTGAAGCGGTACCGGTTGCTGTCACCGGGGTAGACCCGCCTCAGGCCGAGAACTCATCGCCGCCGCCCGGAATCGCGCGGTCCTCTCGTCCGAGACCCCGCTGGGCCGCCGGCACCACCCTCACCCACGTCCGGTCCGGTGTCAGGTACGCGTCCACCTCCAGTCCCGCTTCCGCCAGCGCCTCCTCGAACTGCTCCCTGCTCAGCGGGCGGGCCCGGAACGTCTGCGTCCGGACCGCGTCCGGGAACTCGTACTCCGCCCGCACCGCGTTCAACCCGTCTCCGACCGGTTCCGACGACACCACCCGCACCGTGAAACCGGCGGGGTCCTCCCGCTCGCGCGGCAGGTTGGTGTGGTAGTCCTCGCCCTCCCGCTGGATCAGCACGCGGCCGCCCTTCGCCACGTGCCGGGCGCAGGTGCGCAGCATGCCCCGGCGGACCTCGGCGTCCCCGGCGTGCACCAGGAACGAGGCGAGCATCACCACGTCGAAGGTCTCACCCAGGTCGAGGTCCTCGATCGGGCCGCATATCGTGCGCGCCCCGCGGACGCGCGCCAGCATCTCGGCGGACTCGTCGACCGCAGTCACCGTGAACCCGCGCTCCAGGAGAGCGTGGGTCACGCGCCCCACGCCGCTGCCCAGCTCCAGGATGCGCGCGCCCGCCGGCACGGCCGCCGCGATGATGTCCGGCTCGTCCCGCACCGGCAGGCGCGCGTAGAGCTCCACCGCGCAGCCGTCCGGTGTGATCGCCCCGGGGCCCGTCCCCTCGTACCCCCACGCATTCCAACCCTCATGCCCGGCCAACGGCCCACCACCGCAAGCCCGTTCCCGCCCGGGACCGGTTCACTCGTCCGAGTCATTTTCCCTCGCAGCGGGAACTCGCCACCGGGCAAAGGGGAGTCGCCGTCGCCCACGGGCAGTCCGCCGCCGCCCAGCGGAGACCACCCGGCCTCCCGCCGTCCTCCCCGGTCCGGGACGGCGAGGTGCGATCCCCCTTGGGTGAACGTCCTCGTCGAAGGGTACGTGGCAGGAAGGAGCGTGATCGGCGATGCGTACGGGCAGTGAACCGGCGACCGCGCGCAGTGCACTGCGGGCGCGGTTCTGGCTGAGCGTGTGGGGGCTGGTCTGGACGATCTTCGGCACGGCGGCGTTCGCGTTCGCCGGGCGCCCGGGCTGGGCGGCCGCGTGCGGGGTGCTGTGGCTGGTGGTCACCGTCGACATGGCCGTGATCCTGCGGCACATCCGGCAGGGCCCGCACTACCAACCCGGCCGGGACATCCCGCCGTACCCTCCGCCGGAGGACCACCCGCCCTACCGCCGGCCGGGACGCCGCACGCAGTTCCGGCCGCCGCGGCATCGGCATCCTTGAGCGGGGCGGGTCACGAGTCGAACCGGGCCGCCTTCAGGTACCGCGGGTTCGGGTCCAGCGCGGCCGCCAGCCGGAAGTGGCGCCTGGCCTGGTCGTGCCGTCCCTGGCGTTCGTAGGTGCGGGCGAGTGCGAAGTGCGCGAAGGCGTTGTCCGGCTCCCGTTCCAGAACGATGGTGAACTCCAACTCCGCGGGCCGCAGTTGCGCGGCGGCGAAGAAGGCACGCGCGCGCAGCAGCCGCGCGGCCGTGTTCTCCGGGTGCGCGGCGATGACCCCGTCGAGCAGCTTCACGGCGCCCCGCGGGTCCCGTGCGTTGAGCAGTTGCTCGGCGGCGCGGAAGTCGATGACATGCGTCTCCGGGGTACGTCCGGTGGAACCGCTGGTCTCGGGCACGGCAAAGTCCTTCCCTCACTGGGAGGGTTCAACGCCCGCACCGGGGGCCGCTATTCCTGGTGCGGCTCCTGTGCGGCCCCCCGGGTCGCGTGCGCCCGGCGGACCAGGTCGTCCCACACCTCCCGCACGCGCCGCTCCAGCGCCTGGAGGGGTACGTCGTTGTCGATGACGATGTCCGCGATCTCCAGGCGCTTCTCGCGCGTCGCCTGTGCGGCCATGCGCGCGCGTGCGTCCTCCTCGGTCATGCCCCGCAGCCGGACCAGCCGGTCGAGCTGGGTCGCGGGACTGGCGTCGACGACCACCACGACGTCGTACAGCGGCGCGAGGCCGTTCTCCGCGAGGAGCGGGACGTCGTGGACGACGACGGCGTCGCCGGCCGCCGCGTTCTCCAGTTCACGGGAGCGGGCGCCCACCAAGGGGTGCACGATCGAGTTAAGGAGGGCCAGTTTCTCCGGGTCGGCGAAGACGATGGAACCCAGTCGGGGCCGGTCCAGGCTGCCGTCCTCGGCGAGCACCTGCTCGCCGAAGGCCTCGACGACGGCCGCGAGGCCGTCGGTTCCGGGCGCCACGACCTCGCGCGCGATGCGGTCCGCGTCGATCAGCACGGCTCCGTGCTCGACGAGCAGCCGCGACACCTCGCTCTTGCCGGCGCCGATCCCACCGGTCAGGCCCACTGTCAGCATGAGCGGAAGCTTAGGCCCTGCCGCTGACAGGGCGCCCGGCGGGCGCCCTGTCAGCGGCAGGCCGCTAGTTGTCGCCCTCCCGCTCCGCCAGGAAGCGTTCGAACTCGCGGCCGATCTCGTCCGCGGAGGGGATGTCGGCCGGTTCGGCGAGCATGTTGCCGCGGGTCTCGGCGCCCGCCGCGGCGTCGTACTGGTGCTCGAGGCCCTGGACGAGGGCCGTCAGCTCCTCGTCGCCCTCCCGGATCTGCCGGTCGATCTCGGTCTGCGTGCGGTGGGCGTCCGTGCGCAGGGCGTGCGCGATGGCGGGAAGGACCAGACCGGTCCCGGCCGTGATGGCCTCCAGGACGGACAGCGCCGCGTCCGGGTACGGGGAGCGCGCGATGTAGTGCGGAACGTGCGCCGCGACACCCAGGACGTCGTGACCGGCCTCCAGGAGGCGGTACTCCACGAGCGACTCGGCGCTGCCGGGCACCTGGGCCTCGTCGAAGGGGCTGCGGTGACCCGGGACGAGGTCGGTGCGGTTGCCGTGCGGGGTGAGGCCGACGGGCCGGGTGTGCGGGACGCCCATGGGGATGCCGTGGAAGTTCACGGACAGGCGGACGCCGAGCCGCTCCACGATCTGCCGTACGGCGGCGGCGAAGCGTTCCCACTCCACGTCCGGCTCGGGGCCCGACAGCAGCAGGAAGGGCGCCCCGGTGGTGTCCTGGACGAGCCGCACCTCGATGGTGGGCTCCTCGTACTCGGTCCAGCGGTCACGCTTGAAGGTAAGCAGCGGGCGGCGCGCGCGGTAGTCCACGAGCCGGTCGTGGTCGAAGCGGGCGACCACCTGGTGGGGCAGTGAGTCGAGGATCCGGTCGACGATCTGGTCGCCGGTCTCCCCCGCGTCGATGTATCCGTCGAAGTGGTAGAGCATGACAAGACCGGCCGATTCCTGGGCGAGCGCCATGTCGACGACGGCCAGCCCCTTCGGCTCCCACGCGTACAAACCCTGCGGATCAAGCACAGTGACCGCCCCTCCTCGTATTCGTCATGTACAACGCGGGAGGTCGCGCGGGCATTCCCGTGCGGCGCCTGTGAACAGGCATGCGGACACACCGAGGGCCCGCACCCAGGAAGGGTGCGGGCCCTCGGTCGAGTCAGCTACGCCTCAGCGGCTGCGCTCAGCTCTGGCCACCGGCCAGCTTCTCGCGCAGCGCGGCCAGCGCCTCGTCCGAGGCCAGCGCGCCGGAGCTGTCCGGGCCCTCGGAGGAGTACGAACCGCCACCGGACGCGGCCGGAGCGGCACCCGCGGCACCGGCACCCTCGGCCTCGGCCTGGGCGTCCGCCTCGCGGGACTTGATGACCTGCGCCTGGTGCTGCTCGAAGCGCTGCTGCGCCTCGGCGTACTGGCGCTCCCACTCCTCGCGCTGCTTCTCGTAGCCCGGCAGCCAGTCGTTGGTCTCCGGGTCGAAGCCCTCGGGGTAGATGTAGTTGCCCTGGTCGTCGTAGGACGCGGCCATGCCGTACAGGGTCGGGTCGAACTCGACCGAGGCCGGGTCGGCACCGAAGGACTCGTTGGCCTGCTTCAGCGAGAGACTGATGCGACGGCGCTCGAGGTCGATGTCGATGACCTTGACGAAGATCTCGTCGTTGACCTGGACGACCTGCTCCGGGATCTCCACGTGGCGCTCGGCCAGCTCGGAGATGTGGACCAGACCCTCGATGCCCTCGTCGACGCGGACGAACGCACCGAACGGAACCAGCTTCGTGACCTTGCCGGGCACGACCTGGCCGATCTGGTGGGTGCGGGCGAACTGCTGCCACGGGTCTTCCTGGGTCGCCTTCAGCGACAGGGAGACGCGCTCGCGGTCCATGTCGACGTCGAGGACCTCGACGGTGACCTCCTGGCCGACCTCGACGACCTCGGAGGGGTGGTCGATGTGCTTCCAGGACAGCTCGGAGACGTGGACCAGACCGTCGACGCCACCCAGGTCCACGAAGGCACCGAAGTTGACGATCGAGGAGACCACACCGGAACGGACCTGACCCTTCTGCAGGGTCGTGAGGAACGTCTGGCGGACCTCGGACTGGGTCTGCTCCAGCCAGGCACGGCGGGACAGGACCACGTTGTTGCGGTTCTTGTCCAGCTCGATGATCTTGGCCTCGAGCTCCTTGCCCACGTAGGGCTGGAGGTCGCGGACGCGGCGCATCTCGACCAGGGAGGCCGGGAGGAAGCCACGGAGGCCGATGTCGAGGATGAGACCACCCTTGACGACCTCGATGACGGTACCGGTGACGATGCCGTCCTCTTCCTTGATCTTCTCGATGGTGCCCCAGGCACGCTCGTACTGGGCGCGCTTCTTCGAGAGGATCAGGCGGCCTTCCTTGTCCTCCTTCTGGAGGACCAGGGCCTCGATCTCGTCACCGACGGCGACGACCTCGTTCGGGTCGACGTCGTGCTTGATCGAGAGCTCGCGGCTCGGGATGACACCTTCGGTCTTGTAACCGATGTCGAGCAGGACCTCGTCCCGGTCGACCTTCACGATGACGCCGTCGACGATGTCGCCGTCGTTGAAGTACTTGATCGTCTCGTCGATCGCGGCGAGGAAGGCTTCCTCGTTACCGATGTCGTTGACCGCTACCTGCGGGGTGGTGGCGGTGGTCTCGGTGCTGCTCGTCATGTGGGAAAGGGCTCCGGTACGGACATTGAAGTCGTAGGTACTGCTTACGCCGGGAGCCCGTTTCGCTCTGCAGAAGCCGGACAGCCAAGGAAGCGCCCCACCACTAGTGGTGATGGCGCCTCGACAACCGAGGGGACATACAACAGATGCGAGCGCAGCCTGCTACGTCTGAGGTGCGCAGGCCCGCAGCGCAACTTGTAGCATACGGGGGCAGCCGGGCAGGGTCAATGCGCGAAGGCGCCCACCCGGGGCGGATCGCCGCATACCCGGCACAAGAAACGTCCCACGAGGCCGGGCAGGCCCGAAAGGCCTGCTCCGTGGCGCGGCCCCGGCGGGCTGGACGGAAGAGTACGACGAGGGAGCCGATCATCCAAGAGCCCGAACCGTTCGAACCGGAAGCCACCCGGCGTGACGCCGGGGCGACGGAGAGCTCCCGGGCCAACCGGGGCTGGTGGGACCGGAACGCGGACGAGTACCAGACCGAGCACGGCACGTTCCTCGGCGACGACCGCTTCGTGTGGGGCCCGGAGGGCCTGGACGAGGTGGAGGCGGAGCTGCTCGGCCCGCCCGAGGACCTCAAGGGCAGGGACGTCCTGGAAATCGGCGCCGGCGCCGCCCAGTGCTCGCGCTGGCTGGCCGCCCAGGGGGCCCGCCCGGTGGCCCTCGACCTCTCCCACCGCCAGCTCCAGCACGCGCTGCGCATCGGCGGATCGTTTCCGCTGGTGTGCGCAGACGCCGGCGCGCTGCCGTTCGCGGACGGCTCCTTCGATCTGGCGTGCTCGGCGTACGGGGCGCTGCCGTTCGTCGCCGACCCCCGGCTGGTGCTGCGCGAGCTGCGCCGGGTACTGCGGCCGGGCGGGCGGTTCGTGTTCTCGGTGACGCATCCGATCCGCTGGGCGTTCCCGGACGAGCCCGGGCCCGAGGGGCTGTCGGTCGCCGCCTCCTACTTCGACCGCACGCCGTACGTCGAGCAGGACGACGAGGGCCGGGCGGTGTACGTCGAGCACCACAGGACGCTCGGCGACCGGGTACGGGACATCGTGGCGGCGGGCTTCCGGCTGGTGGACCTGGTGGAGCCGGAGTGGCCGGCGTGGAACACCGCGGAGTGGGGCGGGTGGTCGCCGCTGCGCGGGAACCTGATCCCGGGGACGGCGATCTTCGTCTGCGTACGAGACTGAGCGTGTGATCCGTTACGACGCTCTGGACGCCCTGCCCGTACGCGGCGCCCTGCCCGCGCTGAACGAAGCCCTGGAAGGGCACGGCACCGCCGTCCTCGGGGCGCCGCCCGGCACCGGCAAGACGACGCTGGTGCCGCTGGCGCTGGCCGGACTGCTCGGGGACGGACCCGCACGTCGGGTGGTCGTGGCCGAGCCGCGGCGGATCGCGGCCCGGGCCGCGGCGCGGCGGATGGCCTGGCTGCTGGGCGAGAAGGCCGGAGACAGCGTCGGTTACACCGTGCGCGGCGAGCGGGTGGTGGGGCGGCACGCGCGCGTGGAGGTCGTCACGACCGGTGTGCTGCTGCAGCGGCTGCAGCGGGACCAGGAGCTGACCGGTGTCGACGTGGTCCTGCTCGACGAGTGCCACGAGCGGCATCTCGACGCGGACACGGCGGCCGCGTTCCTGTGGGACGTACGGCAGACGCTGCGGCCGGAACTGGCGCTGGTGGCCGCTTCGGCGACCACGGACTGGGCGGAATGGGCGCGGCTGCTGGGCGGAGCGCCCATTGTCGAGGCGCGGGGTGCCGCGCACGCGGTCGGGATCGTCCATGCGCCGCCGGCGCGTCCGGTACGGCCGTCGCACGGCATGTGGGTGGATCCGGCGCTGCTCGCGCACGTGGCGTCGGTGGTGCGGCGGGCGCTGGCCGAGCGGACCGGGGACGTGCTGTGCTTCCTGCCGGGCGTCGGCGAGATCGCGCGGGTCGCCGGGCAGTTGGGGGACCTGGGCGACGTCGAGGTGCTCCAGGTGCACGGGCGGGCGCCGGCGGCCGTGCAGGACGCGGTGCTGGCGCCCGCGGAGCGGCGCCGGGTGGTGCTGGCGACCTCCGTGGCGGAGTCGTCGCTGACGGTCCCCGGGGTCCGGGTGGTCGTCGACTCGGGCCTGGCGCGGGAGCCGCGGGTGGACCACGCGCGCGGGTTGAGCGCGCTGACGACGGTACGCGCGTCGCACGCGGCCGGGCGGCAGCGGGCGGGGCGGGCCGGGCGTGAGGCGCCGGGCGTCGTCTACCGGTGCTGGTCGGAAGCCGAGGACGCCCGTCTGCCGCGTTTTCCGTCGCCGGAGATCAAGGTGGCCGACCTGACCGCGTTCGCCCTCCAGGCGGCCTGCTGGGGCGATCCCGACGCCTCCGGGCTGGCGCTGCTGGATCCGCCGCCGGCCGGGGCGATGTCGTCCGCGCGGGAGGTCTTGGCGGCGGTGGGGGCGGTGGACTCCGCCGGGCGGGCCACGGAGCGGGGGGTGCGTCTTGGGCGGCTCGGAGTGCATCCCAGGCTGGGGCGGGCCTTGCTCGATTCGGCGTCGTCGGTGGGCCCCGAGCGGGCCGCGGAAGTCGTCGCGCTGCTCAGTGAAGAGGCGCCCCGGGAGTACGGGGACGATCTTGCCGCCGCGCTGCGGAGCGCCCGGCGCGGGGGTGACGCCTATTCCGGGCGGTGGCGTGCGGAGGTTCGGCGGCTGCGGGCCGTCGTCGATGGTGTTTCCCACTCGCCCGCTCGGGACTCTCGGTCACACGGGGCCGTCACGGTCGGACCACGCGCCGGCGACGCCCAGATCACCGGGCTCGTCGCCGCCCTCGCCTTTCCCGAGCGGGTCGCCAGGCTCGACGGCGGGTCGTACCTCATGGTCTCCGGGACCCGGGCCGAGCTGCCCGGGGGATCCTCGCTGCGCGGTGCGCCCTGGATCGCCGTCGCGGTGGCCGACCGGCCGCTCGGCCGGGGGCACGCGCGTGTGCGGCTGGGGGCCGCTGTCGACGAGGGGCTCGCGCGGGTCGCGGCGGGGGCGTTGTACGAGGAGCGGGACGAGGTGCGCTGGGCGGACGGGGAGGTCGTCGCGCGGCGGGTGGAGCGGCTGGGGGCCGTCGAACTGGCGGTACGGCCGCTGAAGGAGGTCGACTCCGCCGCCGTACGCGAGGCGCTGCTCGACGGGCTGCGGCAGGAGGGGTTCGGGCTGCTGCGGTGGTCGGCGGAGGCGGTGGCCCTGCGGCAGCGGCTGGCCTTTCTGCGGCTGCGGCTCGGGGAGCCCTGGCCGGACGTGTCCGACGAGGCGCTGCACGCGCGCGTGGAGGAGTGGCTGGAACCCGAGCTCGGGCGGGCCCGGCGGCGCGCCGACCTCGCGCGGATCGACGCCGGGGCGGCGCTCGGGCGGCTGTTGCCCTGGGCCTCTGGGGAAGCGGCGCGGCTCGACGAACTCGCCCCCGAGCGCATTGCCGTACCGAGTGGGTCCAGAATCCGGATCGACTACGGCGACCCGGAGCGGCCCGTCCTCGCCGTGAAGCTGCAGGAGATGTTCGGGCTGCAGGAGTCGCCCACCGTGGCCGGGGTGCCCCTGCTCGTCCATCTCCTCTCCCCCGCCGGGCGGCCCGCCGCCGTCACGGCCGACCTCGCCTCCTTCTGGAAGGACGGCTACAAGGGCGTACGGGCCGAGCTGCGCGGGCGGTATCCGAAGCATCCGTGGCCCGAGGACCCGGCCACGGCCGGGCCGACGCGGCACACCAACGCCCGGCTCAGGCGCTGACCGGCTCCGGTTCGGCCGCCTCGGCCGGTGCCGGGTCCCCCGGCCGGCGTCCGCGTGCCTCCAGCCAGAGGGACAGGGCCAGCAGCAGGGTGCCCAGGATCAGGAAGCCCCAGGGCAGGTAGGACGTCAGCAGCAGCACGAGCGTGCGGTTGTGCTTGACGAGGGCCGCGGTGTGCTCGATGTAGTCCTCGCGCATCTTCACGTGCCCCGCGAACGCCGTCACCTCGGCGCGTCCGCCGAGCAGGGTGCCGCCGCGCAGCTCCTCCTTGTGGATCTCCTCGCCGTAGACGGGTGCGCCGGTGACGGGCTCGACCCAGAACCTGCGGACGGTGGTGTACCAGCGGGTCGTGCCGGTCTTGGCGACCGACTCGGCGGTGATGCCCTTGACGGGCATGGTCCTGGGCATGCCGACCTTGGTCCACGGGACGGTCTGCTCGAAGCGGTAGACCTCCAGGCCGCGGAATGTCTCGGTGCCCTTGTAGTGGATGGGGCTGGTGGTGCGGGTCTGCGCGTCGAAGTACTCGTAGTCCCGCTTCTGTGTCAGGAAGGGCCACTTGAACTCGATGCCGTCCCGCCGGACGGGGTCGCCGTCGACCATCTCGCCGGTGGTGTGGACGGGTTCCTGGGAGTGGGCGTCGAAGATGTAACGCTCGGGGATCCTGGAGACCATCTTGCCGTCGGGGCCCTGGACGTAGGACAGGCCGTCCCAGACGACGACGTCCCGGCCGGCCGTCTCCTCGATCTTCTTCGCGGCCTCCACGTCGCCCTTGAGGGTCTGCACGATGGTGACCTTGGAGACCTTCTTCGCCTTCATGCTGCCGTAGTCGAGGAGGGTGGCGCCCTTCGCCTCCAGGACCATGTCCTGGTACTGGTTCGCGGGAATCCTGGCCAGGCGCGGGAAGGCGTACCAGCGCAGCAGCGGGGACAGGGCCGCGCAGCACACGGCGCAGGCGAGCAGGACCAGACCGGCCTTGCGGCGCATCTCGGCCTCCCTCCCGGGCGGATGGTCACGGGTGTGCGGGCACCGTGGTCAGCAGTGGCTTCGGGGATGTGCCGCCGGTCGGCGAGCCCGTGGCGGTGAGCGCGAGGACCAGGGCGAACGCGAGGGCGAGACCGCTCGCGGCGGCGATCAGGGCACGCATGCGGGACCTCCCCGTATCGTCCGGAACTGATGCTTCGTCAGGTCCGGGCACGGTAGCAACGGGACGGCGAGATGAGAACACGTCGCGCACACGGAACGAGGGCGCCCTTCCGCCGGAGCGGAGGGGCGCCCTCGGGAGCGCGGCCGGTCCCTATGCGGACGGGCTGGGGGAAGGACTCGCGGAGGTGCTCTCGGTGCTGCTCGGCGACGGGCTCGCCGTCGAGTCGGCCGCGGCGACCTTCAGCTCGACGGTCAGCGTCGCGCCACCGGTGGTGGTGATGCGCAGCAGGAAGGTGCCGGTGGTGTCGTCCGCGTACAGCTTCGGCAGCTTCAGCAGGCCCTTGGCGTCCGTCTCCAGGCCCGTGAGGGTGCGTACGGTCTTGCCGTCGGCGTCCTTGAAGTAGGGGCCCTTGTCGTTCTCGGTCGCGTCGGCGGCCGACTTGATGAGGGTCGCGGTGGCCGCCACCTTGTCGGCGACAGCGCCCTTGTAGGTGGCCTTCACCTCGACCTGGTCGGCGAACTCGCCGCCCGGCGTGCAGGTCAGCGCGGTGTCGCTGGTGCGGGCGAGGGCGTCGGCGGCGCGCGCTGTGACGGTCGCCTTGTAGTCGAGGCCGCTGACCGTGCGGCCCACGACGGTGGCGCGGACCGTGAAGCCGCCGGTCTTCTCGCCCGCCTGGAGCGCGGGGGCGACGGCGGTGCCGGTGCTGTCGGTGGCCACGGTGGCGACCTTGTCACCGCCGGTGAAGGTGGCGTCCGTGTCACCGATGACGGTGAACCGGATCCTGACCTTGCCGACGGCCTTGCCCGCCTCGGTCTCGGCGCGCGTGCTGATCCGCTTGGTGAAGGCGTCCCCGGCCATCGCGGTGAGCTTGGCGGTGCCCGCGTCCTCCAGGTGGTCCACCGTGTCGGTGGGGGTGGGGGACGGCGTCGGGGTGCTCGGCGTGGGCGGGGCAGGGCTGTGGGGGCTGGTGTTGCCGCCTCCCGGCTTGCCCGGCTTCGGGCGGGGCGTGGACGTCTCCGGCTGCGAAGGCTGCGGCGGCTTCGGGGTGGGACTGGTCCCGGGCGTGTGGTCGTCGCTGCGGTGCGAGGGGACCGAACCGGTGCCGTCGGGGATCGAGTGGATGCCGTTGCGGTAGTACTCCAGCCACGACAGGACCAGGTTCAGGTAGTCCTGCGAGTTGTTGTAGCTGAGGATCGCGCTGTTCATGTCGGCCTGGTCGGACAGGTCCCAGCCGTTGCGGCACAGGTAGTGCCCGGCGGCCAGCGCGGCGTCGTAGACGTTGTTGGGATCCTTCACGCCGTCGCCGTTGCCGTCGCGGCCGGCCCAGGCCCAGGTGGACGGGATGAACTGCATGGGTCCGACGGCCTGGTCGTAGGAACTGTTGCCGTCGTACTGACCGTTGTCGGTGTCCTTGATGAGCGCGAAGCCGTTGCCGTCGAGCTGCGGGCCCAGGATCGGGCTGATCGTGGTGCCGTCCGCGTCGACGCGGCCACCGCGCGCCTGGCCGGACTCGACCTTGCCGATGGCGGCGAGGAGTTGCCAGGGCAGGTTGCAGCCGGGCTTGGAGCCGCGCAGTTCGGCGGCGGCCTTCTTGTAGGCGGCGAGAACGGTCGCGGGGATGCCCGCCTCGCCCTCGCCCGTCGAGGCGGGCGCGCCGATGGTCGGGGACGGGCTGGTGCCGGGCTCGGGGCTGTTCAGCGGCGGCAGGTCCGTGTAGTACGGCGAGTTACCGGTGGCGTTGCCGTCGGACGCCGTCGCCTCCGGCGCGGTGGTGACGCCGGCGGCGGCCTGTCTGCCCTGGTCGTCGGCCGTCACTGCCGGAGCCTGGGACGCGGAGAGAGCCGCGACCGCTGCCGCGGCCACGGCGCTGGTCGCCGCCCCTTTGCGCAGCCGACTGCCGAAATGCGCCGCCATAGCGTGAACCCCTCCCGTGGACGTCCGAGCGCCCGTCTTTGTCTTTCCGCTCTTTTCCGCTCGCCCTGTTGTGACGGTTGATCCGTGGCTGTGGTTGCCCCCGTTGCGCTTTTCCAGTCGTACGGTGATGCGTTCGACCGTGCGTCCCGGCACGGTGACCGAGGTGACCCTACGACAACTTCCTTTGCGGGGGCACCCGTTGGCGCCCGGTTTTCACCGGTTGGCCACGTGCCGTTGGCCCGGGGCGCGCTCGCGCATACTGGGCGGCGTGATCACCGGGCCGGCCGCCCGGTAACGTCCGCCGAAGGGGGCCCCGTTGCCGTTCACTCTCAGCCATGCGGCAGCGGTGCTGCCCGCGGTCCGCGGGGACG
Source organism: Streptomyces sp. NPDC051636 (assembly GCF_044453765.1). Lineage (NCBI taxonomy): Bacteria > Bacillati > Actinomycetota > Actinomycetes > Kitasatosporales > Streptomycetaceae > Streptomyces > Streptomyces sp. NPDC051636. Next base: position 480,589 of record NZ_JBITDA010000001.1, on the reverse strand, counting down.
GATCCGGCCGGGGCCGGCTGATACCGGCGGTGCTCGTCGCGGGGTCCTTCTCGCCCGACATGACCTTCTACGCGGCGAGTGTCCTGCCCGGGGCGATGCGGTTCGGGGACGTCACCCACTCCTTCGCCGGTGTGTGCACCGTCGACGTGCTGGTGTCCTGGTTCCTGCTGGGGCTGTGGCTGGCACTGCGCGAACCACTGGTGGCGCTGCTGCCGCGGAGCCGTCAGGGCCGGTGGGCGGCACTGACGCGGTGCGGGGCGCCACGCGCGCGCGTACGGCCCTCCTCGGTCGCCTGGTGGTACGTCTCCGCGGTGCTCGGCGCGCTGACGCACGTCGTGTGGGACGCGTTCACACACCACGACCGGTGGGGCGTGCGGTTGTTCCCGGTCCTGGACCGGTCCCTTGCGGGCATGCCGCTGTACTCCTGTCTCCAGTACGGCTGCTCGCTGGTGGCCGCTCTCGTGGTCGCGGCGTGGGTGGGGCGCGCGGTCCGGCGGGCCCCCGGGGGAGAACCGGTGGGCGTTCCGCTGCTGTCGGTACGGGACCGGTGGTGGGCCGGTGCGGTGATCGGCGGCTGCGCGGCGGCCGGGGCCGTGCAGCGGGCGGTGCGGTGGTGGGTGTACTGGGGCGTCACCGCGAAGTCCTGGGCTCTGGTGCCGACTCTGTGCTTCGGGGTGGGCGCGGGGCTGGTGCCGGGCCTGCTGCTGTACGCCGTGGGGGTCAGGATGTGGCGCCCGGCCCGGGTTTCCACCGGTCCCGGAGGGGTCGGTGCCCGGCCGAGCCGGTCGGCCGCTCGGTGAGGGTCGCCACGAAGACGGTCATGGTGTGCGCGGGGCGGGTTCTCGGAAGCCGGGCGGAGAGCAGCGCGAGGTAGCCGCGGCCGAGGTCGGCCCAGGAACGCCAGACGGTGGCCTTTCCCGCCCGGGAGAGCCGGCCGGTGAGCCGGCGGCCGAGGTCTGCCGCCGTCCGGCGCACGACCGTGGCCGGGGCGGTCGGGATGCGGGCAGTGCTTGCGCCGGCCGCGAAGGCCGGAACCGGCGGGGGCGGCGTGCCCGGGGCCGCGTCGGCGCCCGCCTGGGCCGTCGGCCACGCGTGGGCCGTCCGGCTGTGGAGCGTGCGTATACCCATGCCCGCATCCTGACGGGCGGGGGCGGCGGGGGCGTTCTGACGGGGGCCACGTGAGTGACGGCTCCCGGCGGGGCCTGGGTGGGGATTGTGCGGGTGACCTGGGAAAAGGGGGTGCGCTGGGCCGGCGCCGCCGGGATGCGCCGTTGTGGTGGCCCGCCGTGACGGCGGAGACACGGGCGCGCGGCGATCGGGAATTGCGGCTCCCTCATGCGGCCGGCGGAGAGGGCGTTGCCGGGAACATGGCCGGAACGCCCCTCCGTCGAGCCGTCGACTGCTAGTGCGCGGCGGACTCCCAGTCCGGGCCGACGCCGACCGAGACGTCCAGGGGGGCCCTGAGGCTGACCGCGCCGGCCATCTCGCGGCGGACGAGTTCCTCCACGGTCTCACGCTCGCCGGGGGCGATCTCCAGGACGATCTCGTCGTGGACCTGGAGGAGCATGCGGGACTTGAGGCCGGCCTCGCGCAGCGCCTGGTCCACCTTGAGCATGGCGATCTTGACGATGTCGGCCGCCGTGCCCTGGATGGGCGCGTTGAGGGCCATGCGCTCGGCCGCCTCGCGGCGCTGGCGGTTGTCGCTGTTGAGGTCGGGCAGGTAGCGGCGGCGACCGAAGAGCGTCGCCGTGTAGCCGGTCGCCCGGGCCTCGTCGACGGCTCTGCGCAGGTAGTCCCGGACGCCGCCGAAGCGCTCGAAGTACGCGTCCATCAGGGCGCGGGCCTCGGCCGCCTCGATGTTCAGCTGCTGGGACAGCCCGAAGGCCGACAGCCCGTACGCCAGGCCGTACGACATCGCCTTGATCTTGCGGCGCATCTCCGCGTCCACCGCCGAGGGGGCGACGGAGAACACCTGCGCGGCCGCGGTGGTGTGCAGGTCCTCACCCGATGTGAACGCCTCGATCAGGCCCGCGTCCTCGGAGAGGTGGGCCATCACGCGCAGTTCGATCTGGCTGTAGTCGGCGGTCATGAGGGACTCGAAGCCGTCGCCGACCACGAAGCCGCGGCGGATCGCCCGGCCCTCGTCCGTGCGGACCGGGATGTTCTGCAGGTTCGGGTCCGTGGAGGACAGGCGGCCGGTCGCGGCCACCGTCTGGTTGAAGGTGGTGTGGATGCGGCCGTCGCCCGCGATCGTCTTGATCAGGCCCTCGACCGTGACCCGGAGCTTCGCCTGCTCGCGGTGGCGGAGCATGATCACCGGTAGTTCGTTGTCCGTCTGGGTCGCCAGCCAGGCCAGGGCGTCGGCGTCCGTGGTGTAGCCGGTCTTCGTCTTCTTCGTCCTGGGCAGGGCCAGCTCGCCGAAGAGGACCTCCTGGAGCTGCTTGGGCGAGCCGAGGTTGAACTCGTGCCCCGCCGCCGCGTGCGCCTCCTTCACCGCCTGCTGCACCGCACCCGCGAACGTCTGTTCCATCGCTTCGAGGTGCGCCCGGTCGGCCGCGATGCCGTGCCGCTCCATGCGGGCCAGCAGCGCGGAGGTGGGCAGCTCCATGTCCCGCAGGAGGTCGGCCGCGCCCACTTCCTGAAGGCGGCCCTCGAAGGCCTCGCCCAGGTCGAGGACCGCGCGGGCCTGGATCATCAGCGCCTCCGCCTCGGCGCCGTCGTCCGCGCCGAAGGCCAGCTGGCCGTCGGCCGCCGCGGCGGGGACCAGCTCGCGGTGCAGGTACTCCAGGGACAGGGCGTCCAGGTCGAAGGAGCGGCGCCCCGGCTTGACCAGGTACGCGGCGAGCGCGGTGTCCATGGCCACGCCCTCGACGGACCAGCCGTGCTCGGCGAAGACGCGCATGGCGCCCTTGGCGTTGTGCAGGACCTTGGGCCGGTCCGCGTCGGCGAGCCAGGCCGCGAACGCGTTCTCGTCGGTCTCGTCCAGCTCGGCCGGGTCGAACCAGGCCGCGGCCCCGTCGGCGGCGGCGAGCGCCACCTCGGCGACCGAGCCGGCGCCCAGCGCCCAGGCGTCGACGGTGGCGACACCGAGCGTCCGCGTACCGTGCTCGGCGAGCCACGCGGCGAGCTCACCGGTGCCGAGGACCGTGCCGTCCAACTGCACGCCGTCCGTTTTGATCGGAGTGGTCTCGGCCTCCTCCGCGCCGGGGTCGACGGCGAAGAGCCGCTCGCGCAGGGACGGGTTGCGGATCTCCAGGGTGTCCAGGATCATCGCGACGGCCTTGCGGTCGTACGGGGCCCGCTCCAGGTCGGCGACCGCCTTGGGCAGCTCGACCCGGCACTCCAGCTCGGTGAGCCGGCGGTTGAGCTTGACCGCCTCCAGGTGGTCGCGGAGGTTCTGCCCGGCCTTGCCCTTGACCTCGTCGACGCGCTCGACCAGCTCCGCGAACGAACCGAACTGGTTGATCCACTTGGCTGCCGTCTTCTCGCCGACGCCGGGGATGCCGGGGAGGTTGTCGGAGGGGTCGCCGCGCAGCGCCGCGAAGTCCGGATACTGGGCGGGCGTCAGGCCGTACTTCTCGAAAACCTTCTCCGGGGTGAACCGGGTCAGCTCCGAGACACCCTTCGTCGGATACAGCACCGTCGTGTGCTCGGAGACCAGCTGGAAGGAGTCGCGGTCGCCGGTGACGATCAGCACCTCGAAGCCCTCGGCCTCGGCCTGGGTGGCGAGGGTGGCGATGACGTCGTCCGCCTCGTACCCCTCGACGGCGAAGCGCTGCGCGTGCATCGCGTCGAGCAGCTCACCGATCAGCTCCACCTGACCCTTGAACTCGTCCGGTGTCTTGGAGCGGTTCGCCTTGTACTCCGTGAACTCCTCGGAACGCCAGGTCTTGCGGGAGACGTCGAACGCCACCGCGAAGTGCGTGGGGGCCTCGTCACGCAGGGTGTTGGCCAGCATCGACGCGAAGCCGTAGATCGCGTTCGTCGGCTGGCCCGTCGCGGTCGTGAAGTTCTCCGCGGGCAGCGCGAAGAACGCGCGGTAGGCCAGCGAGTGCCCGTCCATGAGCATCAGCCGGGGTCGGGTGCCGCCGGGGGTCTTGTCGGTCGTCTTCGATGCTGTCTCTGCCACGCCCCCGATCCTGCCACGCCCCACTGACAGTCCGGGCCGGGGTGCTGCGCCGGCTTCCGCGGCGGACAGGAAGGGACGCCCCCTCTCTCCGTCTCCGTCCCGTGACGAGCCCCGCTCGGCAGCCGCCCCGCGCGACCGACGCTCACGCCCCCACTCAGCCCGCCGCCGGGCATTGTCACTGCCGCGTGCGAGGATCGGTGCCGCATGGCACACACGCAGTCGAAGGGGAGCGCGCGATGGCGACGAAGCCGCCCAAAGGGGATCCGGTTCAGGACGCGCCGCAGGTCGCGCAGCCCAAGCACGCGGCGGCGGGGCTCCCGGCCATCGGGCACACCCTGCGCATCGCCCAGCAGCAGATGGGCGTGAAGCGCACCGCGCTGACACTCCTGCGCGTCAACCAGAAGGACGGCTTCGACTGCCCGGGCTGCGCCTGGCCCGAGCCGGACCATCGGCACACGGCGGAGTTCTGCGAGAACGGCGCGAAGGCGGTGGCCGAGGAGGCGACCCTGCGCCGGGTCACCCCCGAGTTCTTCGCCGCGCACTCCGTCGCCGACCTCGCCGGCCGCAGCGGTTACTGGCTCGGCCAGCAGGGCCGGCTCACACACCCCATGTACCTGCCCGAGGGCGGCGAGCACTACGAGCCGGTCAGCTGGGAGCGTGCCTTCGCCATCATCGCGGAGGAGATCACCGCCCTCGGCTCTCCCGACGAGGCCGTCTTCTACACCTCGGGCCGGACGAGCAACGAGGCCGCGTTCCTCTACCAGCTCTTCGCGCGCGAGCTGGGCACGAACAACCTTCCCGACTGCTCGAACATGTGCCACGAGTCGTCGGGTTCGGCGCTGAGCGAGACCATCGGCATCGGCAAGGGCAGCGTCCTGCTGGAGGACCTCTACAAGGCCGACCTGATCATCGTCGCCGGGCAGAACCCCGGGACCAACCACCCGCGCATGCTCTCGGCCCTGGAGAAGGCGAAGGCGAACGGCGCGAGGATCATCAGCGTCAACCCGCTGCCCGAGGCCGGCCTGGAGCGCTTCAAGAACCCGCAGACTCCCCAGGGCATGCTCAGGGGCGCCGCCCTCACCGACCTGTTCCTGCAGATCCGCATCGGCGGCGACCAGGCGCTCTTCCGCCTCCTCAACAAGCTGATCCTGCAGACGCAAGGCGCGGTCGACGAGGACTTCGTCCGCGAACACACCCACGGATACGAGGAGTTCGCCGACGCCGCCCGCGCCGCCGACTGGGACGAGACGCTCACCGCGACCGGTCTCACGCGCGCGGAGATCGAAGAAGCCCTCGGCATGGTCCTGGCCTCCGAGCGCACGATCGTCTGCTGGGCCATGGGGCTCACCCAGCACAAGCACTCCGTCCCGACCATCCGCGAAGTGGTCAACTTCCTGCTCCTGCGCGGCAACATCGGCCGCCCGGGCGCGGGCGTCTGCCCGGTGCGCGGTCACTCGAACGTGCAGGGCGACCGCACGATGGGCATCTTCGAACGCCCGGCCCCGGCCTTCCTGGACGCCCTGGAGAAGGAGTTCGGCTTCGCGCCCCCGCGCGAGCACGGCTACGACGTCGTACGGGCCATCCGCGCGCTGCGCGACGGCGAGGCGAAGGTCTTCTTCGCCATGGGCGGCAACTTCGTCTCCGCCTCCCCCGACACCGAGGTCACCGAGGCGGCCATGCGGCGCGCCCGGCTGACCGTGCACGTGTCGACCAAGCTCAACCGCTCGCACGTCGTCACGGGCGCGCGTGCCCTGATCCTGCCGACGCTCGGCCGCACCGAGCGCGACGTGCGGGGCGGCGGCGAGCAGTTCGTGACCGTGGAGGACTCCATGGGCATGGTGCACGCCTCGCGCGGCCGTCTGCAGCCCGCGAGCGAGCACCTGCTGTCCGAGCCGGCCATCGTGTGCCGCCTCGCCCGCCGCGTGCTCGGCGAGGACAGCAGGGTGCCGTGGGAGGAGTTCGAGAAGGACTACGCGAGGATCCGTGACCGCATAGCGCGCGTGATCCCCGGATTCGAGGACTTCAACACCCGCGTGGCCCGCCCCGGGGGCTTCGCCCTGCCGCACGCCCCCCGCGACGAGCGCCGCTTCCCCACGGCCACGGGCAAGGCGAACTTCACCGCGGCCCCGGTGGAGTACCCCCGACTGCCCGAGGGCCGCCTCCTGCTCCAGACGCTGCGCTCGCACGACCAGTACAACACCACGATCTACGGCCTCGACGACCGCTACCGGGGCATCAGGAACGGCCGCCGGGTGGTCCTGGTCAACCCCGAGGACGCGCGGAGGCTCGGCGCGGCCGACGGGTCGTACGTCGACCTGGTCGGCGAGTGGCGGGACGGCGTGGAGCGGCGGGCACCCGGCTTCCGGGTCGTGCACTATCCGACGGCCCCGGGCTGCGCGGCGGCGTACTACCCGGAGACCAACGTCCTGGTCCCGCTCGACGCCACCGCGGACACCAGCAACACCCCGGCCAGCAAGTCCGTCGTAGTACGTCTGGAACAATCAGCGACCGACTGAGCGTTTGCTCAGCCGACAGACAGGTGCACGACGAACGGAGCCGGGCCCCATGGGCGAGCAGCAGAACGTGAAGTTCCCGCAAGAGGTCCTCGACGAGTACGCCGCGCTCGGCATCGACCTGCAGGCTCTGTTCTCCGCAGGGCACCTCGGCACGCGGATGGGCGTGCAGATCACCGAGGCATCGGCCGACCGGGTCGTGGGGACCATGCCGGTGGAAGGGAACACACAGCCGTACGGCCTGCTGCACGGAGGCGCCTCCGCGGTGCTGGCGGAGACACTGGGCTCGGTCGGCGCCATGCTGCACGGAGGCAGCTCGAAGATCGCCGTGGGCGTCGACCTCAACTGCACGCACCACCGGGGCGTGCGCTCCGGGCTGGTGACCGGCGTGGCAACACCGGTGCACCGGGGGCGGAGCACCGCGACGTACGAGATCGTGATCAGCGACGAGAAGGGCCGACGGGTGTGCAGCGCACGGCTGACCTGTCTGCTCCGGGACGTCCCGGGAGCCGAAAAGTCGTGAGTGCCCCACCGACCGAACGTCCGTGAACACGGATCCTACCCCCTTGACGGCGTAACGCTGCGTAACACAGGTGCAATACAGCGACAGGCCATCACCCGTGACGGCAGGCCGTCCCCGGGCCCGTCCGGACCGCTTCCAGGGGCCTGCGACCAGGCAGGCCCCTCCGCCGAGCCCACGGCCGAGCGGAAGTGCACGTTCTCAAAATGTGGACCGAGAGGAAATTCCGCCAAAACGGCCGAGACGCTCCAGCGCCCGACTTCACCGTCCACCTCGTCATAACAAGAAAGTCACAAGCCAGCGCACTGCGATGCCCATGTCTACACACCGGGCTTAGAGTCACGGCCAGTCACCGCTCCATCGGGAGTTAGGTACCGGCACCGCATCCCCCGTCCCCGCAGGGGCGGACGTGCCTGCGGAAAGGACTGATTGTGCGACAGCGTTCTCTGGTGATTCTTACCTCCGTGCTGACCACCGGAGCTCTGACTCTCACCGCCTGCGGCTCCCGCGACGACAACAGCAAGAGCGGCGACAGCGGCAACGTCACCGTCACCATCGGCGTCGACGCCCCGCTGACCGGTCAGAACTCCGCCACCGGCCTCGGTATCCAGTACGGCGCGCAGATCGCCGTCGACGACGCCAACAAGAACAAAACCGTCCCCGGCGTCACCTTCAAGATCAAGGCCCTGGACGACAAGGCGATCCCCGCCACCGGCCAGCAGAACGCCACCCAGCTGGTCTCCGACAAGGACGTGCTCGGCGTGGTCGGCCCGCTGAACTCCGGCGTCGCGACCCAGATGCAGCAGGTCTTCGCCACCGCCAACCTGGTGCAGATCTCCCCGTCCAACACCGCCCCCGAGCTGACCCAGGGCAAGAACTGGCAGACCAAGAAGGTCCGCCCGTTCAAGACCTACTTCCGCACCGCCACCACCGACGCCCTCCAGGGCGCCTTCGCCGCCGACTACGCCTACAACGGCCTCAAGAAGAAGAAGGCCTTCGTCGTCGACGACAAGCAGACCTACGGCGCCGGACTCTCCAAGATCTTCAAGGAGCAGTTCATCAAGCAGGGCGGCAAGGTCATCGGCACCGACCACGTCAGCGTCGGCGACCGCGACTTCTCCACCCTCGTCACCAAGATCAAGAACTCCGGCGCCGACCTGCTCTACTACGGCGGCCAGTACGACGAGTCCGAGGTCCTGACCAAGCAGCTCAAGGACGGCGGCGCCGACATCCCGCTCTTCGGCGGCGACGGCATGTTCACCCCGACCTACATCAAGACCGCCGGCAAGGCCGCCGAAGGCGACCTCGTCACCTCCATCGGCGTCCCCGTCGACACCCTGCCCGCCGCCAAGGACTTCGTCGCCACCTACAAGGCCAAGAAGTACCCCGGCGACTACGGCACCTACGGCTCGTACTCCTACGACGCCGCCACCGCCATCATCAAGGCCGTCGGCCAGGTCGTGAAGGACGGCAAGGTCCCCTCCGATGCCCGCGCCCAGATCGTCGACGCCGTCCAGAAGACCGCTTTCGACGGCATCTCCGGCAAGATCGCCTTCGACGAGTTCGGCGACACCACCAACAAGCAGCTGACCGTCTACCAGGTCACCAAGGGCGAGTGGAAGTCCGTCAAGAGCGGCGTCGCCAACCCGAAGTAGCCGATCCCAGCACTCCGCACCACCAGGGCCGCGCGGCGCAGACCACCGTCACCGCGCGGCCCGCCTTCTACCTCCCCCTTGACTCTCCCCACCACATGGAGGCCATGCGGTGAACACCCTGCCGCAGCAGCTGGCCAACGGGCTGTTCCTCGGCTCGATGTACGGTCTGATCGCCATCGGCTACACGATGGTGTACGGAATCGTCCAGCTCATCAACTTCGCCCACGGCGAGATCTTCATGACCGGCGGCTTCGGCGCGCTCACGGTCTACCTCGCCCTCCCGGACGGCATATCCATGTGGATAGCGCTGCCACTGATGCTCCTCGGCGGCGCACTCGTCTCCGTCCTCATCGCGGTCGGCGCCGAACGCTTCGCCTACCGGCCACTACGCGGAGCACCACGCCTCGCACCACTCATCACCGCCATCGGCCTCTCCCTCGCCCTGCAGCAGGCCGTCTTCAACTGGTACAACTACCACGGCGACGCCAAGTCCGCCCGCGTCTTCCCCCAGCTCCCCTTCGGGCCCTACCACCTCGGCTCGCTCACGATCCAGAGCGGTGACGTCTTCCTCATCATCGCCGCCCCCATCTGCATGGCCATCCTGGCCTTCTTCGTCCGCCTCTCCCGCACCGGCCGCGCCATGCAGGCCACCGCCCAGGACCCGGACACCGCGCAGCTGATGGGCATCGACACCAACCGCATCATCGTGATCGCCTTCGCCATCGGCGGCTTCTTCGCCGCCGTCGCCGGCCTCTCCTACGGCCTGAAGTACGGCTCCGTCGCCTACGACATGGGCTTCATCGCCGGCCTCAAAGCCTTCACCGCCGCCGTCCTCGGCGGCATCGGCAACATCTACGGCGCCATGCTCGGCGGCCTCGTCCTCGGCCTCGCCGAAGCCATGGCCACCGCCTACATCGCCGACATCCCCGGCATGCAGCAGCTCGGCGGACAGGGCTGGGCGGCCGTGTGGGCCTTCGTCCTCCTCATCCTCGTACTCCTCTTCAGGCCACAAGGCCTGCTCGGCGAACGCGTCGCGGACAGGGCGTGAGCAGCATGACCGACACCACCACCAACACCACGGCCGCGGCCGGGCGCGGGCCCGTCCCGCTGCCGCAGTCCGCCGCCCGCCTGCTCATCGCGGCCGGCGCCGCCGGCACCATCGCCAGCACCTTCCTCAGCTGGACCTGGACCCCCGACTTCCCGGGCGACCTGACGGTCTACGGCTACCCCGCGGGGCTCCAGATCCTCGCGCTCGTGGGCGGTGCCCTGACCCTCCTGTTCGCCCTCACCCTGTGGGACGTGCCGGGACTGCGCTGGCTGAACCCCGGGAAGGCCACCTCCCCCGTCCTGCTGACGGCCCTGTCCGCCTTCGCCGTCTGCTGGTTCACCGCCATCGCCATCGCCGTCGACCTCGGCGGACTCGTCAACCTCGAACCCGGGGCCTACGTGGCGGCCGTGGCCTCCGCACTCCCCGTCGTGGGCGCCCTCGCGCTGCCCCACCCCGACCCCGAGGCCGGCATCCGCGGCTACCTCAGCAAGCCCGACCAGCCGCGCCCCGGCACGCTCTCCCCGCTCGCCGAGCGCGCCGTCATCACCACCGGCACCGCCCTCGCCCTGATCGCCTTCACCTACGGCATCGGCATCGACAACGACGCCAGCGAGACCTTCATCGGCTACATCCTCCTCATCCTCTTCGCCGCCTGGGGCCTCGTCCACACCGGACTCCTGGACCGCTATGCGACGATCTCCGCCCGGCACAAAGGTTTCGCCGCCGCGCTCGCCTTCGCCGCCGCCGTGATCTTCCCCTTCACCCAGAGCGACGACCACAACGCCAACATCGGCGCGAACATCCTCATCTTCGCCACCGTCGCCCTCGGCCTGAACATCGTCGTCGGCCTCACCGGCCTGCTCGACCTCGGATACGTCGCCTTCCTCGGCGTCGGCGCCTACGCCGCCGCCCTCGTCTCCGGCTCCGAGTACTCCCGGTTCGCCGGCGTGCACTTCCCGTTCTGGGCCGCCGCCCTCACCGGCATGGCCGCCTCACTTGTCTTCGGCGTCCTCATCGGCGCGCCCACCCTGCGACTGCGCGGCGACTACCTGGCCATCGTCACCCTCGGCTTCGGTGAAATCTTCCGCATCACCGTCAACAACCTGGACGGCGACTCCGGCCCGAACATCACCCGAGGCCCGAACGGAATCACCCAGATCCCCGACCTCAACATCTTCGGGATCAACCTGGGCGACTCCCACGACATCGCCGGATTCACCCTCGGCCGCTTCGCCAACTACCTCTTCCTGATGCTCATCGTCACGGCCATCGTCGTACTCGTCTTCACCCGCGCCGCCGACTCCCGCATCGGCCGCTCCTGGATCGCCATCCGCGAGGACGAGACCGCCGCCACCGCCATGGGCATCAACGGCTTCCGCGTCAAGCTCGTGGCCTTCGCCCTCGGCGCCTCCCTCGCCGGACTGGCCGGCACCGTCATGGCTCACGTCAACTACAGCGTCAACCCGCAGCCCTACCAGTTCGCCGGCGCCGCCCCGCCCAACTCGGCCTTCCTGCTGGCCGCCGTCGTCCTCGGCGGCATGGGCACCGTCAGCGGCCCCCTCCTCGGCGCCAGCGTGCTCTACCTGGTCCCCGAAAAGCTCCAGTTCCTGCAGAACTACGAGCTCTTCGCCTTCGGCCTCGCGCTGATCCTGCTGATGCGCTTCCGCCCGGAGGGCATCATCGCCAACCGCCGCCGCCAGCTCGAATTCCACGAGACCGGCCAACTCGACGTACCAGAACAGACGACGCTGACCGACGAACCGGCCGTCACCAAGGCAGGGGCGTAAAGAACGATGACAACCACGTCCACTCCCGTACTCGAAGCCCGTGACGTCACCATGCGCTTCGGCGGCCTCACCGCCGTCCGCTCCGTCGACTTCACGGTCAACAGCGGCGAGATCGTCGGCCTGATCGGACCGAACGGCGCCGGAAAAACCACCTTCTTCAACTGCCTCACCGGCCTGTACGTACCGACCGAGGGCACGGTCTCGTACAAGGGCACCGTCCTGCCGCCCAAGCCGCACCTGGTGACACAGGCGGGCATCGCCCGCACCTTCCAGAACATCCGGCTGTTCGCGAACATGACGGTCCTCGAGAACGTCCTCGTGGGCCGCCACACGCGGACCAAGGAAGGCCTCTGGTCCGCCCTGCTGCGCGGGCCCGGCTTCCGGAAGGCCGAGAAGGAATCCGAGGCGCGGGCCATGGAACTCCTGGAATTCGTCGGCCTGGCCGCCAAGCGCGACCACCTCGCACGCAACCTGCCCTACGGCGAGCAGCGCAAGCTGGAGATCGCCCGGGCGCTCGCCTCCGAACCGGGCCTGCTGCTCCTCGACGAACCGACGGCCGGCATGAACCCGCAGGAGACCCGGGCCACCGAGGACCTCGTCTTCGCCATCCGGGACAAGGGCATCGCCGTCCTCCTCATCGAGCACGACATGCGCTTCGTCTTCAACCTCAGCGACCGCGTCGCCGTCCTCGTCCAGGGCGAGAAGCTCGTCGAGGGCACCTCCGACGTCGTCCAGGCGGACGAACGCGTGATCGCGGCCTACCTCGGCGAGCCCTTCGAGGGCGACCCCGGCCAGGCCGAGGTCGCCGAGGTCGAAGCCGCCGAAGCCGCCGCCGAGACGGCACCGGCCGACACCGACACCGATGCGGAGAGCACCAACAGCAGCACCAGCAGCACCAAGGGAGAAGCCCAGTGACCGCTCTGCTCGAGGTCGAGGACCTCAGGGTCTCCTACGGCAAGATCGAAGCCGTCAAGGGCATCTCGTTCAGCGTCGAGGCCGGCCAGATCGTCACCCTCATCGGCACCAACGGCGCAGGCAAGACGACGACCCTGCGCACGCTGTCGGGCCTGCTGAAGCCCACCTCCGGGAAGATCGTCTTCGACGGCAAGCCGCTCAGCGGCGTCCCCGCCCACAAGATCGTCGCCCTCGGGCTCGCCCACTCCCCCGAAGGCCGGCACATCTTCCCGCGCCTCACCATCGCCGAGAACCTCCAGCTCGGCGCCTTCCTCCGCAAGGACAAGGAAGGCATCGAAAAGGACATCCAGCGGGCGTACGACCTCTTCCCGATCCTGGGCGAGCGTCGCAAGCAGGCCGCGGGCACCCTCTCGGGCGGTGAGCAGCAGATGCTGGCCATGGGCCGGGCGCTGATGTCCCAGCCCAAGCTGCTGATGCTGGACGAGCCGTCGATGGGCCTGTCCCCGATCATGATGCAGAAGATCATGGCCACCATCGCCGAGCTGAAGTCCCAGGGCACCACGATCCTGCTGGTCGAACAGAACGCTCAGGCGGCGTTGTCACTGGCCGACCAGGGCCACGTCATGGAGGTCGGCAACATCGTCCTGTCGGGCAGCGGGCAGGACCTGCTGGTCGACGAGTCCGTGCGGAAGGCGTACCTCGGCGAGGACTAGCCCCCACACGCGCGTACGACGAGGCCCGCCCTCCGAAATCGGAGGACGGGCCTCGTCCACGTACCGGGCCGGTCAGCCCCTGGCGGCCTTCTTCTCCTCGCTGTCCGCGATGACCGCCTCGGCGACCTGCTGCATCGACATCCGGCGGTCCATCGAGGTCTTCTGGATCCAGCGGAACGCCGCCGGCTCGGTCAGCCCGTACTCCGTCTGGAGGATCGACTTCGCCCGGTCCACCAGCTTGCGCGTCTCCAGCCGCTGGGTGAGGTCGGCGACCTCCTTCTCCAACTGCCTGAGCTCGTTGAACCGCGAGACGGCCATCTCGATCGCCGGGACGACATCGCTCTTGCTGAACGGCTTCACCAGGTACGCCATGGCACCGGCGTCCCGGGCCCGCTCCACCAGGTCGCGCTGCGAGAACGCGGTGAGCATCAGCACCGGCGCGATGGACTCCTCGGCGATCTTCTCCGCCGCCGAGATGCCGTCCAGCTTCGGCATCTTCACATCCAGGATGACCAGGTCGGGCCTGTGCTCGCGGGCCAGCTCCACGGCCTGTTCCCCGTCCCCGGCCTCGCCCACGACGGAGTACCCCTCCTCCTCCAGCATCTCTTTCAGATCGAGCCGGATCAGGGCCTCGTCCTCGGCGATGACGACACGGGTCGTCAGCGGAGGCACGTGCGACTTGTCGTCGTCGGGCACGTCTACGGGCTGGGGCGACTCGGGGGCGGTCACGGGGGCTCCTCGTTCAGGGGCAGGTACTGCTGACAAGAGCCTACCTAGCTGCGGTAAGGTAGTGGGCACGGAGTCGGGGTTGACCTTCGATTCCTTGGGCCCCGGTAGTCCAATTGGCAGCAGACAATGGTCTCAAACACCATACAGTGTGGGTTCGAGTCCCACCCGGGGCACTTTTCTTTCGATTCCAAGGTTGCGGATCAATAAGCGGATGTCCACATTCTCGTGAACATCCGCTTTTCGCTGCGTGTCACCGCGATCACTCTCACAGAGTGGCCGCATGTACGACGTGAGCACACGCAAGCGAGCTCTCGCCCTGGTCCCAGGGCCCCGCATGGCGCCCCCAGACCCTGGACCACCTTCCGACAAGTCGGACGACATCCGGAAGCTGTTCACGGACACCCTCGACAAGGTCGGCGTCGAGTGGACCACTCTCGCTCGCGGCAGCGACCCCTTCAACATCCCCGTCGCCCGCAAAGCCTCCGTGACCCTCATGGGCACCCACGTAGGCCCCAGGCACTGAAAGGCCTGGGGCCCGCGCCCCCTACTCGGGGCTGTCGTCCTCGCCGATGTGGTGCACCCGGACCATGTTCGTCGAACCGGAGACGCCGGGCGGCGAGCCGGCCGTGATGACCACGATGTCGCCCTTCCGGCAGCGGCCGTACTTCAGCAGCAGCTCGTCCACCTGGTCGACCATCGCGTCCGTGGCGCCGGCGTTGGGGCCGAGGAAGGTCTCGGCGCCCCAGGTGAGGCTGAGCTGGGAGCGCGTCGCCGGTTCGGGGGTGAAGGCGAGGAGGGGAATGGGCGAGCGGTAGCGGGAGAGGCGGCGGGCGGTGTCGCCGGACTGGGTGAAGGCGACCAGGTATGTGGCGCCGAGGAAGTCGCCGATCTCCGCGGCGGCGCGGGCGACCGCTCCGCCCTGGGTGCGGGGTTTGTTGTTCTCGGTCAGCGGGGGCAGTCCCTTGGCGAGGAGGTCCTGCTCGGCCGCTTCGACGATCTTGGACATGGTCCGGACGGTCTCCACGGGGTATGTGCCGACGCTGGTCTCGCCGGAGAGCATCACCGCGTCGGTGCCGTCGATGACCGCGTTGGCCACGTCCGAGGCCTCCGCCCTGGTGGGGCGGGAGTTGTCGATCATGGAGTCGAGCATCTGTGTCGCGACGATCACCGGTTTGGCGTTGCGTTTGGCGAGTTTGATCGCGCGTTTCTGGACGATGGGGACCTGTTCCAGGGGCATCTCGACGCCCAGGTCGCCGCGGGCGACCATGATGCCGTCGAAGGCAGCGACGATGTCGTCGATCGCGTCGACGGCCTGTGGTTTCTCGACCTTGGCGATGACCGGGAGGCGGCGGCCTTCCTCGTCCATGATCCGGTGGACGTCCGCGATGTCCTTGCCGCTGCGGACGAAGGAGAGGGCGATGATGTCGAAGCCGGTGCGCAGCGCCCACCGCAGGTCGGCCTCGTCCTTTTCGGAGAGCGCGGGGACGGAGACGGCGACGCCGGGGAGGTTGAGGCCTTTGTGGTCGGAGACCATGCCGCCTTCGACGACCGTGGTGTGAACGCGCGGGCCGTCGACGGCGGTGACCTCCAGGCAGACCTTGCCGTCGTCCACGAGGACGCGTTCACCGGGAGTGACGTCGTCGGCGAGGCCGGAGTAGGTGGTTCCGCACTGGTGGCGGTCACCCTCGGCGTCCGGTTCGACGGTGATGGTGAAGGAGTCGCCGCGTTCAAGGAGTACGGGGCCTTCGGTGAAGCGGCCGAGTCGGATCTTCGGGCCCTGAAGGTCGGCGAGGGTCCCGACGCTGCGGCCGGTCTCGTCGGAGGCCTTTCGCACGCGCTGGTAGCGCTCCTCGTGCTCGGCGTATCCGCCGTGGCTGAGGTTGAATCGGGCGACGTCCATTCCGGCCTCGACCAGTGCCTTGATCTGGTCGTATGAGTCGGTGGCGGGTCCCAGGGTACAGACGATTTTTGCTCGGCGCATGAATCGAGCCTAGGCCTTACCCGCTGGTAGAGAATTCGTGGGGGTGTGACTACTGAACGACCCTTGGATGAAGGTCTGTTGACAAGTGTTGAATTGTGCGACCGGCTGCTCGGATGAGCATTTTGAAATCCTGGAAAGGGTTACCCACGGCCATGGAGAATGAGCGGCCGGTCACTCGTGCGGGCGTTTTCGGGTAGCCGTGCTCCGCTGTCCTGAAACGCCTGGGTCACAACTGCGGTGGTGTGATGGTGAACTGGGCGCTGACCTGAGCGGTGACGTGGAGGCGCTGCGGTTCGAGGTCGAGGGGTTCAGCGGGCTCGGTGGCGGCGGAGAGGGCGACGCGCTGGGCGCTGCGCGCGAAGGCGGCTCGGGTGGGGCGGGGGCGTTCGGTGCCGGTGTCGGCGAGTTCGATCAGGGCGGCGAGGGTGGTGCCGAGGGCGTCGGCGTATTCGCGGGCGCGTTGGACGGCTTCGCGGACGGCTTGCCGGCGGGCTTCGCGGTGTACGGGTGAGTCGGGGCGGAGCGCCCACCAGGGGCCGTCGACGCGGGTGAGTTCGTGGTCGGCGAGGCGGGTGGTGAGTTCGCCGAGGGCGGTGAAGTCGGTGAGTTCGGCGGTGTGCTGGACGCGGCCGTGGTAGGCGCGGACGCGTTCGCCTCGGCCGTGTTCGGTGAGTTCGGGTGTGAGGGTGAAGGCTCCGGTGGCGAGGTGTTCGACGGCGTTTCCGTAGGACTTGATCAGGTCGAGGACTGCGGTGTTGCGGCCGGTGAGGTCGTCGAGGGTGGTACGGCGGTCGCGGCCGCGGGCGCTGACGGTGACGCTGATGCGGGCGATGTCGGGCTCGACTTCCAGCTCTGCCTCGCCGCGGACGGTGAGGAGCGGGGTGTCCGGGGTGCCGTGGGGGGTGGCCATACGTCCCACTCTGTCATGTCTTTCCTGGTTGGGGGCTTGGAGTTGACCGATTAGGTCACCGGATCGAAACCTCCCGGACCTGTTGTGGCCGGTCATGAGCAGGTCAGAATCTACGCGCGTCATTGACCATTCGCCGAGGAGAACGAGACATGCCGTTGAACCGCCGGAAGTTCCTGAAGAAGTCCGCCGTGACCGGGGCGGGGGTGGCGATCGCCGGCGCGGCGGCGGCTCCGGCGGCGGAGGCGGCCGAGGGGCGGAAGCCCGGGAAGCGGCCCAAGCGTTACTCGCTCACCGTCATGGGTACGACGGACCTGCACGGGCACGTCTTCAACTGGGACTACTTCAAGGACGCGGAGTACTCCGACAAGGCGGGCAACGCGATGGGCCTGGCCCGTATCTCGACCCTGGTGAACCAGGTGCGCGAGGAGAGGGGCCGCTGCAACACGCTGCTGCTGGACGCGGGTGACACGATCCAGGGCACTCCGCTGACGTACTACTACGCGAAGGTGGACCCGATCACCGCCGAGGGCGGCCCGGTGCACCCGATGGCGCAGGCGATGAACGCGATCGGCTACGACGCGGCGGCCCTGGGCAACCACGAGTTCAACTACGGCATCGAGACGCTGCGCCGGTTCGAGGAGCAGCTCCGCTTTCCGCTGCTGGGCGCGAACGCGCTGGACGCGAAGACGCAGAAGCCGGCCTTTCCGCCGTACTTCATCAAGGAGTTCCGTGTGCCGGGTGCGCCGCCGGTGAAGGTGGCCGTCCTGGGTCTGACCAACCCGGGTATCGCGATCTGGGACAAGGCGTATGTGCAGGGGAGACTGACGTTCCCGGGTCTGGAGGAGCAGGCGGCGAAGTGGGTGCCGAAGCTGCGTTCGATGGGCGCGGACGTGGTGGTGGTGTCGGCGCATTCCGGTTCCTCGGGTACGTCGTCGTACGGTGACCAGTTGCCGTACGTGGAGAACGCGGCCGCGAATGTCGCCAGGCAGGTGCCGGGCATCGACGCGATCCTGGTGGGGCACGCGCACGTGGAGATCCCGGAGCTGAAGGTCGTCAACGAGGCCACCGGGAGGACGGTCGTGCTGTCGGAGCCGTTGTGCTACGCGGAGCGTCTCACTCTCTTCGACATCGAGCTGGTGTTCGGCAAGGGTGGGTGGGAGGTGGAGTCGGTGGCCGCCTCGTTGCTGAACTCCAACTCGGTCGCCGACGACCCGAAGATCACCAGGTTGCTGACGGACGAGCACGCGAAGGTCGTGGAGTACGTCAATCAGGTGGTCGGTACCGCGACCGAGACGCTGACCACGGCCGAGGCCCGCTACAAGGACGCCGCGATCATCGATCTGATCACCAGGGTTCAGGAGGACGTGGTCAGGGCGGCGCTGGCGGGCACGGAGTACGCCTCGCTGCCGGTGATCGCGCAGGCCTCGCCGTTCTCCCGCACGTCGGAGATCCCGGCCGGTGACGTGACGATCCGGGACCTGTCCGGTCTGTACGTGTACGACAACACGCTGGTCGCGAAGTTGATGACGGGTGCGCAGGTCCGGGCGTATCTGGAGTACTCGGCGGAGTACTTCGTCCGGACGGCCGCGGACGCGGCGGTGGACGTGGAGAAGCTGACCAACGCGAACGGCCGCCCGGACTACAACTACGACTACGTCTCGGGCCTGAAGTACGAGATCGACATCGCCCAGGCGGCCGGTTCGCGGATCAAGAACCTGACCTTCAACGGGGCCGCTCTGGAAGACGCCCAGCAGTTCGTGCTCGCGGTGAACAACTACCGTGCCAATGGCGGTGGCGCGTTCCCGTACGTCGCCTCGGCCAAGGAGCTGTGGTCGGAGTCGACGGAGATCCGTACCCGGATCGCGGAGTGGGTGACCGCGAAGGGTGTGCTGGATCCGAAGGACTTCGCGTCGGGGGACTGGAAGCTCACGCGGAACGGCACGCCTGTCTTCTAGGCGGTCACGGTTTCAGCAGGGACGGGTCGACGGCGGCGGCGATGTCGCCGACGACCTGGTCCCCGGCGGGGCCGTCCGCGAGAGCAGCGCAACACGGTTGCCGCCCCGCGTCTTCCGCGGTTGGTGATTCTTACCGTTCCTCGACGAGGGGGGTGAGGGTCCGCTCCGGTTGACGTGCGGCGGCGACCTGGGGCTGCGGGTCGAGGCCGAAGGTGGTGAAGGCCGTGCGTGTGGGCAGCGGGTAGGGGTCTTTGCCGGTCAGGGAGTTGAGGATGGTGGCGCTGCGCCAGGCGGCGAGGCCGAGGTCGGGGGCGCCGACGCCGTGGGTGTGGAGTTCGGCGTTCTGCACGTACACCGATCCGGTGACGCAGGGGTCGAGGACCATGCGGAAGTGTTCGTCGATGCGCGGGCGTTCGGCGCTGTCGCGGCGCAGGTAGGGGTCGAGGCCGGCGAGGAGGCGGCCGAGGGGGCGTTCGCGGTAGCCGGTGGCGAGGACGACGGCGTCGGTGGTGAGGCGGGAGCGGGTGCCTTGCTGGATGTGTTCGAGGTGGAGTTCGAGCTTGCTGGTGGCGATGCGTCCGGCGGTGCGGACGTGGACGCCGGGGGTGAGCACGGTGTCGGGCCAGCCGCCGTGCAGGGTGCGGCGGTAGAGCTCGTCGTGGATGGCGGCGATGGTGTCGGCGTCGATGCCCTTGTGGAGCTGCCATTGGGAGGCGACGAGCCGGTCGCGGACGGGTTCGGTGAGGGTGTGGAAGTAGCGGGTGTAGTCGGGGGTGAAGTGTTCCAGGCCGAGCTTGGAGTACTCCATGGGTGCGAAGGCCTCGGTGCGGCCGAGCCAGTGGAGGTGCTCGCGGCCGGCGGGGCGGTGGCGGAGCAGGTCGAGGAAGACCTCGGCGCCGGATTGTCCGGAGCCGACGACGGTGACGTGGCCGGCGGCGAGGATGGTGTCGCGGTGGTCGAGGTAGTCGGCGGCGTGGATGACGGGGACGCCGGGGGCCTCGACCAGGGGTTTGAGCGGGTCGGGTACGTGGGGTGCGGTGCCGGTGCCGATGACGATGTTCTTGGTGTGGGTACGGCCGAGGGCCTGGGCCTCTCCGTCGGTGTCGAGGTGGGTGAAGTCGACCTCGAAGACGTCGTGTTCGGCGTTCCAGCGGACGGCGTCGACCTGGTGGGAGAAGTGCAGTCCGGGGACGTTCTCGGAGACCCAGCGGCAGTAGGCGTCGTATTCGGCGCGCTGGATGTGGAAGCGTTCGGCGAAGTAGAAGGGGAAGAGCCGGTCGCGGGCTCTGAGGTAGTTGAGGAACGTCCAGGGGCTGGCGGGGTCGGCGAGGGTGACCAGGTCGGCGAGGAAGGGGACCTGGATGCGCGCGCCGTCGATGAGCAGGCCGGGGTGCCAGTCGAAGCCGGGGCGTTGTTCGTAGAAGACGGTGTCGAGTTCGGCGAGCGGGTGGGCGAGGGCGGCGAGGGAGAGGTTGAACGGTCCGATGCCGATGCCGACCAGGTCGCGTGGTGCTTCGGGCTCGTGGCGTGGGGGGATGGGCGTCGGGCTCATCGGGGGGTGGTTCCTTCCACGAGCTTCAGGAGGTGGGTCAGGTCGTCGGGCCCGGTGTGGGGGTTGAGGAGGGTGGCCTTGAGCCAGAGGCGGCCGTCGAGGCGGGCCCGGCCGAGGACGGCCCGGCCTTCGTGGAGCAGTCTGCGCCGTACGTCGGCGACGGCGCCGTCGGTGGCCGTCGTGGGCCGGAACAGGACGGTGCTGATGACGGGCCGGTCGTACAGTTCGAAGCCGGGGTGGTCCTGGACAAGGGCGGCGAACTGGCGGGCGCGGGCGCAGACCTGGTCGGTGAGGGCGCCGAGGCCGGTGCGGCCGAGGGTCTTGAGGGTGACGGCGATCTTGAGGATGTCGGGGCGGCGGCTGGTGCGCAGGGACCGGCCGAGCAGGTCGGGGTGGCCGGCTTCGGTGTCGTCGTCGGCGTTGAGGTAGTCGGCGCGCTGGTGCAGGACGGTGAGGTCGCGGGGGCGGGCGACGGCGAGGAGGCCGGCGGCGACCGGCTGCCAGCCGAGTTTGTGCAGGTCGAGGGCGACGGTGTGGGCGGCTTCGAGGCCGGCGAGCTTGTCCCGGTGCCGGTCGCTGAAGGCGAGGCCCGCGCCATAGGCGGCGTCGATGTGCAGGCGGGCGCCGTGGGCGGCGCACAGGCCGGCGATCTCGGGGAGCGGATCGATCAGGCCGGCGTCGGTGGTGCCGGCGGTGGCGGCGACGAGCAGGGGGCGCGGGAGCCGGGTGAGGGCCTCGTCGAGGGCGGCGGGGTCGAGGGTGCCGCCCGGGGCGGGGACGACGACCGGGTCGGGCAGGCCGAGCAGCCAGGCGGCGCGGGGCAGGGAGTGGTGGGCGTTGGCGCCGTGCACCAGCCGGACGCTGCCGCCGTGCGCCTCGCGGGCGAGGAGCAGGGCGAGTTGGTTGGCCTCGGTGCCGCCGGTGGTGACGAGTGAGTCGGCCAGGCCGATCTCCTGGGCGAGGGCGCGGGTGACGAGGGCTTCGAGGGCGGAGGCGGCGGGGGCCTGGTCCCAGGAGTCGAGGGAGGGGTTGAGGGCGCTCGCGGCGAGGTCGGCGGCGGTGGCGACGGCGAGGGGCGGGCAGTGCAGGTGGGCGGCGCACAGGGGGTCGGCGGGATCGGCGGAGCCTGCGGCGAGGGCGTGTACGAGGGTGCGCAGGGCGTCTGGGTCGCCGTCGTCGGGCAGGACGTCGCCCATGGCGTCGGTGATCCGTGCGGCGACGGCCTCCGGTCCGCCCGCGGGCAGCGGGCCGCCGCGCGACCGGCCGCCCTGGTGCAGGGCGTCGAGGACGGTGTCGAGCAGGGGGCCGAGGGCGGCGGGGCCGTCGGGTCCTGAGGCGAGGGGCGGCAGGCTCATGGGCTCTCCTCCGGGGCGCGGGCGAGGGGGCATCCGCGGCGGTGGTTGCAGCGTGTACGCGGATGGGGCGGCGCGTCCGAAAGGCCCAACGATCGATGCCCGGAAGTGGGTACTCCCGTGCGGGGAAAACGTGTTGGGGGTGGGGTCGGAAGGTGGGTGGCTTCGGTCGGATGGTTGACGTGTGGATGGTGGGTGGTCCCGGTGAGCGGGTGGTCGTCCGGGAGCCGGAGCCTTCGGACGAGGCGCCGCTGCCGGCCCTGTTCGAGGCGTGCGAGGACTGGTTCGTGGCCGCGACGGGGCTGCCGTCGGCGCCCGGAGACGTGCAGAGCCTGTTCTACTCGCTGCCGGACGGGGCCCGCCCCGAGGACAAGGTGCTTCTGGTCGTGGAGCGGGACGGTGCGGTGACGGGCCTGGTGGAGGCGGTGCGGGACCATCCGGAGCCCGGCGTGGTGGCGGTGGGGATGTTCCTGCTGGCGCCCTGGGCGCGCGGCCGGGGCCTGGGCCGGGCGCTGGCCGGCTCGCTGCCGGCGCGCGCGGAGGGCGTCACCCGGGTGACGGCGACGGTCCCGCCCGGCTGGCGGCCCGGTGAACGCTTCCTGGAGCGGCTCGGGTTCGCGCTGGACGAGGGGTCCGCGGTGGGCGCCGAGGTGGGCAACCGGCGGGCGGGACCGCGGGAGGGCGCCGTGCGGCGGGCTGAGTTGCGCGTCGGCCGGAGCTGACGCGCGCCCGGTGCGCTCAGCTGCGGAAGTCGTCCGCGTGGTCTTCGGCCCACCGGGCGAAGGTGCGGGCCGGGACGCCGGTGAGCTTCTCCACGGTGGTGGTGATCTCCGGGGGTACGCCGACGGCGGCCTCGAAAGACTTCAGGAGTCCCTTGACGATCTCCGGCGGAACGTGCGGGAACAGTTCGGGGCCGGCCTCCTCAGGCGGTGTCTCCACGAACCGCAGGTCGCGGCCGATCACCCGGCCGATCGCGGCGATCTGCTCGGTGTTGGTGACCGCCTCGGGGCCGGTGAGGCGGTGGACGGCGCCCTCGTGTCCGGGGTCGAGCAGGACGCGTTCGGCGACGGCGGCGATGTCGTCCTCGTGGATGGGGGCGGTGAGCATGCCCGCGTAGACGCCGCGGACCGTGTCCGACGTACGGATCTGGGGGGCCCACTGCAGTGCGTTGATGGCGAAGGCGTTGGGCCGCAGGAAGGTCCACTCCAGGCCGCTGTCGCGGATCTGCTGTTCGGCGGTGGCGTGCATGACGTGGATGGGGTGGGTTTCGTCGGAGCCCTCCTGGATGATGCCGGAGGAGAGCAGCGCCACGTGCCGGACGCCGGCCGTGCGGGCCGCGTCGAGGAGGGCACCGGTCCGGGCGCCGCCGGCCTGTACGTACAGGAACAGCTTCGAGGCGCCGTCGAACAGGGCGGCGCCTTCGTCGGGGTCGAACCGCACCACTTCGGCCCCCTCGGGGAGCCCGGCCCGCTGGGGGTCGCGCGTGAGCGCCCGGACGGGGCGGCCCGCGGCCACGAGCCGTTCCACCAGGGCGCGGCCGACGTTCCCGGTGGCACCGGTCACTACGATCATGGTCTTCTCCTCGGAGGCTGGGGCCGATCGTCCTTTGACTCCGCCGAGCCTAGGAAGGACGACCGGCTCGCCGCATCGTCGGCAGGGACCAGACGCGGCCTACGTCCCCGGTATTACGCCTGCCGCACCTTCAACGCCCTTGCCAGGTCGTCGAGTTCGTCGGCAAGCTTGCGGCGCAGGGCGGTGATCGGGGCGGCGTCGCGCAGGCAGGCCTCGCCGAGGCGGAGGTTGTCGGCGTCGACGGCGTGGGCGGGGAACGCCCAGCGGCCGGTGGCGACGGCGATGGCAGGGCCGCGGCGGGCGGCGACGGCGACCGCGTCGTCGTAGTAGCGCGGCACGTACGCGCGGACCAGGTCGGCCTGTTCGGGCTGCCAGAAGCCCTGGGCGGTGGCCGTGAAGAGGTAGTTGGAGAGGTCGTCGGTGGCGAACATCGCCTCCCAGGCCCGGCGCTTGGCCTCGGGGTCGGGCAGGGCGGCCCGGCAGCGGGCGGCGCCCTCCTGGCCGCTGGCGCTGGGGTCGCGCTGCAGCTCGGCGGCGATGGCGGCCTCGTCGGTGGCGCCGAGGACGGCGAGCCGGCCCAGGATGCGCCAGCGGAGCTCGGGGTCGAGTTCGGGGCCGCCGGGGACGGTGCCGTCGGCGAGCCAGGCGGCGATGGTGTCGGGGTGGGCGGCGACGTCGATGAAGTGGCGTACGGCGATCAGGCGCAGGCCGGGGTTGTCGCCGTCCTCGGTGCGGCGGATGAGGTCGCGGCACAGCGCGGTCAGGGTGGCCAGGGCGACGGGCCGTTCGTCGGGCCGCAGGTAGCGGTCGGCGACCTGGGTGGAGGCGAAGGCGAGCACGCCCTGGACGAGGGCGAGGTCGGTCTCGTGCGGGAGGTGGGCGCGGGCGGTCTCCAGGTAGGCGGCGGGTGGGAGTTCGCCGTCGCGGACGGCGTCCCTGAGGGCGTTCCACACGACCGCGCGGGTGAGCGGGTCGGGCAGGCCGGAGAGGCTGGTGCGGACCGTCTCGAAGGACTGGGGGTCGAAGCGGACCTTGGCGTAGGTCAGGTCGCCGTCGTTGAGGAGGAGCAGCGCGGGGCGTTTGCCGATGGGCTGCGGGGCGGTCTGCGGCACCTCGACGTCGACGCGTTCACGCAGGGTGAGGCGGCCCTCGTCGGTGAGGTCCCGGTCGTACAGGCCGACGCTGATCCGGTGCGGGCGGCTGCCGGTGCCCTCGACGGTCAGGGCGCAGGTGCCGTCGGCGGTGGTCAGGCGCGGAGTGAGCGTGTCGACGCCGGTGGTGCGCAGCCAGGCGTCGGCCCAGGCGTGGACGTCGCGTTCGGTGGCGCTGGCGAGGGAGTCGATGAAGTCGGCGAGGGTGGCGTTGGCGAACCTGTGGCGGGCGATGTGGGTGTTGATGCCGGCGAGGAAGTCCTTCTCGCCGAGCCAGGCGACGAGTTGGCGCAGGGCGGAGGCGCCCTTGGCGTAGGAGATGCCGTCGAAGTTGAGCAGGGCGGCTGCGGTGTCGTCGACGGCCTCGGGGGCGACGGGGTGGGTGGAGGGGCGCTGGTCGGCATCGTAGCCCCAGGACTTGCGGGCGACGCCGAACTCGACCCAGGGTTCGGTGAAGCGGGTGGCCTCGAGGGTGGTCTGGTAACCCATGTACTCGGCGAAGGACTCGTTGAGCCAGATGTCGTCCCACCACTTGAGGGTGACGAGGTCGCCGAACCACATGTGGGCCATCTCGTGGGCGATGACCATGGCACGGGTCTGCCGCTCGGTGTCGGTGACGGCGGAGCGGTAGACGAACTTGTCGCTGAAGGTGACCAGTCCGGGGTTCTCCATGGCGCCCGCGTTGAACTCGGGGACGAAGGCCTGGTCGTAGGAGTCGAAGGGGTAGGGCTCGTCGAACTTCTCGTGGTAGCGGTCGAAGCACGCGCGCGTGACGTCGAGGATCTCGTCGGCGTCGGCGTCCAGGTAGGGGGCGAGGGAGCGGCGGCAGTGGATGCCGAAGGGCAGCCCGCGGTGCTCGGTGCGCACGCAGTGGAAGGGGCCGGCGGCGACGGCGACGAGGTAGGTGGACAGCGGCGGGGTGGGGGCGGCCTGCCAGCGGCCGTCGCCCAGGTGTTCGGTGATGCCGTTGGCCAGCACGGTCCAGTTCTCGGGGGCCTTGACGGACACCTCGAAGACGGCCTTCAGGTCGGGCTGGTCGAAGGCGGCGTAGACACGCTGCACGTCGTCCAGGAACACCTGGGAGTAGACGTACGTCTCGCCGTCGGTGGGGTCGGTGAACCGGTGCATGCCCTCACCGGTGCGCGAATAGCGCATCTCGGCGTCGACGCGCAGTTCGTGCTCGCCGGGGGTGAGGTCCTTCAGCGGCAGCCGGTTCTCGTCCAGGGTCCCCGGGTCGAGGGACTGTCCGTCGAGGGTGACGGAGCGCAGCTCGGCGGGCTTGACCTCGACGAAGGTGTCCACGGTGGCGCTGTCCGACCGCACCGCGAACCGGATCACGGTGCGCGAGGCGAAGGTCTCGTCCCCGGTGGTCAGGTCGAGGTCGATCGTGTAGCGGTGGACGTCGAGAATCTGGGCACGGGTCTGCGCTTCGTCGCGCGTCAGTACGGACATGCACGACATGCTGCCTGATGTCACCGACCGGGCACAGAGGCGGATCGGTACGCGGCCTTTGTTCGCTTGGCGCCGGTCGGTGTGCGGGCGTGCGCCGGGTGGGGGGCCGGTCGGTCAGGGCCGGTCCCGTGCCGCGCCGGTGCGGTGGGCGTCGCGCTGGGGTGGGACGTGGGTGTCGGGGTGGGGCGGGGAGGGGTGCGGGGTGTGTTCGTGGGCTTCGGTGGGGTCCTTGACCAGGGCGCGCAGTTCGCGTATCTCCGCTTCCAGGGCGAGGCGTTGCTGGTGGGCGTTGTAGAGGTAGCGGACCTTGGTGCGCAGGGCCCAGGGGTCGACGGGCTTCAGGACGAGGTCGGCGACGCCGAGGGCGAAGGCGGTGGCGGTCAGTTCCTGGTCGGGGCCGAAGCCGGTGAGCAGGATGACCGGTATGTGCTGGGTCTGCTCCAGGCGGCGCAGGTAGCGCACCACGTCGAGGCCGCTGACGCCGGGCATGCGCACGTCGAGCAGCAGGAGACCGACCTGGCCACGCAGCACCTGCTTGAGCGCCTCGTCGCCGCTGGTGGCACGGCCGAGCCGGTAGCCCAGCGGGGCCAGGGCGCTCTCCAGCGCGTACAGCGTGTCCTTGTGGTCGTCGACGATGAGGATCTTGGCATCCGACGGCATGGCCCGACGTCCCTCCCACGTGGACAACCAGCTTACGTCCCGGCACTGACACCGGGTGCTCGCCGGTTGACGGGGAGTGCGCGCCGGCGGCCCGGCCCGTCTGGCCCGCCGGAGGTCAGTTCGGGCTGGATGCCTGGTGGTTGACGGTGTCCTCGGCGATGCGCTCGTGGTGCCTGATCACCTCGGCGATGATGAAATTGAGGAATTTCTCGGCGAACGCGGGGTCGAGCTTGGCGTTTTCGGCGAGGCTGCGCAGCCGGGCGATCTGCCGCGCCTCGCGGCCCGGGTCGGCCGGCGGCAGCTGGTGGACGGCCTTGAGGCGGCCCACCTGCTGGGTGGCCTTGAAGCGCTCGGCGAGCATGTGGACGACGGCCGCGTCGATGTTGTCGATGCTGTCGCGCAGCCGGTCGAGCTCCGCGCGGACGGAGGGGTCGACGTCACCGGTACCGGTGTTGCGGGTGGTCATGGGCGTCAACCCTAAGGGTCGCCAGGGTCTTCGCTTGTCGGTGGACCGTCGGGGCCGGGCGACGCGGCGGGCGAACAGGCGCCGGCCGCGATCCGGGACCGTGATCGGCCGGACTGGTCCTAAAGTGGAAGGGAGTCCCGGGCGTCTTTGGGGGTACGGACGTGGCGAACGGCGGACCGGTCGAGCACGGCTACCCACACCTGGAGACGGTGCGGGCCGCGATCACCGCGCTGTACAAGCGCCTCTCGTACGACACCATCCAGACCTTCTCCACCAGCGTGGCCCCCGCCGACGTGGCCTTCTGCGACACCGACGACCTCTATGCGGGCGCCCAGCGGGTGGCCCGCGAGATGGTGCGGCACTTCCGGCTGCCGGACGCCCGCCTGATCGTGACCTTCCGGGAGATGACCCACGCGGCGAACGTCGAACTCGCCGCGGGCCCCGAGTACTTCATGGAGCTGAACGACCGCTTCCGCACCCACCGGCGTGACATCGGCGCGGCCCTCGCCCACGAGGTGACGCACGTCTATCTGCACCGTCTGGACCTGTCCTTTGCCAGCACGGCGGAGAACGAGATTCTCACGGACACGGCGGCGACCTATCTGGGCGCGGGGTGGCTGCTGCTGGACGCCTACCGGGAGGACTCCGTGACGTCCCAGAAGCTGGGCTACCTCACCCCGGAGGAGTTCGGCTATGTGCTGGCCAAGCGCGCCCTGGTCTTCCACGAGGACCCCTCCGTCTGGTTCACCAGCCCGCAGGCCTACACGGCGTACGTCAAGGGCATGGCCGAGGCCCGCCGGGACGAGCAGCAGCCGCCGCTGACGGGCGCGGGCTGGGCGGGTCGCCGCCGTTACGCCCGCGACCGCCGCCAGGCCCCCGGCCCGCAGCCGGGCATCGCCTACACCTTCTCCCCCGACGGCGGCGGCCGGCTGCGTGTCTCCTTCCCCTGCCCGACCTGCCACCAGCGGATCCGGGTGCCGGTGCGGGGGCGGGTGCGGGCGCGGTGCTCGCTGTGCCGGACCGTGCTGGAGTGCGACACGTAGGGCGAACGCGGGTGGCGCGGGACCCTCCCCTGGGCCCCGCCGCCACGGTGATGTCACCCCTCGTGCCCGGCCACCGCCCGCCGGGGCAGCGCCGCGCACAGGACGGCGCACACCAGGAATCCGCCGGTCACCCAGGGCATCGCCGAGCCGAGCGCCTCGGTCAGCCCCTGGTCGGCGTGGTCGAAGAACACCGTCCCGACCACCGCCGCCCCGAGCGCGCCCCCGAACTGCTGGGCCGTGGAGAAGATTCCGGACGCACCGCCCGCGAGCTCGCCCGGCACCGCGGACAGCACCACGTTCACCAGCGGCACCACCAGGAATCCCAGCCCGGCCCCCGCTGTCACCAGCCCCGGCACCAGTGGCCACGCCCCGGTGTGCACGGCGGCGGCACGGTCGACCGACGCCCACACCCAGCCGAAGCCGCCCGCCATCAGCAGCGCGCCGACGCCGAGCACCGTCCGCCCGTACTTCACGGCGAGCCCGTCCGCGACGGGAGCGGTCAGGAAGCCGCCGACCGAGAAGGCCACGGTCACCACGCCGGCCTGCATCGGCGAGTACCCCTCACTGCCCTGCAGCCAGATGGCGAAGACCAGGAAGAAGCCCTGCATGCCGACGGAGAACAGCAGCTGGACCAGGACGCCCACCGAGAAGGCGGGGAGCCGGAAGGCCCGCGCGGGTAGCAGCGGCACGGTCCGATCCCCGCGCCGGGCCTCGTACACGCCGAGCCCTACGACCGCGACCGTACCGGCGGCGAGGCAGCACCAGCCCCACAACGGCCAGCCGTTCTCCCGGCCCTGCACGAGCGGCAGCACGATCGCCACCAGGCCGACGGCGAGCACCAGGCTGCCCAGCACGTCGGGGCGCCCGGCCGACCGCTCCTTCGTCGACGGCACCAGCACCAGTGCGGCCGCCAACGTCCCCACCGCCACCGGCACGTTCACCAGGAACACCGACCGCCAGCCCCACCCGAACAGGTCGGCGTCGGTGAGCAGCCCGCCCAGCAGCAGGCCCACCGCCGAGGCGAACCCGGCGACGGCGCCGTACATCCCGAAGGCGGCCCCGCGTTCCTTGCCCTGGAAGAGTGTGCGGAAGGAACCGAGCACCTGCGGCACCAGCACCGCCGCCATCACTCCCTGTACCGCGCGGGCGGCTATCAGCTGGCCGGGCGTCTGCGCCGCCCCGCACGCCAGACTCGCAAGCCCGAAGCCCGCCGTACCGGCGAGGAACAGGGCCCGGCGTCCGAATCGGTCCCCCAGATGGCCGCAGACGATCAGGGCTGCCGCGAAGCCGAGCAGGTAGGCGGAGACCAGCCACTGCAGGTCGCTCGCCGAGGCGTGCAGGTCGTGGCCGATGGAGGGGATGGCGACGTTCACGATCGTCACGTCCAGCAGGTCCATCAGCGCCGCGATCATCATCACGACGGCGGCGGCCCAGCGGCGCGGGTGGGGTTCCGCCGTGGTGGGCGGGGGTGAGGTGAGGGACGTGAACATGGGGTCTCCCGTCGGCTTCGGATTATTTCGTTCGACCTAACGAAATATTTGCAGCGGCACCTCGTCTGCGCAAGTAGTTAGTTCGACCGAACGAAAATTCTTGCTAGCGTGGCCTCCATGACCGGTGCAGACGAGAAGGCAGACGCGGTACGGGGCGACGCGGAGCGGGAGGAGACGCTGCGGCGGCTCATGGAGGTGGGGCGGGCCCACAGCGCCGTCACGGTCATGTTCCACTCGGCGGTCGCCGCGAAGCAGGGGCTGAACGCCACCGAGGAGAAGACCCTCGACTACCTCCAGCGCAAGGGCCCGCTCACCGCGAAGGACCTCGCCGGGCTGACCGGCCTGGTCCCCGCCTCCGTCACCGGGCTGCTGGACCGGCTGGAGGCCAAGGGCTTCGTCCGCCGGGTCAGGCACCCCACGGACAAGCGCCGGGTGCTCGTCGAGCTGAACGAGGAGAAGATCACCGAGCTGGCCGCATTCTTCGAGGACTGGGCCCGTGACGTCGTCGAGGCCTGCGAGGCGTTCAGCACGCAGGAGCTGAAGACCGTGATCCGCTTCCTGGGCGTGATGGCCGAGCGGCAGCAGGCGGCCGCCGCCCGGCTGACCGGCTGAATCCCCCTACGCCCCGTACACCGCCCCCGGAGCCTCCGCCTCCGCCAGCAGTTTCAGCGCCGCCTCCCCCGCCTCGGCCGGCGTCCACCGCGCCCCCTTGTCGGCGGTGGGGCCCGGCCGCCAGCCCTCCATGACGGTGATCCGGCCGCCCTCCGCCTCGAAGATCCGGCCGGTCACCCCGGCGCTCGCGGCGGAACCCAGCCAGACCACCAGCGGGGAGACGTTCCCGGGGGCCATGGCGTCGAAGCCGGAGCCGGGGGCCGCCATGGTCTCGGCGAAGGCGCGTTCCGTCATGCGGGTGCGGGCCGCCGGGGCGATGGCGTTGGCCTGGACCCCGTACCGGCGCAGCTCGGCCGCCGCGACCAGGGTCAGGCCGACGATCCCGGCCTTGGCGGCGCTGTAGTTGCCCTGCCCTACCGAGCCGAGCAGGCCCGCGCCGCTGCTGGTGTTGACGATCCGGGCCACCGGCGTGCGCCCCGCCCTGGCCTCGGCCCGCCAGTGCGCGGCGGCATGCTTCAGGGGCAGGAAGTGCCCCTTGAGGTGGACGCGGAGGACGGCGTCCCAGTCGTCCTCGTCGAGGTTGACCAGCATGCGGTCGCGCAGGAAACCGGCGTTGTTGACGAGGGTGTCGAGACGGCCGTACGCCTCCACCGCGGCCCGGATCAGCGAGGCGGCCCCCTCGGTCGTCGCGATGTCGCCGCCGTGGGCCACCGCCTCGCCGCCCGCCGCCCGGATCTCGTCCACGACGGCGCCCGCCGGGCTGTCGGGCCCGGGCGTCCCGTCGAGCCCGACGCCCAGGTCGTTGACGACGACCCGGGCGCCCGCGGCGGCGAAGGCCAGGGCGTGGGCGCGGCCCAGCCCGCGGCCCGCGCCGGTGACGACGACGACCCGGCCCGCGCAGATTCCGCTCATGGTCATCTCACTCCCTCCCTGTTGACGGTCGCGGCGTCCAGGAACTCCGGCCGCTCCCCGCCTCCGTGCACGAGCAGGCTCGCGCCGCTGATGTAGGCGGCGGCGTCGGAGGCGAGGAAGACGGCGGCTGCGCCCACGTCGGACGGGGCGGCCAGCCGGCCGAGCGGGACGGTGCGGGATACCGCCGCGATGCCGTCGTCGCCGCCGTAGTGGAGGCGGGACAGCTCGGTGCGGACCATGCCGACCACCAGCGTGTTGACCCGGACCTCCGGCGCCCACTCCACGGCCATGGACCTCGCCAGGTTCTCCAGCCCCGCCTTGGCCGCCCCGTAGGCCGCCGAACCGGGTGAGGGGCGGCTGCCGCTGACGCTGCCGATCATCACGACGGCGCCACGGGTGCGCCGCAGCTGCTCGTACGCGGCGAGGGAGGCCGTCAGCGGGGTGACGAGGTTCAGCTCGATCACCCGGGCGTGCCGCTCGGCGTCCGCGTCGGCCAGCCGCCGGTACGGCGCGCCGCCCGCGTTGTTGACCAGCACGTCGAGCCGGGGCAGCGCGGCGAAGAAGGCGCGGACGGCGGGCGGGTCCCGCAGGTCGAGCGGTGCGAACTCCACACCGTGGACCGGCACTCGGGGCGGTCTGCGGGCGCAGGCCACGACCCGGGCCCCGGTCCCGGCGAACGCCCGGGCGATGCCGGCCCCGACGCCCCGGGTGCCGCCGGTGACCACCACGATCCGTTTTTCCACAGGGTCTGCCGCCGGGTTTTCCACAGGGCCTCCCGCCGCGATCCGCCGACTGCTAGCTTCGAAGTCTCACCTAACAAATGTTTGGTGGAAAGGCGTTGAGTGCGAAGGTAGCTGATGCGTCCATGGGTGTCTCCACCTCGTCCCCGGAAAACGGGCCCGAAAATGATGGAATCGCCGTCGTCACGGTCGACTTCCCGCCGGTGAACGCGCTGCCGGTGCGCGGCTGGTTCGCCCTGGCCGACGCCGTGCGCGCGGCCGGCCGCGACCCTCGGGTGCGGTGCGTGGTGCTGGCCGCCGAGGGGCGCGGCTTCAACGCGGGCGTGGACATCAAGGAGATACAGGCAAAGGGGCACCAGGCGCTGCTCGGCGCCAACCAGGGCTGCGCGCAGGCCTTCGCGGCGGTGTACGAGTGCGAGACGCCGGTGGTGACGGCGGTGCAGGGCTTCTGTCTGGGCGGGGGGATAGGGCTGGCCGGGAACGCGGACGCGATCGTGGCGAGCGACGACGCCGTCTTCGGGCTGCCCGAGCTGGACCGGGGCGCGCTGGGTGCCGCCACGCACCTGGGCCGGCTCGTCCCGCGGCACCTGATGCGCGCGCTGTACTACACCTCGCGCACGGTGAGCGCGGCCGAGCTGCACGCGCACGGCTCGGTGTGGCGGGTGGTCCCGCGCGACCGGCTCCCGGCCGCCGCCCTGGAGTTGGCGCGTGAGATCGCCGCCAAGGACGGGCGGCTGCTGCGCCTGGCCAAGGCCGCCATCAACGGGATCGACCCCGTCGACGTGCGCCGCAGCTACCGCTTCGAGCAGGGCTTCACCTTCGAGGCGGCCCTGAGCGGGGTGGCCGACCGGATCCGCGACACGTTCGGGAAGGAGGGCGCGTAGGTGAGGGACAAGACGATGACCGCCGACGAGGTCGTCTCACGGCTGGAGAGCGGCATGACCCTCGGCATCGGCGGCTGGGGGTCCCGGCGCAAACCGATGGCCCTGGTCAGAGCCCTGCTCCGGTCCGGGATCGGTGATCTGACCGTCGTCTCCTACGGTGGCCCGGACGTGGGCGTGCTGGCCGCCGCCGGACGGATCCGGAGGCTGGTCGCCGCCTTCGTCACGCTCGACTCCGTCCCGCTCGAACCGCACTACCGCGCGGCCCGCGAGCGGGGGACCTTCGAGCTGCTGGAGGTGGACGAGGGGATGTTCATGTGGGGGCTGCGCGCGGCGGCGAACCGGCTGCCCTTCCTGCCGGTGCGGGCCGGGATCGGTTCGGACGTGATGCGGGTCAGCCCCGGCCTGCGGACGGTCACCTCGCCGTACGAGGACGGGGAGACGTTCGTGGCCATGCCCGCGCTGCGGCTGGACGCGGCCCTGGTCCACGTCAACCGCGCCGACCGGCTGGGCAACGGGCAGTACCTGGGCCCGGACCCGTACTTCGACGACCTGTTCTGCGAGGCGGCGGACGCGGCCTACGTCTCGTGCGAGCGGATCGTGGACACGGCCGAGCTGACGAAGGAGGCGGCACCGCAGACGCTGCTGGTCAAACGGCACGTGGTGACCGGTGTCGTCGAGGCGCCGAACGGCGCGCACTTCACCTCGTGCGCACCCGACTACGGCCGGGACGAGGAGTTCCAGCGGATGTATACGGCCACGCCCTGGCCGGAGTTCGCCGAGCGGTACCTCGGCGGGGACGAGGAGGCGTACCGGTCGGCGGTGCGGGCCTGGCAGGAGGAACGGCGATGACCGGGCCCACCCGCGCCGAGTACTGCGTGATCGCCTGCGCCGACGCCTGGCGCGGCTCCGGCGAGATCCTGGCCGGCCCGATGGGCCTGATCCCGTCGCTGGGCGCGCGGCTGGCCCGGCTGACCTTCGCTCCCGAGCTGCTGCTGACCGACGGCGAGGCGCTGCTCGTCCGCCCGGACGGGACGCCCGAGGGCTGGCTGCCCTACCGGCAGCACCTGACCCTGGTGGCCGGCGGGCGGCGGCACGTGATGATGGGCGCGAGCCAGATCGACCGGTTCGGCAACCAGAACATCTCGTGCATCGGCGACTGGGCCAGACCCAGGCGGCAACTGCTGGGTGTGCGCGGGGCTCCGCTCAACACACTGAACAATCCGACGAGTTACTGGATCCCGAGGCACTCCCGGCGGGTCTTCGTGGAGCGGGTCGACATGGTGTGCGGGGTGGGGTACGACCGTGCCGCCGAGCATCCGGGCACGGCCCGGTACCACCGGATCCCACGGGTCGTCTCCGACCTCGGGGTGTTCGACTTCGCCACGCCCGACCGCTCGATGCGGCTGGCCTCGCTGCATCCGGGGGTGAGGGTCGCGCAGGTCCAGGAGGCGACGGGCTTCGCGCTGGCGGTGCCGGACGAGGTGCCGGCGACCCGGGAGCCGACGGCTCAGGAGCTGCGCCTGATCCGCGAGGTGCTCGACCCGGCCGGCGCTCGCGCGCGCGAGGTGCCCGAGGGGGTGCGGGACTGATGGAGACCGCGCTGACCCGGCTGGTCGGGGTCCGGCATCCGGTCGTGCAGACGGGGATGGGCTGGGTGGCGGGCCCACGCCTGGTCTCGGCGACGGCGAACGCGGGCGCCCTGGGCATCCTGGCCTCGGCGACGATGACCCTCGACCAGCTGCGCGCGGCGATACGCGAGGTCGCCGCCCGCACGGACGCACCGTTCGGGGTGAACCTCCGGGCGGACGCGGGCGACGCCGGTGACCGGGTCCGTCTGGTCATCGATGAAAGGGTCCGGGTGGCGTCCTTCGCCCTCGCCCCCTCCCGCGAGCTGATCGCCGAGCTGAAGGAGGCGGGCGTGGTCGTCATCCCGTCCGTCGGGGCGCGGCGGCACGCCGAGAAGGTCGCGGCCTGGGGCGCGGACGCGGTGATCGTGCAAGGCGGTGAGGGCGGCGGGCACACCGGTGAGGTGGCGACGACGGTGCTGCTGCCGCAGGTGGTGGACGCGGTGCGGATACCCGTCGTGGCGGCGGGCGGCTTCTTCGACGGGCGGGGCCTGGTCGCGGCGCTGGCGTACGGGGCGGCGGGGATCGCGATGGGCACGCGGTTCCTGCTGACCTCGGACTCGACGGTGCCGGACGCGGTCAAGGCCAGGTACCTCGCGGCCACCGTCAAGGAGGTCACCGTCACCACGGCGGTGGACGGCCTGCCGCACCGCATGCTGCGCACGGACCTGGTGGACGCCCTGGAGCGCTCCGGCCGCACCCGCGCGCTGCTGCGCGCCGTCCGGCGGGCGGCCGGGTTCCGGCGGCTGTCCGGGCTCACCTGGCGGCGGATGGTGCGCGACGGCCTGGCCCTGAAGCACGGCAAGGAGCTGGCCTGGAGTCAGGTCCTGCTCGCCGCGAACACGCCGATGCTGCTGAAGTCCGCGATGGTCGACGGGCGTACGGATCTGGGGGTGATGGCGTCCGGGCAGGTCGCCGGGGTGATCGACGACCTGCCTTCGTGCGCGGAGCTGGTGGGGCGGATCATGAAGGAGGCGGAGGAGGTGCGGGAGAGACTCACGGCGCCCTCGTGACCGTTCAGAGCCGTTCGACGATCGTCACGTTGGCCTGGCCGCCACCCTCGCACATGGTCTGCAGCCCGTACCGGCCGCCGGTGCGCTCCAGTTCGTGCAGCAGGGTCGTCATCAGCTTGGCGCCGGTCGCGCCGAGCGGGTGTCCGAGGGCGATCGCCCCGCCGTTGACGTTGACCTTCTCCGGGTCCGCGCCGGTCTCCTTCAGCCAGGCGAGGACGACGGGCGCGAAGGCCTCGTTGATCTCGACGAGGTCGATGGCGTCGATGGTCAGGCCGGTCTTCTTCAGGGCGTGCGCGGTGGCCGGGATGGGCGCGGTGAGCATGCGGATGGGGTCCTCGCCGCGGACGGAGAGGTGGTGCACGCGGGCGCGGGGGCGCAGCCCGTGTTCCCGTACGGCCTGCTCGGAGGCCAGCAGCAGGGCGGCGGCGCCGTCGGAGACCTGGGAGGAGCAGGCGGCGGTGACGGTGCCGCCGTCGATGACCGGCTTCAGCGCGGCCATCTTCTCCAGGGAGGTGTCCCGGCGCGGGCCCTCGTCGGCGGTGACATCGCCGTAGGCCACGGTCTCCCGGTCGAAGCGGCCCTCGTCGATGGCCCGTACCGCCCGCCGGTGCGAGCGCAGGGCGAACTCCTCCTGGTCCTCCCGGCGGATCCCCCACTTGGCGGCGATCATCTCGGCGCCGGCGAACTGGTTCACCGGCTGGTTTCCGTACCGGGCGCGCCAGCCCTCGCTGCCCGCGAAGGGGCCGTCGGTGAAGCCCAGGGGCTCGGCGGCCTGCCGGGTGGCGAAGGCGATCGGGATCTGAGACATGTTCTGCACGCCGCCGGCGACCACCAGGTCCTGGGTGCCGGACAGCACGGCCTGTGCGGCGAAGTGCAGGGCCTGCTGGGAGGAGCCGCACTGCCGGTCGACGGTCACGCCCGGCACCTCCTCGGGCAGCCCGGCCGCCAGCCAGCAGGTCCGGGCGATGTCCCCGGCCTGCGGACCCACCGCGTCCAGGCAGCCGAAGACGACGTCCTCGACGGCGGCCGGGTCCACGCCCGAGCGGGCGACCAGCTCCTTCAGCACGTGCGCGCCGAGGTCGGCCGGGTGGACCCCGCTCAGTCCTCCCCCGCGCCGTCCGACGGGTGTGCGGACCGCTTCGACGATGTAGGCCTCGGCCATGACAACTCCCTCAAAGATAGGGGTTATTCGCGTACGGCGATCCCGTCCAGCACCATCGACAGGTACTGCCGGGCGATCTCCTCCGGGCTGTGCTGTCCGCCGGGCCGGTACCAGGACGCGGCGACCCACACGGTGTCGCGGACGAACCGGTAGGTGAGCCGGACGTCGAGGTCGGCCCGGAAGACGCGCGCGGCGACCCCGCGCTCCAGCGTGGACAGCCACGCCTTCTCGAACCTGCGCTGCGATTCGACGAGGAACGTGAACCGTTCCTGCGCGACCAGCTGCTTGCTCTCCTTCTGGTAGATCGCGACGGCGCAGCGATGCCGGTCGATCTCCCGGAACGACTCGGTGACCAGCGCCTCGAGCGTCTCGCGCGGGCCGAGCCCGGCGGCCAGGACGGTGTCGTAGCCGCCCCAGAGCTCGTCGAGGAAGGTCCGCAGGATCTCCTCCAGCATCGACTCCTTGGAGTCGAAGTGGTAGTAGAGGCTGCCCGCGAGCATGCCCGCGTGGTCGGCGATCTTGCGTACGGTGGTGGCGTTGTAGCCCTGCTCGGCGAAGACCTCTGCGGCGGTGTCCAGGAGTTCGCGGCGGCGCTGGGCGGCGGCGGTCACCTGGGGCTTCTTCTTGGTCGGCACGAGTCCATTGTGGTCTGCGCCGGCCGTCACGGATGCTGGCTGCTGACGGAGACGACCTCCCCGGTCAGGTACGAGGAGTAGCCGGACGCCAGGAAGACGATCACGTTGGCGATCTCCCAGGGCTCGGCGTACCGCCCGAAGGCCTCCCGAGCGGTCAGTTCCTCCAGCAACTCGGGCGTCGTCACCTTCGCCAGGTGCGGGTGCATGGCGAGGCTCGGCGCGACCGCGTTCACCCGCACCCCGTGCTCCGCGGCCTCGATCGCCGCGCACCGGGTCAGCGCCATCACCCCGGCCTTGGCGGCGGCGTAGTGCGCCTGCCCGGCCTGGGCGCGCCAGCCGACGACGGAGGCGTTGTTGACGATCACGCCGCCGCCGGTCTCCCGCATCGCGCGCAGGGCGGCCCGGGTGCACCGGAAGGTGCCGTTCAGGGTCACGTCCAGCACCCGGGACCACTGGTCGTCGGTCATGTCGACGAGGGCCGAGGTCCCGCCGAGCCCGGCGTTGTTGACCACGATGTCCAGCCGTCCGTGCTCCCGTCGGGCCGTGTGGAACAGGGCCCGCACCTGGTCCTCGTCGGTGACGTCGCACGGCAGCGCGGTGACCGGGGCCGCGCCGAACTCCCCGGCGAGCCGGGCCTCGTACTCCGTCAGCCGCCGCGGGTGCGCGTCGCTGATCAGCACGCGGGCGCCCTCCTCCAGGAAGCGGCGCGCGGTCGCCCCGCCGATCCCGGCCCCGGCCGCCGCGGTGATGACGGCGGTGCGCCCCTTCAGCAGCCCGTGCCCGGGCACGTACGCCGGACTCTCGACGCCTGTCATAGGGCCACGCTAACCTACCAAACACTTGTTAGGGAAGGAGGGCGGCCGTGGACCTCACCCACACCCCGGCCGACGAGGAGTTCCGCGCCGAGGCCCGCGCCTGGCTGGCGGCGCACGTTCCGCGTACGCCCCTGCCCTCCCTGGAGACCGAGGAGGGCTTCACCGCGCACCGCGCGTGGGAGGGGGAACTGGCCGCGGACCGCTGGTCGGTGGTGTCCTGGCCGGCCGCGTACGGCGGTCGGGACGCGGGGCTGATGCGGTGGCTGGTCTTCGAGGAGGAGTACTACCGGGCGGGCGCGCCGGGCCGGGTGAGCCAGAACGGCATCAACCTGCTCGCGCCGACCCTCTTCGACCACGGCACCGAGGAACAACGCGCGCGCGTGCTGCCGCCGATGGCCTCCGGCGAGGTGGTGTGGGCGCAGGCCTGGTCCGAGCCGGAGGCGGGCTCCGACCTGGCCGCCCTCACCTCCACAGCGGTGCGCACGGACGGCGGCTGGCTGCTGACCGGGCAGAAGACCTGGTCGTCGCGGGCCGCCTTCGCCGACCGCGCCTTCGGCCTGTTCCGCAGCGACCCGGACGCGCCGAAACCCCACCAGGGCCTCACCTACCTCATGTTCGACCTGCGCGCGCCCGGCGTCACGGTCCGCCCGATCGGCCGTCTCGACGGCAAGCCCGCCTTCGCCGAACTGTTCCTGGACGAGGTGTTCGTGCCGGACGAGGACGTGATCGGCGAGCCGGGCCAGGGCTGGCGGATCGCGATGGCGACGGCGGGCAACGAACGCGGCCTGACCCTGCGCTCCCCCGGCCGTTTCCTCGCCGCCGCCGACCGGCTCCTCGCCCTGTGGCGGGAACAGGGCAGTCCGCACTCCGCACGCGCGCGCGTGGCCGACGCCGTCACAGGCGCCCGCGCCTACCAGCTGTTCACCTACGCTGCCGCCTCCCGCTTCCTGGACGGCGACACCCTCGGCCCGGACTCCAGCCTGAACAAGGTCTTCTGGTCCGAGTACGACCTGGCGCTGCACGAGACCGCGCTCGACCTCCTCGGCGCCGAGGGGGAGGTGGCGGACTCCGCCTGGTCGGAGGGGTACGTCTTCTCGCTCGCCGGACCCATCTACGCGGGGACGAACGAGATCCAGCGGGACATCATCGCCGAGCGCCTGCTCGGCCTGCCGAAGGGACGCCGCTGATGCGTTTCCTCCTCGACGCCGAGCAGCGCGCCTTCGCCGACTCGCTGCACGCGATGCTGACGGCCGCGGACACCCCGTCGGTGCTCCGGGACTGGAGCCGCGGTGACCACACGAGCGGACGCGCGCTGTGGGCCCGTATCGCCGAGGCGGGGGTGTTCGGGCTGGCGGTTGCCGAGGCGTACGACGGGGTGGGCCCCCTGCCCGTCGAACTGGCCGTCGCCTTCGTGGAGCTGGGCAGGCACGCGGTGCCCGGCCCGCTGGCGGAGACGGTCGCCGCCGCCGCGCTGCTCACCGAGCCGGGCCTGGCCAAGCGGTTCCTGCCCCCGCTCGTCGCGGGCGAGACCATGGCCACGCTCGCCGCCGCGCGGTACGCCCTGGACGGCGACGCGGCAACCCTCCACCTCGCCCTCTCCCCCGACGGCCTGCGCCTGTCCCCGGGCCCCGGGCCGGCCCGCCGCTGCCTGGACCCCGCCCGCCGCCTCACCCCCCTCGCCCCGGGCGGCGAACTCCTCACCCCCGACCCGCCGTTGCGGCAGGCCGTCACCTGGGCCCGCCTGGCCACGGCCGCGCAGGCGCTCGGTGTCGGCCTCGCGCTCCTCGACACCACCGTCGCCTACGTCAGGCAGCGCACCCAGTTCGGCGTCCCCGTCGGCTCCTTCCAGGCGGTGAAACACCGGCTGGCGGACGCGAAGATCGTCCTGGAGTTCGCCCGCCCCCTCGTCTTCGGCGCCGCCCTGACCATGGACCCGGCGGACGTGGCCGCCGCCAAGCTGAGCGCGTGCGAGGCGGCGTACGCCACGGCCCGTACGGCACTGCAGTTGCACGGAGCGATCGGTTACACGGCGGAGTACGACCTGTCCCTCTGGCTGACCAGGGCCCGCGCCCTGCGCACCGCCTGGGGCGGCCCGGACGAGTGCCGGGACCTGGTGCTCGGCGCGGGCAGGGGCCGCTGGTGAGCCCGCGTCACATCACCCCCGCACGATGCCCGCGGCCCGCGCGGCCACCAGCCACGTGGGGAACTCGCCCACCAGACGGTCGTACAGCTCCGTGTCCGGCACGGTCCGCGGATCCGTGCCCGCGTGGAAGAAACCGGCGTTGTCGACGGCCCGCTTCTGCGGCACCGCCAGTTCGTCGAGCCTGCGCAGGAACTGGAACTGCTTGCCGCCCGGCTCGCCGAAGCCGATGAACTGCCAGAACAGAGGCAGTTTCGCCGCCTTGCACAGGTACCGTTCCGCGGCGAGCTTGTTGATCGGGCCGCCGTCGGTCTGGAAGACGACGAGGGCGGGATGGCGGGAGCCGCTGTCGAGGTAGTGGTCGATCACGGCGTCCATCGCCAGGTGATAGCTGGTCCTGCCCATGTGCCCGAGTCCGGCCGCGATCCGCTCGACGCGCCCCTGGTGCTCGGCGAGGGAGATGTCGGTGACGGCGTCGACGTCCGTGGAGAAGAACACCACCGGCACCCGCCCGTCGTCGTGCAGATGGGCGGACAGGCCCAGCACGCGGTCGGCGAGCGCCTGCACGCTGCCGTCGTCGTAGTACGGCTTCATGGAACCGGAGTAGTCGACCACCAGGTAGACGGCGGCCCGCAGCCCGTCCAGCCCGTGCCGGGTGAGGGACACCCCGGCGCTCTTGTACAGGCTGACCAGCGCGGGCGCGGTCTGCTCCATCTTGCTGAGACTGATCGCAACCATGACCCCACCTTCCCACCCGGCCCCCGCCGTTCGTTATTTTGTTCGCCGCCGTCCCCACCGGCTCACCCTGTCCCCATCCTCCCGAGGAGCCGGCCGTGGCGTCAGAATCCACCGAGTCCAGCGAGTCCAGCGAGTCCGCCAAGGCCACCGTGCCCGCGGTGACCACCTGCTACCGCCATCCCAAGGTGGAGTCGCACGTCCGCTGCACCCGCTGCGACCGCTACATCTGCCCCGGCTGCATGCGGGAGGCCGCCGTCGGCCACCAGTGCGTGGAGTGCGTGAAGGAGGGCGCGCGGTCGATCCGGCAGGCGCGGACGGCGTTCGGCGGCCGGATCACGGCGGTGCCGCTGGTGACGTACGTCCTCATCGGGCTCAATGTGCTCGCCTACCTGGCCGAGTTGGTGCGCCCGTCGGTCGTGGGCCGGTTCGGGATGCTGGGCGCCGGGCTGCGGGGACCCGACGGCGGCCACTACCTCTGGCAGGATCCCCACCCCTCCGTCCTGCACCCGGAGGGGCTCGCCGGCGGCGAGTGGTACCGGCTGCTCACCGGCGCCTTCCTGCACAGCCCGCCCACCGAGGGGACCTTCGGGATCCTGCACATCGTGATGAACATGGTGTCGCTGTGGAGCATCGGCCGGGTGGTGGAGGCTCAGCTCGGCCGCGTCCGCTACCTCGCCCTGTACCTGCTGTCCGCGTTCGGCGGCTCGGTCCTGGTCCTGCTGATCGCCCCCGAGGACCTCGTGGTCGGCGCGTCCGGCGCGATCTTCGGACTCGGCGCCGCGTACTGGGTCATGGCCCGCCGCCTCGGCGCCGACATGGACACCGTCAACCGCTTCATGGGCGGTCTCCTGCTGTGGCTGCTGATCTCCGCCGGCCTGACCTCCTGGCAGGCCCACCTCGGAGGCCTGCTCGCGGGCGGCGTGGTGACACTGGCGTACGCGTACGCTCCCCGCGACAGCCGCCGTGCACTGGTCCAGGCGGGCGTGTGCGCGAGCCTGCTGGTGCTGCTCCTGGTCCTCACCTGGGCCAAGGTCTCCGCGCTGACGGGCGGATCGGCCTGAGAAAGCGGTCGGCCCGAGAAAAGCGGCGGCGCCTGCCCCAGCGTCCGGTCGGGGACTGGAGGGGCAGGCGCCGTCTCGGGGGGTCTGGGGGAAGTCCCCAGATTCCCGCCCGTACGCCTTTGTACGGGACGTCTGTTGAGGTTTTTTCCTACGGCCTCAGACCGTCAGCGCACGGTCCGTCGGCCGGATCGGGGCCGGCAGGTCGCTCGCGCCGGTGAGGAAGCGGTCGACACCGCGGGCGGCCGAGCGGCCCTCCGCGATGGCCCAGACGATGAGGGACTGGCCGCGGCCGGCGTCGCCGGCGACGAACACGCCCGGCACGTTGGTCTGGAAGTCGGCGTCGCGGGCGATGTTGCCGCGCTCGTCGAGGTCCAGGCCGAACTGGTCGACCAGGCCGTTCTCACGGTCGGTGCCCGTAAAGCCCATGGCGAGGGTGACCAGCTGGGCGGGGATCTTGCGCTCCGTGCCCGGCTTCGGCGTCAGCCTGCCCTCGACGAACTCCACCTCGGTGAGGTGCAGCCACTGGACGTTGCCGTCCTCGTCACCCTCGAAGTGGGTGGTGGAGACGGAGTAGACCCGCTCACCGCCCTCCTCGTGCGCCGAGGTGACCTTGTACAGCATCGGGAAGGTCGGCCACGGCTGGGCGACCGGGTTCCGCTCGTCGTTCGGGCGGGGCATGATCTCCAGCTGCGTCACCGAGGCCGCGCCCTGGCGGTGGGCGGTGCCCACGCAGTCCGCGCCGGTGTCGCCACCGCCGATGACGACGACGTGCTTGCCCTCGGCCGAGATCGGAGGCGCCACGTAGTCGCCTTCCTGGACCTTGTTGGCCAGGGGCAGGTACTCCATGGCCTGGTAGATGCCCTTGAGCTCGCGGCCGGGGACCGGCAGGTCGCGGGCGGTCGTCGCGCCGGCGGCGATGACGATCGCGTCGTACCGCTTCTTCAGGTCCGTGGCCTTGAGGTCGCGGCCGATCTCGATGCCCGTGCGGAAGCGGGTGCCCTCCGCGCGCATCTGCTCGATGCGGCGGTTGATGTGCCGCTTCTCCATCTTGAACTCGGGGATGCCGTAGCGCAGGAGGCCGCCGATGCGGTCCGCGCGCTCGTACACCGCGACCGTGTGGCCGGCCCGGGTCAGCTGCTGGGCGGCGGCCAGGCCCGCCGGGCCCGAGCCGATGACCGCGACCGTCTTCCCGGACAGGCGCTCGGGGATCTGCGGGGCGACGTCACCGGTCTCCCACGCCTTGTCGATGATCGAGACCTCGACGTTCTTGATGGTGACCGGCGGCTGGTTGATGCCCAGCACGCAGGCCGACTCGCACGGAGCGGGGCACAGACGGCCGGTGAACTCCGGGAAGTTGTTCGTCGCGTGCAGGCGCTCGGAGGCGGCCGACCAGTCCTCCCGGTAGGCGTAGTCGTTCCACTCGGGGATCAGGTTCCCCAGCGGACAGCCGTTGTGGCAGAACGGGATGCCGCAGTCCATGCACCGGCTGGCCTGCTTGCTGATGATCGGCAGCAGGGAACCGGGGACGTAGACCTCGTTCCAGTCCTTGACGCGCTCGGCGACGGGGCGGGTCCTGGCGACCTCGCGGCCGTGGTTGAGAAAGCCCTTGGGATCAGCCATTGGTCGCCGCCTCCATCATCTTCTCGGTGATCTCGGTCTCGGTGAGACCGGCTCGCTCGGCGGCGTCCTTGGCGGCGAGCACTGCCTTGTACGTGCTGGGGATGATCTTGCTGAAGCGCTCCACTGCCGTGTCCCAGTCGGCCAGCAGCTTCTGGGCGACCGTCGAGCCGGTCTCCTCGGCGTGGCGGCGCACCACGTCGTGCAGCCACTGCCTGTCGTCGTCGGTCAGCGCCTCGATCGACTGGAGGTTGCCGGCGTTGACGTTGTCGCGGTTCAGGTCGATCACGTACGCGACGCCGCCCGACATGCCGGCCGCGAAGTTGCGGCCCGTCTCGCCGAGGACCACCGCGTGACCACCGGTCATGTACTCGCAGCCGTGGTCGCCCACGCCCTCGGAGACGACCAGCGCGCCGGAGTTGCGGACGCAGAACCGCTCGCCCGTACGACCGCGCAGGAACAGCTCGCCGCCGGTCGCGCCGTACGCGATGGTGTTGCCCGCGATCGTCGAGTACTCGGCGAGGTGGTCGGCGCCCCGGTCGGGACGGACGATGACCCGGCCGCCGGAGAGGCCCTTGCCGACGTAGTCGTTGGCGTCGCCCTCCAGGCGCAGCGTGACACCGCGCGGCAGGAAGGCGCCGAAGGACTGGCCGGCCGAGCCGGTGAAGGTGATGTCGATGGTGTCGTCGGGCAGGCCCGCGCCGCCGAACTTCTTCGTCACCTCGTGGCCGAGCATGGTGCCGACCGTGCGATTGATGTTGCGGATGGCGACCTGGGCGCGCACCGGCTGGGCGTCGGTCGCCGAGTCGGCGGCCAGCGCGTCGGCGGCGAGCTTGATCAGCTCGTTGTCCAGCGCCTTCTCCAGGCCGTGGTCCTGCGCGATCACCTGGTGGCGCACCGCGCCCTCGGGCAGCTCGGGCACGTGGAACAGCGGCTCCAGGTCCAGGCCCTGCGCCTTCCAGTGCTCGACGGCCCGCTGGACGTCGAGGACCTCGGCGTGGCCGACGGCCTCCTCGATGGAGCGGAAGCCCAGCTCCGCGAGCAGCTCGCGGACCTCCTCGGCGATGAAGCGGAAGAAGTTCACGACGAACTCGGCCTTGCCGGCGAAGCGCTCGCGCAGCACCGGGTTCTGGGTGGCGATGCCGACCGGGCAGGTGTCCAGGTGGCAGACGCGCATCATGACGCAGCCGGAGACGACGAGCGGCGCGGTCGCGAAACCGAACTCCTCGGCACCGAGCAGCGCGGCGATGATCACGTCACGGCCGGTCTTCAGCTGGCCGT
This sequence comes from Streptomyces sp. NPDC051636, assembly GCF_044453765.1. NCBI lineage: Bacteria > Bacillati > Actinomycetota > Actinomycetes > Kitasatosporales > Streptomycetaceae > Streptomyces > Streptomyces sp. NPDC051636. The sequence continues at coordinate 435,761 of NZ_JBITDA010000001.1, read as the reverse complement.
CGGTCTGCACGACGATGCGGTCGCGCAGGCCGTTCAGCAGCAGCGTCTGCTGGGTCTCGGCGAGGCCGAGCTCCCAGGGGCCGCCCGCGTGCTTCAGCGAGGTGAGGGGCGAAGCACCCGTACCGCCGTCGTGGCCGGAGATGAGCACCACGTCCGCGTGCGCCTTCGACACACCGGCGGCGACCGTGCCGACACCGACCTCCGACACCAGCTTCACGTGAATCCGCGCCTGCGGGTTCGCGTTCTTCAGGTCGTGGATCAGCTGGGCCAGGTCCTCGATGGAGTAGATGTCGTGGTGCGGCGGCGGGGAGATCAGGCCGACACCGGGGGTGCTGTGCCGGGTCTTGGCCACCCACGGGTACACCTTGTGGCCGGGCAGCTGGCCGCCCTCGCCGGGCTTGGCGCCCTGGGCCATCTTGATCTGGATGTCGTCGGCGTTGACCAGGTACTCGGAGGTGACACCGAAGCGGCCGGAGGCGACCTGCTTGATGCTGGACCGGCGCGCCGGGTCGTACAGGCGCTCCGGGTCCTCGCCGCCCTCACCGGTGTTGGACTTGCCGCCCAGCTGGTTCATGGCGATGGCGAGCGTCTCGTGCGCCTCCTTGGAGATGGAGCCGTACGACATGGCGCCCGTGGAGAAACGCTTGACGATCGACGAGACCGGCTCGACCTCCTCGACGGGGATCGGCTGCCGGTCGGACTTGAAGCCGAACAGGCCGCGCAGCGTCATCAGGCGCTCGGACTGCTCGTTCACGCGCTCGGTGTACTTCTTGAAGATGTCGTAGCGGCCGCTGCGCGTGGAGTGCTGGAGGCGGAAGACCGTCTCCGGGTCGAACAGGTGCGGCTCGCCCTCGCGGCGCCACTGGTACTCGCCGCCGATCTCCAGCGCGCGGTGCGCGGGAGCGATGCCGGAGGCGGGGTAGGCCTTGGCGTGCCGGGCGGCGACCTCCTTGGCGATGACGTCGATGCCGACGCCGCCGATCTTGGTGGCCGTGCCGCTGAAGTACTTGTTGACGAACTCCTCGTCGAGACCGACGGCCTCGAAGACCTGCGCGCCGCGGTAGGAGGCGACGGTCGAGATGCCCATCTTGGACATGACCTTCAGCACGCCCTTGCCGAGGGCGTAGATCAGGTTGCGGATGGCCTGCTCGGGCTCGACGCCGGGGAGGAACGTCCCCGCGCGGACCAGGTCCTCGACGGACTCCATCGCCAGGTACGGGTTGACCGCGGCGGCGCCGTAGCCGATGAGCAGGGCGACATGGTGGACCTCGCGGACGTCGCCGGCCTCGACCAGCAGGCCCACCTGGGTGCGCTGCTTGGTGCGGATGAGGTGGTGGTGGACGGCCGCGGTGAGCAGCAGCGACGGGATCGGCGCGTGCTCGGCGTCGGAGTGCCGGTCGGAGAGGACGATCAGGCGGGCGCCGTTCTCGATGGCGGCGTCGGCCTCGGCGCAGATCTCGTCGATGCGCGCGGCGAGCGCCTCACCGCCGCCGGAGACCCGGTACAGGCCGGAGAGGGTCGCGGCCTTGAAGCCGGGCATGTCGCCGTCGGCGTTGATGTGGATGAGCTTGGCCAGCTCGTCGTTGTCGATGACGGGGAAGGGCAGGGTGACCGAGCGGCACGAGGCGGCCGTCGGCTCCAGCAGGTTGCCCTCCGGGCCCAGGGACGAGCGCAGGGAGGTGACCAGCTCCTCGCGGATCGCGTCCAGCGGCGGGTTGGTGACCTGCGCGAACAGCTGGGTGAAGTAGTCGAAGAGCAGGCGCGGGCGCTCGGAGAGGGCCGCGATCGGCGAGTCGGTGCCCATCGAACCGATCGGCTCGGCACCGGTCTTGGCCATCGGCGCCACGATGACGCGCAGCTCCTCCTCGGTGTAGCCGAAGGTCTGCTGGCGGCGGGTGACCGAGGCGTGGGTGTGCACGATGTGCTCGCGCTCGGGCAGGTCGCCCAGCTCGATCTCGCCGGCCTCCAGCCACTCGGCGTACGGCTTCTCGGCGGCGAGGGACGCCTTGATCTCGTCGTCCTCGATGATGCGGTGCTCGGCGGTGTCCACGAGGAACATGCGGCCGGGCTGCAGGCGTCCCTTGCGGACGACCTTGGCGGGGTCGATGTCGAGGACGCCGACCTCGGAGCTGAGGACGACGAGGCCCTCGTCGGTGACCCAGTAGCGGCCGGGGCGCAGGCCGTTGCGGTCGAGCACGGCGCCGACCTGGGTGCCGTCGGTGAAGGTGACGCAGGCCGGGCCGTCCCAGGGCTCCATCATCGTGGAGTGGAACTGGTAGAAGGCGCGCCGGGCCGGGTCCATGGAGTCGTGGTTCTCCCACGCCTCCGGGATCATCATCAGCACGGAGTGCGGCAGCGAACGGCCGCCCAGGTGCAGGAGTTCCAGCACCTCGTCGAAGGACGCCGAGTCGGAGGCGTCGGGCGTGCACACCGGGAAGATGCGCTCGAGGGCCTTCTCGTCGGAGCCGAACAGCTCCGAGACGAGCTGGGACTCGCGGGCGCGCATCCAGTTGCGGTTGCCCTTGACGGTGTTGATCTCACCGTTGTGCGCGACGAAGCGGTACGGGTGTGCGAGCGGCCAGCTCGGGAAGGTGTTCGTGGAGAACCGGGAGTGCACGAGCGCGATCGCGGAGGCGAAGCGGCGGTCGGACAGGTCCGGGAAGAACGGCTCGAGCTGACCGGTGGTCAGCATGCCCTTGTACACGATCGTGCGGGCCGACAGGGACGGGAAGTAGACGTCCGCCTCGCGCTCGGCGCGCTTGCGCAGCACGAAGGCCTTGCGGTCGAGCGCGATGCCCTCGCTCGACCCGTCGGCGACGAAGACCTGCCGGAAGACCGGCATGGTGGACCGGGCGGTGGCGCCCAGGAGTCCGGGGGCGACGGGGACCTCGCGCCAGCCGAGGACGGTGAGGCCCTCCTCGGCGGCGATCGTCTCGATGTGCGAGACGGCGTCCTCGGTCCCGTCCTCCGGCAGGAAGGCGGTGCCGACGGCGTAGGAGCCGGCCGCGGGGAGGTCGAATCCGGCCACCTCGCGGAAGAAGGTGTCCGGCACCTGCGAGAGGATGCCCGCGCCGTCGCCGGAGTCGGGCTCGGAGCCGGTGGCGCCACGGTGTTCGAGGTTGCGCAGAACAGTCAGCGCCTGCTCGACCAGCGCGTGGCTCGCCTCGCCGGTGAGGGTGGCCACGAAGCCGACGCCACAGGCGTCGTGCTCGTTGCGGGGGTCGTACATACCCTGCGCAGCAGGGCGAGCATCCATGAACGACCAGTTCTGGCCATTCGCGGAGTGCTGGGACGGCTGGCGCGGCGTACGCATCGGCTCTCCCGTCGTCGTCATGTGGCATGTGCAGTGCCGAGGGACGACGTTGGCCCTCTGCGTAAGTGCGAAATTTCGTGCAGATTACATGATGGAGCGGTTCTCGGGAACCGGATACTCCGTTCCAACATGCGGACACCGCGGGTGGCGGTGGGGTGCCGCGCACGGCGGCGGAAGTGGGTGGGGCCGAACCGGACACCATCGATCAGATCGGTGTCCATCGGCCCGAGGGGGCGGGAAAAGCGTCGTCACCCACCCCGCGGGTACGCGGCAGGCGTCATTGCCCGCAGCGCTTACGGCTCATGCCCGGTGATTAAGCATTCGAAACCAGCGAGTAACGGCTACTTATGCGGCCCAACGCATAAGTACCGGTCGCATTATCCTACGGCCGTTCCGAACAAGCTGCCCAGGGCGTACGTCACACCGGCCGCCGCACCGCCGAGCGCGAGCTGCCGCAGACCGCTGAACCACCAGGTGCGCGCGGTCACCCTGGCCACCACCGCACCGCAGCCGAACAGCCCGGCGAGCGCCAGCAGCACGGCCGGCCACAGCACGGTCGCGCCCAGCAGGAACGGCAGTACGGGCAGCAGGGCGCCCAGCGCGAAGGACCCGAACGACGACACGGCCGCGACCAGCGGCGAGGGCAGGTCACCGGGGTCGATGCCCAGCTCCTCGCGGGCGTGTATCTCCAGCGCCTGCTCCGGGTCGCGGGACAGCTGCCGGGCCACCTCGCGGGCCAGCTCCGGCTCGACACCGCGCGACTCGTACAGGGCGGCCAGTTCGGCCTCCTCGTCCTGGGGGTGCTTGCGCAGCTCACGGCGCTCGACATCCAGCTCCGCCTCGACGAGCTCGCGCTGCGAGGCGACGGAGGTGTACTCGCCGGCCGCCATGGAGAAGGCACCGGCCGCGAGCCCCGCGAGCCCGGTGATGACAATGGTCTGATGGCCGACGGAGCCACCCGCGACGCCGGTCAGCAGGGCGAGGTTGGAGACCAGGCCGTCCATGGCGCCGAACACGGCGGGGCGCAGCCAGCCGCCGTTGACGTCGCGGTGCGTGTGGTTGTCGCGGTGCGCCTCGTGCAGCACCGCCTCGGTATCGATGATGGCCACGAAGGGTCCCCCAGGAAAGCTTAGCCAAAGCTAACTTTGGACGAGTTCTACTTTTCGACAACACCGAACGTACGCCTCTGATTCCCTCCCCGCCAGCAAGGAAAGGCTGCGCTAACCTGCGGTTTCGACCATGGCGGACCATGCCGGACGGGTGACTTGGCGGCCTCCCAGGCGCTACCGGCCCGCTCCCGTGGCACACCTGAGCAAAGGGCTCCGCGCTCTGGGCGGAGCTCCCCCGGAGGTGAGGCCCGTATGGCATCGATCCGCGAACGGGCGCGCGGCGCGCTGCTCGGCCTGGCCGTCGGGGACGCGCTCGGGGCGCCGGCCGAGAACATGAAGCCCTCCGAGATCCGCGCCCGCTGGGGCCGCATCACCGGGTACGTCGCCGAGAAACCGGCCGGCACGGACGACACCGAGTACGCCATCTTCTCCGGCCTCCTGCTGGCGCGGCACGGCTCCGCGCTCACCCCCGCCCACGTCGACGCGGCCTGGCACGAGTGGATCGCCGACCGCGAGGAGGGCCCCTTCCGGGGCGCCGGGTTCAGCGAGCGCGGCACGCTGGAGAACCTACGGCGGGGCCTGGCCGCCCCCATCTCCGCCCAGCACCGGCACGCCTGGAGCGACGGCCTCGCGATGCGGGCGGCACCCTTCGGGGTGTTCGCGGCGGGCCGCCCCGCCGAGGCGGCCCGGCTGGTGGCGATCGACGGCTCGGTCAGCCACGAGGGCGAGGGCATCTACGGCGGCCAGGCGGTGGCGGCCGGGGTCGCGGCGGCGATGGCGGGCGCCCCGACCGTCGCCGCGGTGGCCGCCGCCCTCGCGGTGGTCCCGGACGACTCCTGGACCGCCCGTTCCCTGCGTCGCGCCGTGGCCGTCGCCCACGGCGGCGAACGCGCTGTCCGATCCGCCGTCGTCATCGGCGGCTACCCCTGGACCGACCTCGCCCCGGAGGCGGTGGCCCTGGCCTTCGGCGCGTACGCGGCGGCCGACGGCGACTTCCGGGAGGCCGTCCTGACCGCGGTCAACATGGGCCGCGACGCCGACACCACGGCCGCGGTGGCGGGCGCCCTGGCAGGCGCGACCCAGGGTGACTCGGCGATCCCGGCCGAATGGGCGGCGGCGATCGGCCCGGCGCGGGGGAGCTGTCTGCCGTCGATGGCGGGGCACCACGTGCTGGACGTGGCGGAACTGCTGACCCCGGCGGAGGGCGGCAAGTGGGGCGCGGACATGGTCGTACCGGACCTCGCAGAGGGATTCCTGCGGGATGCCGTACGGAGGGAAACGCGGGACCCGGCCGCGTACGTCCTCGCCGCCGACCAGGACGAGGTCCGGCCATGACCCGCCGTATCGAGGGCCTGCTGCTCGGACTCGCCGCCGGGGACGCCGCCGGCTGGCCCGCCGCCCGGCATCGGGCCGCGCGGATGCCCGAGTGGACCCGGCGGCTCACCCGCGAGCTGGACACCTTCGCCGAGCAGAACGCGACGACCACGCTCCCGGTGCCGATCGCGCTCAACCAGCCCCCGGAGCCGCTGCGCCTCGGCCCCTCCGACGACGCCGAGTGGGCGGCGTTCGCGGCCGAGGCGGTCCTGCGCGCCGGGGACGACAGCGCGCTCGGGGACCTGAGCCGGGCCCGCCGGATGCGCGCCGCCATCGACCTGACCTGGACCGCCGTCGCCTCCGAGGTCGCCGCGGCCGCCGAACGCGCCCCCGAGGTCGAGTCGGCGGTGCTGCCCCTGCGCGCCCGGATCTCGGTCCGCGCCGGACTCGGCAACCTCGCCGCCGGCCTGCGCCCGCCCGCCACCGGCCACGACAACCCGCACTACTTCGACGACGCGGCCTGCGTACGGGCCTGTGTGCTCGCCGTGGCCCACCCCGGCGACCCGGCCCGCGCCGCCGACCTGGCCGAGTTCGACGCCCGCTACACCCAGGACGGCGACGGCGTGCACGGCGCGCGGGCGATGGCGGCGGCCCTCGCGCTGGCCCTGGCCGGGGCGGATGCCGGGTCCTGTGTGACGGCGGCGCTCGCCGAGCTGCCCGGCGAGACGGAGATCGGCCGCAACACCCGCCACGCGCTGGCCCTCGTCCAGGACACCGACACCGCCTTCGGAATCGTCCCGCTCCTCGAACACCAGATCGTCGACCACGTTTACAGCTACGGCATCGCCGCCGCCGAGACGGTCCCGGTCGCCCTGGCCCTGGCCACCGCGGCACGCGGCCGGATCGGCGAGGCGGTACCCGCCGCGGCCTGCCTGTCCCGGGTCGCCGACTCCGCCCCCGCGCTGGCCGGCGCCCTGACCGGCGCGCTGGGCGGCGGCGAGGCGATCCCACAAGCCTGGCGCGACGCCTGCCGCACCCTCTCCGGCTGCACCCTCCCCCGCCTCACCGGCACCGACCTGGTGGAACTCGCCGAACTCCTGGAAGCCACACAACCGGGCCGACCAGGAGGATGATTCGGGACATGACCCCCAAAGGAGAAGAAGGCAGCGGGGCCGGTCTCGACGAGCGGATCACCGGGGCGCTGGTCGGGGCCGCCGTCGGCGACGCCCTCGGCGGCCCCGTCGAGGGCTACTCCCCCGACCAGATCGCCGAACGCCACGGTGGCCGCGTGCACGGCATCGTCGGGCCGTGGAACGGCGACGCCTGGCGCACCGCCCGCCCGATCGCGCCGTACCACAAGGGCGACGGACACGTCACCGACGACACCTTGATGACGCACGCGCTGGTACGGGTGTACGCGCGGGTCCGCGACCACCTCGACGCGTACGCGATCGCCGACCACCTGGTCCCCGACCTGATGACGAACCCGCGCTGGATCCCGGAACTGGAAGCGGAGGCGCTCCCCCTGCACCGGGTCTTCCTCGCGGAGAAATGGCTCGTGGCCAGGCTGGCCTACGGCCACGTCGACCCCCGGGAGGCGGGCACCGGCAACATCGTCAACTGCGGTGCGGCGATGTACATGGCCCCCGTCGGCCTGGTCAACGCGGCCAATCCCCGGGCCGCGTACGCCGAGGCACTGGACATCGCCGGTGCGCACCAGTCGTCGTACGGCCGTGAGGCGGCCGGCGTCCTCGCGGCGGCGGTGGCGGCGGCGACCGCGCCGGGGGCGACACCGGAGTCGGTGGTCGCCGCGTGCCTGGACCTGGCGAAGGACGGCACGCGGGAGGCGATCGACCGGGTCTGCGAAGCAGCGGTGCGGTACGGGGACTTCGAACCGGCGCTGACACCACTGCGCGAGGCGGTGGCCCCGTACGACACGGTGGGCCCCGACTACCGGTCCCCTTCCCTGGCGGCCCGCCGCCCCTCCCGCCTCCACTCGATCGAGGAACTCCCCATCGCCCTGGGCATGTTGCTGATCTCCGGCGGCGACTACCGCCAGGCGGTCCTGGGTTCGGTCAACTACGGCCGCGACTGCGACTCCATCGCCACGATGGCGGGCGCCCTCGCCGGCGCCCTCGGCTCACCGGTCCCGGACGACTGGTCGAAGACGGTGGCCGAGGCCAGCCGCCTGGACCTGTGGGAACCGGCCCGCACGCTCACGGAGGTGACCCGCGAGGTCTTCGCCCGGGACGTACGACGCCGCCGGTCCCACGAGGCGGCCTTCGCCCAGCTCGGGGGCCCCGGATGCTCCGCCTGACCTGGGTCCAGCCGGAGGACCTGGTGGGCCACGAGCTGCGCCAGGCGGCTCAGGACGGACGCGAGCCCTCGGTGGTCGCGGCGCGGTGGCGGGCGGCGGGGGGCCGAGAGGCGCCGGCAGGGGCGGGGGCGTCGACGGAACCGGCGTCACGGTATCTGCGGCTGCTGGCGGAGGACCTGCTGGACGAACTGGCGGACCTGCCGAGCAGGCTGGCGGAGGACGAGCCGACTGACCTGGCGAGGATCAAGGCCAGCTGCCCGGCTTGGCCCGCTCCACCCGCGCGAACCGCGCGACCCGCCCCCACCCCGCTCGCCCTCGAAGCCGCCTGGCTCGGGCGAGCCGTAGGCTGCCTCCTCGGCAAACCCGTGGAGAAACTCCCCCTCCACGCCATCCGCCGACTCGCCCGGTCCGCCGGCAACTGGCCCCTGAACACCTGGTTCACGGCAAGGGGCGTCCCCGAAGAACTCCTCGAAGCGCACCCCTGGAACCGCCGCTCGGCACAGACCTCCCTCGCCGAGAACATCGACGGCATGCCCGAGGACGACGACCTCAACTACCCCCTCCTCAACCTCCTCCTGCTCCAGCGCCACGGCAAGACCTTCAGCACGACGGACGTGGCGAGGCTCTGGCTCGACGAGCTCCCACCCGGCCGCACCTTCACCGCGGAACGCCTCGCCCACCGCAACCTCCTCACCGGCATCGAACCCCCGCACACGGCCCGCCACCGCAACCCCTTCCGAGAATGGATCGGCGCCCTGATCCGCGCCGACGTCCACGGCTGGACCAACCCGGGCGACCCGGCCACCGCCGCCGAACAGGCCCACCGCGACGCCACCCTCACCCACACCGCCAACGGCGTCTACGCGGCGATGTTCGCCGCCGCCACCATCGCCACCGCCGCCACCGGCACCCACGACATCCACACCTGCCTGAGCGCCGGCCGCGCGGTGATCCCGCCCCGCTCCCGCCTGGCCGCGGCGATCGACCACGCCATCCGGCTCGCCGCGTCCCACGAGGACTTCGACGAGGTCGTGGACGAACTCCACGCCACCCACGCCCCCACCTACCACTGGGTCCACGCCATCCCCAACACCGCCCTGCTCGCCGCCGCCCTCACCCACGCGAACGGCGACTTCACCGGCTCCGTCTGCCGTGCGGTGTCCGGCGGTTGGGACACCGACTCCAACGGAGCCACGGCAGGCAGCGTCGCCGCCCTGCTCGCCGGCTCCCCCACCGCCCTCCCGGACCGGTGGACGTCCCCGCTGAAGAACCGGCTCGCCACATCCGTCGCCGGCTTCGACGGCACCGGTTTCGACACCCTCGCCCACCTCACCCACACGCTCACCCACCCGGAGGTGCCCCGCCCATGACCCACATCGCCGTACTCGGCAGCACGAACATGGACCTGGTCGCGTACGTCGAGAAGCCCCCGCAGCGCGGGGAGACCGTGACGGGGCGGGAGTTCCGTACGATCCCCGGCGGCAAGGGGGCCAACCAGGCGATCGCCGCGGCCCGCGCCGGCGCGACGGTCTCGATGATCGGCGCGGTCGGCAACGACGCCTTCGGCACCCGGCTGCGCTCCACCCTGGAACACTCCGGTGTGGACACCGACAGCCTGCGCACGGTCGAGGGCCCGTCCGGCACCGCGCACATCGTCGTGGACGACGAGGGCGGCAACGCGATCGTCGTGATCCCGGGCGCGAACGGCACCGTCGACCACCTCACCCCCGGTGACGAGGGCGTCATCGCCTCCGCCGACGCGCTGCTCCTCCAGTTGGAGATCCCCTTGGACGGAGTACTCGCGGGCGCGGACGCGGCCCGCCGGCACGGCGTCCGTACGGTCCTCACCCCGGCCCCCGCCCGGCCGCTCCCGCCCGAACTCCTCGCCGCCGTCGACCTGCTGGTGCCCAACGAGTACGAAGCGGCCACCCTGACCGGCCGCACCGACCCGCTCGACGCGGCAGCCGCCCTGCTCGACCAGGTCCCGGAGGTCGTGATCACCCTGGGCGCGGCGGGCGGCCTGTACGTGACCAGGGGCGCCGAACCGCTCGTGTTCGCCGCGCCCCGGGTGACCGCCGTGGACTCCACCGGTGCCGGCGACACCTTCGTCGGCGCCCTCGCGGTGGCCCTCGCCGAGGAGCGGCCGGTGCGCGAGGCGCTGACCTGGGCGGCCGCGGCGGCCGCGATCTCCGTCCAGCGGGAGGGGGCGTCGGCTTCGATGCCGTACCGCCCGGAGATCGAGGCGCAGTACACCGCATGAGTACTCCACAACCCCTCAGCGGTCTGCGCGTCCTCGATCTCGCCACCCTCTTCGCCGGCCCCCTGGCCGCCACCCTGCTCGGCGACTTCGGGGCCGAGGTCATCAAGGTCGAGCACCCGGCGAAGCCCGACGCCTCCCGCGGGCACGGCCCGGCGAAGCAGGGTGTCGGCCTGTGGTGGAAGCTGCTCGGCCGCAACAAGCGCACGATGACGCTGGACCTGTCCAAGCCGGGCGGCCGGACCACCCTCCTGCGGCTGGCCGCCACCGCAGACGTCGTGATCGAGAACTTCCGCCCCGGCACCCTGGAGAAGTGGGACCTCGGCTGGGCGGAGCTGTCCGCCGCCAACCCGGGGCTGGTCCTCACCCGGGTCACCGCGTTCGGCCAGTTCGGCCCCTACGCCCACCGTCCGGGCTTCGGGACGCTCGCGGAGGCGATGTGCGGCTTCGCCGCGATCACCGGGGAACCGGACGCGCCGCCGACGCTGCCGCCGTTCGGCCTCGCGGACTCCATCGCGGGTCTGGCGACGGCGTACGCCGTCATGACCGCGCTCGCGGCCCGGGACCGCACCGGCACCGGCCAGGTCGTCGACATGGCGATCATCGAGCCGATCCTGACCGTCCTCGGCCCGCAGCCCACCTGGTACGACCAGCTGGGATACGTGCAGGAACGCACCGGCAACCGGTCCGCCAACAACGCCCCGCGCAACACCTACCGCACGGCCGACGGCACCTGGGTCGCCGTGTCCACGTCCGCCCAGTCGGTCGCGGAACGGGTGATGCGCCTGGTGGGCAGGCCGGAGCTGGTCGACGAGCCGTGGTTCGCGACCGGCGCCGACCGGGCCGCGCACGCCGACGTGCTGGACGAGGCGGTCGGCGGCTGGATCGCCGGGCGCACCCGCACCGAGGTCCTGGCGGCCTTCGAGAAGGCGGAGGCCGCGGTGGCGGAGATCCAGGACGTACGGGGCGTGCTGGCCGACCCGCAGTACCAGGCGCTGGACACCGTCACCACCGTCGACGACCCGGAGCTCGGCCCGCTGCGCATGCAGAACGTCCTCTTCCGGCTGTCCGCCACGCCCGGCGCGATCCGCTGGGCGGGCCGTCCGCACGGCGCGGACACCGAGGCCGTCCTGACCGAGCTGGGGCTGACCGCGGACGAGCTGCGCGCCCTGCGCGAGGAGGGCGCCCTGTGAGCCCGTTCCCGCTGACCTGGCTGTACGCCCCCGGCGACCGCCCGCACGTGGTCGCCAAGGCGGTGGCCTCGGGCGCCGATGTCGTGGTGGCCGACCTGGAGGACGCGGTCGCCCCCGACCGCAAGGCGTACGCCCGCGCGGCCACGGCCGAGCTGCTGTCCGATCCCCAGCCGGTTCCGGTGCACGTCCGGGTGAACGCCCTGGACGGGCCGTGGGCGGCGGCGGACGTCCTGGCGGTGGCCGCGCTGCCGGGTGTGGCCGGGCTGCGGCTGCCGAAGGTGACGTCGGCGCAGGCCGTGGTGGGCGTCGCGAAGCGGACCGCGCTGCCCCTGTTCGCCCTGCTGGAGACCGCGCTGGGCATCGAGCGGGCCTACGGCGTCGCCGCCGCCCACCCGTCGCTGCGGGGCATCGCCCTGGGCGAGGCGGACCTGCGGGCCGACCTCGGCGTACGGGACGACGCGGGCCTCGACTGGTGCCGCTCCCGGGTGGTCGTCGCCGCGCGTGCGGCGGGGCTGCAACCGCCGCCCCAGTCGGTCCACCCCGACATCCGCGATCTGGAGGGCCTGGCGGCCTCCTGCGCCCACGGCCGCGCCCTGGGCTTCCTCGGCCGGGCCGCGATTCACCCGCGGCAGCTTCCGGTGATCGAGCGGGCGTATCTCCCCACGCCGGCGGAGATCGAGCAGGCGGAGACGATCATCAAGGCGGCGGCAACGGGCCAGGGCGCCCTGGCCCTTCCCGACGGCCGCTTCGTCGACGCGGCGGTGGTGGCGGCGGCCCAGCGAACCTTGTCGCTGGCGCGCAGGGGGTGAACGCGGAGGGCGCCCGTGAAACCCCGGGCGCCCTCCGTGTCGTACACCGCGCTGTCAGCTCTTCTTCGTCGCCGGCTCGGTCTCGTCCTTCGCCTCCACGGCATCCGGCCCGGCCTTGTCCTTCGCCTCCACGGCATCCGGCCCGGCCTCGTCCCCGGCCCCGGTCTCGGCCCCGGTCTCCCCGTCGGCCGAACCGTCGGAGACACCCGGTTCCACCACCGCTTCCCGCCCCGGCCGCTTCTTCGCCGACACCACGATGTACACCACCGCGAGCAGGAACACGATCATCGCGGTCCAGTCGTTGAGCCTGAGGCCCAGGATGTGGTGGGCGTCGTCGACGCGCATGTACTCGATCCAGCCGCGGCCCACGCAGTACGCGGCGACGTACAGGGCGAACGCGCGGCCGTGGCCCAGTTCGAAGCGGCGGTCGGCCCAGATGACCAGGAAGCCGACGCCGACGCACCACAGGGACTCGTACAGGAACGTCGGGTGGTAGTAGCCCGGCACCCGGCCGCCCTCGGAGGAGGTGATGTGCAGCGCCCACGGAAGGTGCGTCTCGCGCCCGTACAGCTCCTGGTTGAACCAGTTGCCCCAGCGGCCGACGGCCTGGGCGAAGGCGATGCCGGGCGCGATGGCGTCGGCGTACGCGGGCAGCGGGATGCCCCGGCGCCGGCAGCCGATCCACGCGCCGACCGCGCCGAGCGCGATCGCGCCCCAGATGCCGAGACCGCCCTGCCACACCTTGAAGGCGTCCACCCAGTCACGGCCCTCGCTGAAGTACAGCTCGTAGTCCGTGATCACGTGGTAGAGCCGGCCGCCGACCAGGCCGAAGGGCACGGCCCAGACCGCGATGTCGGCCACCGTGCCGGCCCGCCCGCCGCGGGCGACCCAGCGCCTGTTGCCGAGCCAGACGGCAACGAAGACGCCGATGATGATGCAGAACGCATAGCCGCGCAGCGGAATGGGGCCGAGGTGGATCACCCCGCGCGACGGGCTGGGAATGTAGGCAAGTTCCATGGCAGGGTCGACGCTACCGTGCCGGGCCGGGCGCGCGGCAGGCAGCCCGGCTACGGGTGCGTAACAGGGGTGTGAGAAACGCGTGGCCCTGGCCGGCTCTCGTCCGCGGCCGGCTCATCCCTTGTCGGCCGCCTCCACCATCTGCTTCAGCTTCGCCGGGGTCATCGTCCGGTCCTCGACGATGTTCTTGCCGCCCAGCAGCACGGTCGGCGTGCCGGTGAAGCCGCCGGCCTGGAAGGCCTTGTTGGACTTCACCACCCAGCTGGTGTGCGTGCCGTCGTTGACACACGTGCGGAAGGCCGCCGTGTCGAGACCGGGGACCTTGCCCGCCAGCTCGATCAGCTTGGCGTCGCTGCCGTAGGCGTCGTCCGTCTCCTTGGGCTGGTTCTCGTACAGCACGTCGTGGTACGCGCGGAACTTCCCGGCGTCCTGAGCGCAGGCCGCGGCGTTGGCCGCGCGGCGGGAGCCGCTGCCGCGGAGGTTGCCGTCGATCAGCGTGACCAGGTGGTACTCGATTCTGAGCTTCCCGGCGTCGGTCAGCTCGTGAAGCGTCGGCCGGTACACCGTCTCGAAGGCCTGGCAGGCCGGGCAGCGGAAGTCCTCCCACACCGTGAGCGTCGGCTTGGCGCCGTCCTTGCCGACCGGGATGGCGAGACTGTCCTTGCCCTGCGCCCCAGAAGGCGCCACCACCGGGCCCGCCTTGTCGCCGCCCTTGTCCTTGCCCGCGTTGGCGGCGACCACGCCGATCACCGCCGCGAGGCCCAGGACGCAGACGACGCTCGCGCCGACGATCAGCGCGCGCCGTCGCTTCTCCGCGGACTTCTGCTTCTCGCGCTCGACCGCCAGCCGCTCCCGGGCGGTGCGCTTTCCATCACGGTTCTTCTCGCTCACACCCCCAGAACGAACCGGGGAGGCGCAGCGCGCCTCCCCGGCCCCAGGTCCACCCCTTCGAGTGACCGAATGATCACGTACCGCCGCGTCACGCCTGGCCGCGCACGCCCTTCGCCAGCTCACCGGCGAGCGCGCGGACAGCCTCGAGACCCGCCGCGTCGTCCGGCGCGTCCAGCATCCGCTTGACGAAGGCCGAGCCGACGATCACGCCGTCGGCGAAGCCGGCGACCTCGGCGGCCTGCTCGGCGTTGGAGACGCCGAGCCCGACGCAGACGGGCAGGTCGGTGCCGGTGGCCCGGGTGCGCTCCACCAGGTCCTGGGCCTGCGCGCCGACCGATTCGCGGGTGCCGGTGACGCCCATCAGCGAGGCCGCGTAGACGAAGCCGCTGCCCGCCGCGGTGATCCGGGCGAGCCGCTCGTCCTTGCTGCTCGGCGCCACGACGAAGACCGTCGCGAGGCCGTGCTTGTCGGCGTGCTCGCGCCACAGCGCCGACTCCTGGACGGGCAGGTCGGGCAGGATGCAGCCCGCGCCGCCCGCCTCGGCCAGCTCGGCGGTGAAGCGTTCGACGCCGTAGCGGTCGATGGGGTTCCAGTACGTCATCACGAGCACCGGCTTACCGGTGGCGTCGTACGTCTCCCGGACCGTCCGCATGACGTCGGCGATCTTGACTCCGCCGCGCAGCGCGATGTCGTCGGCGGTCTGGATGACCGGGCCGTCCAGGACCGGGTCGCTGTGCGGCAGACCGACCTCGACGACATCGGCGCCGCCGTCGAAGACGGCCTTGATCGCCTCGATGCCGCCGTCCACGGTCGGGAACCCCGCCGGGAGGTAGGCGATGAGCGCGGACCGCTCCTCCGCCTTGGCGGCGGCGAGGGTGTCCGACAGCAGCTGAATGTTCCCGCTCACTTGGCGTCCCCCTCGATCTCGGCGGTGTCGGCCGCGTTGGCGGCGACCTCGGCGTCGGTGTCGTACAGCCCGAAGTAGCGGGCGGCCGTGTCCATGTCCTTGTCACCGCGGCCGGAGAGGTTGACGACGATCAGCCCGTCCTTGCCCAGCTCCCTGCCGACCTCCAAGGCGCCCGCGAGGGCGTGCGCGCTCTCGATGGCCGGGATGATGCCCTCGGTGCGCGACAGCAGGCGCAGGGCCTGCATGGCCGCGTCGTCGGTGACCGCGCGGTACTCGCCGCGGCCCGAGTCCTTGAGGTAGGAGTGCTCGGGCCCGATGCCCGGGTAGTCCAGACCGGCCGAGATCGAGTACGGCTCGGTGATCTGGCCCTCCTCGTCCTGCAGGACGTAGGACCGGGAGCCATGCAGGATGCCGGGCTCGCCCGCGGTCAGGGTCGCCGCGTGCTCCCCGGTCTCGACGCCGTGGCCCGCGGGCTCGCAGCCGATGAGCCGCACGCCCTCGTCCGGGATGAAGGCGTGGAAGAGACCGATGGCGTTGGAGCCGCCGCCGACGCAGGCGATGGCGGCGTCGGGGAGACGGCCGGCGCGCTCCAGGAGCTGGCGGCGGGCCTCGACGCCGATCACGCGGTGGAAGTCGCGGACCATGGCCGGGAAGGGGTGCGGACCGGCGACCGTGCCGAACAGGTAGTGGGTGTGGTCGACGTTGGCCACCCAGTCGCGGAACGCCTCGTTGATCGCGTCCTTCAGCGTGCGGCTGCCCGACTTCACGGCGACGACCTCGGCGCCGAGCATGCGCATGCGGGCCACGTTGAGGGCCTGGCGCTTGGTGTCGATCTCGCCCATGTAGATGGTGCACTCGAGGCCGAACAGGGCGCAGGCGGTGGCCGTGGCGACGCCGTGCTGGCCGGCGCCGGTCTCGGCGATGACGCGGGTCTTGCCCATGCGCTTGGTGAGCAGGGCCTGGCCGAGCACGTTGTTGATCTTGTGGGAGCCGGTGTGGTTCAGGTCCTCGCGCTTGAGGAAGACGCGGGCGCCACCGGCGTGTTCGGCGAATCTCGGCACCTCGGTGAGGGCGCTGGGCCGGCCGGTGTAGTGGACGAGCAGGTCGTCGAGCTCGCGGGCGAACTCGGGGTCGGCCTTCGCCTTGTCGTACTCGACGGCGACCTCGTCCACGGCGGCGACGAGCGCCTCCGGGATGAACTTGCCGCCGAACTCACCGAAGTAGCCTTCGGCGCTGGGGAGTTGACCCTCCGGGTCGGGAATGAAGAACTCGCTGGGCATGCGGAAACCTCACGGTGAGTGTGGGAAGACTGATCGCCGTGGGGGCGGGGGTTGTCAGTCGGCCGCGGGCCGAGTGTGGCTTGTCGCGCCCACGCGGCGGAGCCGCATGATCGGGTACAGCCCCGCGCCCCTTAAGGGGCGCACCATCGCCGTCCGTTTACCTGCCCGGGCTCGTCACCGATGACGTACCGCACCCTGCGGCCGTGCACCCGGCGTGCGGGCGCGCGGCAGCCACGCGGGCGGCAGCCCCGCGCGAGGCGGGCGTACCGGTCCACGGCCGTCACGGTGAGCGAGAGAGTCATCGGCGCCAACTCTACCGGGAGATCAGCCCCGGCCGTGCCGCAGTGCGGGGTGCTCGCCGGCCGCCACCAGGTCGGAGACCGCCGCCCTGGGGTCGCGGCCGGTGACGAGGGACTCGCCGACCAGCACCGCGTCGGCGCCCGCGTTGGCGTAGGCGATGAGGTCGTGCGGGCCGCGGACGCCGGACTCGGCGACCTTGACGATGTGGTCCGGGATCTCCGGCGCGACGCTTTCGAACGTCCCGCGGTCGACCTCGAGCGTCTTGAGGTTGCGCGCGTTGACGCCGATCACCTTGGCGCCCGCGTCCACCGCGCGCTCGACCTCGTCCTCGTCGTGCACCTCGACGAGCGGGGTGAGACCGATGGAGACGGCGCGCTCGATCAGCGACTCCAGGGCCGGCTGGTCGAGGGCGGCGACGATCAGCAGCGCGAGGTCGGCGCCGTACGCCCGGGCCTCCCACAGCTGGTACGACGTGACGATGAAGTCCTTGCGCAGGACCGGGATGTCCACACGGGCCCGGACCGCCTCCAGGTCGGCCAGCGAGCCGCCGAAGCGGCGCTGCTCGGTGAGGACCGAGATGACGGCCGCGCCGCCCGCCTCGTAGTCCGCGGCGAGCCCGGCCGGGTCGGCGATCGCGGCCAGCGCGCCCTTGGAGGGGCTGGAGCGCTTGACCTCGCAGATGACTTTGACGCCCTCGCCGCGCAGCGCGGCCACACCGTCCTTGGCGGCGGGAGCCTTCGCCGCGCGCTCCTTGAGCTCGTCGAGGCTGACGCGCGCCTGCCGCTCCGCGAGGTCGGCACGGACTCCGTCGATGATCTCGTCGAGCACACTCACGCGAGCGGCCCCCTTCCAGACGGTTCTTCCAGGCGGTTGAGAATCCATTGAAAACCCATGGTCACTGCGATGGTATCCGGAGGAGGGCCGAGGCCTCGCATCCGGTTGACGCCGATCCCACCACCTGGACGTTCACCGGCCGGTCAAGGGTGCAGCCAGCCGCCGAACGGCAGGTTCCGGACCACGGTGAAGACCAGCAGCAACGCCCCGGCGGCCCACAGCTGCGCCGGTGCCGGGTCGATCCGCAGGGGCCGTCCGCGTACCGCGCGGACCACCCACACGGTCCACAGCGCCGCGAAGTCCAGGTAGCCGGCCACGGCCGCCGCGTTGTCCTGGAGCGCGGTGAGCAGGTCCCCGTGGACGAAGGCGTGCGCGCTGCGCAGGCCGCCGCAGCCGGGGCAGTACAGGCCGGTGTAGCGCAGCAGGGGGCACACCGGGTAGTGGCCGGGCTGGTTGGGGTCGACGGCCCCGACGTATGCGAAAGCTCCGGCGACGGCGGTGAGGATGCCGGCGGGCACGGCCAGCCGTCCCCGCCGGGCGGCGGGCGGGGCTGTGCCCGGGGCGCTGGGGCTGTCGGCGTTCACGCCTCGCATTCTGCCCCGTAAGGGCCGCACGCGCGCGAGGGGCGGGCGGCCCCCGGGGGGGGGCGGCCGCCCCCCGGGCGGAGGCGGGGGAGCCCGGCGCAGCCCACGACGCGCGCCCGCGCGCGGGGCGCGGCCGCGGCGGGGGGGCCCCCCCCGGGCGGCGGGATAGGGGGGC